>JANWYX010000169.1 GCA_025055055.1 Caldilinea sp. | reverse complement strand
TCTGCACTGCATTGCGCCGCATCGCCTCGGGCGCAGCCGGGCAAGGGCGCATTGCGGCGCTGGCCCTGGCCGCCCAGGCCGGCTCGGTGATTGCACTTGACGGCGGCGGAGCAGCGCTGACACCCTTCATCACATGGCTCGACCATCGCGCCCAGCCCGTCGTCGAACGCTGGGTGGAGGAAGGGAAGGCCGCCCACATCCGACGACTGACCGGCTGGCATCCTTACGCCGGTCTGCCGCTGGCATCGCTGGCGTGGCTGGCGCAGCACTCTCCTGCGCTCCTGAAGCGCGCTGCGCATGTCCTCGATGTGCACAGCTTTTTGCTTCTGCGGCTGACCGGCCGACCGGTGATCGACTTTTCCGGCGCAGCGGAGATGCTGCTGCTGGAAGGGGCGACCGCAACATGGTCGGAAGAGCTTTGCGCGCTTGCGGGCGTGCTTCCCCGTCAATTGCCGGAACCGGCGCAGGCGGGCCAAGGAGCAGGCTGTCTTACGGAGGAGGCGGCGCAGGCGACAGGATTGCCCGCCGATCTGCTCGTGGTCGTCGGCGGACAGGATCAGTGTTGTGCAGCGCTGGGAATGGGCGTCGTCGAGACATGGCGTCCGATGTTGGCGACAGGAACGGCTTGGGTGCTAACGACGCTCACGGCTGCGCCGGCGGTTGAGGAGCTTCCCGAAAGCATGGCGCTCAACTTTCACGTCTTGCCCGGCCTCTTTACGCTTTCGCAACTGCTCGGGGGCTTCGGTGCGGTGATGGCATGGTGGATGCAGATCGTGTGGCCGAAGGCGAGCGATCGGTTTGCCCTGTTGGAGGCTGCCCTGGCGAACAGCCCACCCGGCGCACACGGCCTGCGCTTTGCGCCGATGAACGGCAGCGTACAGCTCGGCGCAGGCCGCGGGGGGTTCATAGGGCTGCGCCTCGACCACGCGCCCGCAGATATGGTGCGCGCCCTGTGCGAAGGGATCGCCTATGAGGTGCGCTGGGCGTTGGAAACGTTGAGCGTCGCCGCGCCCGGAGAAGCGTCGACGACATCTCCGCTTTTGTTGTCAGGAGGCGCCACGCACAGCCGTGCGTTGATGCGCCTGCTCGCCGACGTGACGGGCCGGCCCGTGCACGTGGCTCCAGACGCCCACTGGCCGGCGCGAGGCGCCGCCATCCTTGCGGGCGTAGGTGCCGGCGTACTCGGCCCCGATGTGGTCGTGACGGCGCGCAGTTGGCGACACCCAATGGCAGAAATCGCACCGAATTCGACCTTCCAATCCGGCTATCTCGAAGGCTACGCCGACTATCGCAACGTTGTTTCCCGGCTGCATGATGCGAAGACGCAAAGATAAGGCGCAACAGCTGCGGCATGCCCCCCCGCCTTGACAACGATTGCGCCCTTTTCGACCCAACCTAGAAAAGTTCGTGTTGATCGAGAGAAGATTCTCCTTTGATAATGTTCTGTGGATGCGACGTTCAAGGAGCGGGAGTCATACGATAAGGTGAAGTTGTGGATAGTGAATAATCCATTCCGGGTGTTTGTTGATTTGGGCGATGCGAATGTGCGTCCACGCTGCTGGAGCGCGCCAGAAAGGTGGATCAAGGATAACATCCACCGGGCACACCAAAGCCTATCTACACAAACACGGTGGCAGACGTCTTAAAAAACCGGATTCATGGAAAAAGCGCCAGGACATCCTGGACGTCCTTTCAGGAGAAACGAGATAAAATACACCTACAAGTTCATTACGCTGCCTGTGCAGATCGGCGCAAAACTTTCGAAGCATCCAAACCATCCGACCTATCAAGACCTTATTAACGACTATGCCAAGCAGGGATGGCGTTTTGTCCAACTCTTGATTGAGTGCCCGGCGGCGGTGCCAACCGAATATCTGTTGATTTTTTGAAAAAGAAACTCAAGCTTGATTTTTAAGCGCAAGGACACGACCTCATTTGCGGCGCCTAACGGTTTGCCTCCATGCTCCGTCACTCCCGATGCATTCCCCGTCCCCATTTGCGGCAGGACA
>JANWYX010000117.1 GCA_025055055.1 Caldilinea sp. | reverse complement strand
GACGGCTTCATCGACCACCTCAACACCAAGTGGTTCTACTTCTATGACCCGAATCTGTGATGTAGCCGGATAGTGTCTTGCCGCTGTGCGTCGGCGCAGCCCCGTTGCAGGTTGCGCCGACGCCGCCCGCCGCCATGAGTCACTGCAAAGGAGCAGCCAGATGTCCGAGACCTACATTGTCTCTGCCGTGCGCACTGCGATTGGAAAATTTGGCGGATCGCTCAAAGATGTTTCTCCGGTCGATCTGTGCGCCCATGTTATGAAGGCGGCGATCGACCGCGCCGCCATCGACGCTGCCGATCTCGATCTCTATATTTTCGGCAATATCCTCAAACATGGGCACGGACAGCTTGTGCCGAGACATGCGGCGTTCAAGGCAGGCATCCCGGCCGAGGTGGACGGTTACGCCGTCGATATGCTTTGCTCGTCGGGGATGATGAGCGTGATGAACGGCGACATTGTGATCCGCTCCGGCGACGCCGACCTGGTGCTGGTAGGCGGCGTCGAATCGATGTCGCAGGCAGGTTTTGTGCTCAGCGCGCGCGCCCGTTGGGGCTACAAACTTCTGATCGGCGACAACGCCGAACACTTGCAGGACGCCATGCTGGTCGATGGCCTCACCGACCCGCTGACAGGCGAGCTGATGGGGGAGGAGACGGAACGCCTCTGCGCAATGCATGGCGTCACACGCGCAGAGTTGGACGAAGTCGCCTGTCTGTCGCACGCCCGTGCAGCCGAGGCGAGGGCAAGCGGCAAGTTCGCCGACGAAATTGCTCCTTATGCAATCCAGGAGCGCAAACGCATCGTGCTCTTTGCTGAAGACGAGGGCATCCGCAGCGACACCACGATGGAGACCCTGGCTGCGCTGCGTCCCGCCTTTGCCAGAGAAGGCGTGCTGACCGCCGGCAACTCCAGTCAAATTTCCGACGGCGCAGCAGCCCTAGTGCTGGCAAGCCCTCGCGCAGTCCAGCGCTATGACCTTAAGCCGATCGCCAGAATCCTGGGCGGCGCGTGGGCGGGCGTGGACTCCTGGCGCTTTGTGGAGGGGCCTGTGCCGGCGATCCGCAAGTTGCTGCATAAACTTGACGCCGACCTCGACAGCTTCGACCTGATCGAGAACAACGAAGCCTTTGCGCTGAACAATGTCCTGCTGCGCCGCCTTCTGGAGATTCCCTATGAGAAAATGAACGTGCATGGCGGCGCCATTGCACTGGGGCATCCTATCGGGGCATCCGGGGCGCGTATCCTCGTCACGCTGGTGCATGCGCTGCGTGCGCACGGCAAACTGCGCGGGTTGGCGACCCTGTGCCATGGCGTCGGCGGGGCGACGGCGCTGGCGGTAGAGCTACTATGAAAAATAAAGGTCGGTCTCGCAGTTAGACCGACCTGTTTGTGGTGCCCCCACTCCGACTCGAACGGAGATGCCCTAATGGGCACAGGCCCTCAACCTGCTGTGTATACCAATTCCACCATGGGGGCACTGACAATTTCAGTATAGCCATTTTCCTCTCGAAAGTCAAAAATTATCGAGAGGATTTTGAAGCTCAGCATGGACTTTCAAGCCAGCGCCGTAGATTGGCTTCGATGCGCGGGGCGGCGGGATAGGCGGCCGGCTCAAAGGAAGCGCCGGTCAGCAGTTCATATGTGCGAATGTAACGCAGCGCCGCCTGCAACGCCAGTTCGGCCGGTAATGGGAAAGGCTCGCCCTCTCCACGATAGCCATGCGCCGCATAGTACAGACGAATGAACTCCTTGTCGAAGTTGTCCGG
>JANWYX010000092.1 GCA_025055055.1 Caldilinea sp. | reverse complement strand
ATGTGTACAACACGGTTGGGTGTATGACGCGCGTTGCAACAATGTTGGTGCAGGTGTTATTCGCGCTCAATCGCTGCTATTTCATCAGTGACAAAGGCGCCATGGCGACGATCGAGCAGTTCTCGCAAAAGCCCGAAGAATTTACAGAGGAAATGAGCGCCATCCTGGCTGCTCCCGGAGCAGAGGCTGCAGCGCTGAAGCAGAGTGTGCAACGGCTCCGGGCGCTTTGGCGGCGCACGGTCGAGCTGACCGAGGGCGCGTATCACCCTAAGTTTGCATTCCAATGAAAGACCTCGATCTCTTCGAACAGGCCAACCTGGAACGTGTGGAGCGCAACGCGCCGCTGGCTGCGCGCATGCGGCCGCGCACGCTCGATGAATTCGTGGGCCAGGAGCACATCGTCGGTCCGGGCCGCTTGTTGCGTCGGGCCATCGAGGCCGACCAGCTTTCCAGCCTCATCTTTTACGGGCCGCCCGGCACCGGCAAGACTACGCTGGCGCGCGTCATCGCCAACACGACGCGCGCCCATTTCATCGCCATCAACGCCGTACTGGCCGGCGTCAAAGAGATTCGCGAGGCGATCGAAGAGGCGCAGAATCGCGCTCGCCTTTACGGACAACGCACCATTCTTTTTGTGGACGAGGTGCATCGCTTCAACAAGGCGCAGCAAGATGCACTGCTGCCATGGGTTGAAAACGGCACGGTCATCTTCATCGGCGCCACCACCGAAAACCCCTATTTCGAGGTCAACAAAGCGCTGGTCAGTCGCAGCCGCATCTTTCAGCTTACGCCTCTCGGCAAAGACGATCTGCGCAAGATCGTGCATCAGGCGCTGGCCGACCCGGAGCGAGGCTACGGCAAACTGAACGTCACCATCGACGAAGATGCGTTGGAGCACCTGGTCGAAGTGGCGAACGGCGATGCCCGCGCCGTGCTCAACGCCCTGGAGCTGGCGGTGGAAACGACGGGAACGGCAAGTCCGCAAAGCGGTCTGCAGCCTCCTACGCCCAATCTTCGCATCACCCTCGCCATCGCAGAGGAGTCGATCCAGCGTCGCGCAGTGCTTTACGACAAAGAGGGCGACTATCACTTCGACACCATCAGCGCCTTCATCAAGAGCCTACGCGGCAGCGACCCAGACGCCGCCCTCTATTGGATGGCGAAGATGGTCTATGCGGGCGAAAGCCCGCGCTTCATCTTTCGGCGCATGTTGATCTTCGCCGGCGAGGACGTCGGCATGGCCGACCCCAACGCCGTTCAGGTCGTCAACGCCTGCGCGCAAGCCTTTGAACAGGTCGGTATGCCCGAAGGCCGTTTTCACCTGGCGCTGGCCGCGCTCTATCTGGCGACGGCGAAAAAATCCAACACAACCTTCGCCTTTTTCGACGCACTGGAGCAGGTGGCGAGGGAGGCCGACAGCGGCGTGCCCAATCACCTGAAAGACGCCAGCCGCGACAAAGAAGGTTTTGGCCACGGCGAAGGCTATCTGTACCCGCACGCCTATCGAGATCACTGGGTGGCGCAGCAATACCTGCCGACGTCGCTGCAAGGCAAGGTGTTCTACCAACCCTCCGACCAGGGCTACGAAGCGATGATCCGGGCGGAGGTGGCGCGACGGCGCGAGGCGCAGCTCGCTGCCATGCTGGACGTCGAAGAGGCGCGCGGGGAAATCCTTACCCACTCGCCCGACGACCCGGCGCGTGAGCGATGGCTGCAACGCACGATCTCGGGCGCAGGCGAACGGCTTGCGCGCCTACGCGACCGCGTGCTCGACGCCGCGAAGCTGAGCCGCCACAGTGTGGTGCTCGACCTGAAGGCCGGCTCCGGCCTGCTCACTTGGGAAGCGGTGCGGCGCACGCCCGAGGGCGGTGTCTATGCGCTGGCGCGCAATCGCCGCGATGCCGAGGCGCTCCGCCAAATGGCCGAGCGTCTGTCGTTGATTGAACGCCCTGTCGTCATGGAAGGACGGCTGGAGGAGCTTCCATCCTTTCTAACTTTACAGAATGGGAGAACGATCACCAGTGAAGCTCCGTCGCCCTTGTCGCCGCTTCCCCTGCGCTTCGACGCTATCGTCGGCTACAACGCTCTGCTCGACGAGTCGGACAAATACGCCGCCTGTCGTTTGCTCGCCGAACTCTTGGCGTCTCGCGGCGTCATCAGCCTGGCGGAGCGCATTCCACGTTATACGCAGCGACTGTATGCTCTCTTTGAGCAGGACAGTCTCGCTCCGCATCTGATGGAGCGCTGGCGGCAGGCCGAAGAAGCCATTTACGCCGATGTAAACGATCCGCTGGTCAACTGGGACGAAAAGACGTTGCAAGCTGCACTGGAAGCGGCGGGGATGAAAGTCTCTTTACAGCTTGAAATGGAGGAAGGTGAAACGCCGGTTACGCCGGCGATGGTGCAACGGTGGTTCACACCTAGTGCCGGCGATCGCCCTGCCTACGTTGAGCGACTTGCAGCGCTGCTGAGCAGCCATGAAATTATAGAGGTTCGAACGCTATTTGAACGGCAATTGTCGGGACAAACTGTCGTCTGGCGCAGCCGCATTGCATTTGTTGTGGCCAGGCGAGAGGGGAAATGATACTCGGCGGTGCATCGTGGAACATGACCTTCCGGAAAGCTCGGGGCTTCCCGGAAGGTGAGCCGAGCGTGCGCCACGTCGGATCGGCTGC
>JANWYX010000040.1 GCA_025055055.1 Caldilinea sp. | reverse complement strand
TGGTTTGGTTTTAACCCCGGTTCTGCGTTGGGCTTCACCGGCGGTCTCCGCGATCTGGCGATCGTCGCTGCGGTCAACACACTGTTGGCCGGGGCGGCCGGCGGTCTCTCTTCCATGTTTTTCATGTGGTGGTTTGGACCTTCCAAAAAACCGGACCCGGCCATGTCGGTCAACGGCATCTTGGCTGGTCTCGTGGCCATTACGGCGCCGTGTGCATTCGTTGACTCCTGGGCCGCCGTCGTCATCGGCTTGATTGCAGGCATCTTGGTTGCCGCAGCAACCTTTCTGCTGGAGAAACTGCACATCGATGATCCGGTGGGCGCAGCGCCGGTGCACATGGTCAACGGCGCCTGGGGCGTTCTGTCCGTCGGCCTCTTTGCGAACGGCAATCCCCTCACCGTAGGCTGGAATGGCGTTGCGAAGCCGGTGACCGGTCTCTTCTACGGAGGCGGCGCGCAAATTTTCGCTCAACTTACCGAAGTTACCGCCATTTTTATCACCGTCTTCATCTGTGGCCTTGTCTTTTTCAAGATATTAAACGCGCTTGGAATCTTGCGCTCTGAACCCGAGGATGAACTTGCCGGCCTCGACCTGCCGGAAATGGGTGCAGCCGGTTATACGAACGACGATGTGGTGATGCACGGCGGCCGCATTGGGCCTCGCTTCAAAGGCTCAACCGGCGCTCTCCGTTCGGCGGCGACCACCATTTTGCCTCACTGACACCTTCTGCTGCAAGACTCGGCTCCGGGAAACAACATCGAGCTCAGCCGAGTCTTGCAGCAATTCATGACAAAAGGGAGCTTGCTGTATGACAAAGAAAATTGAAGCAATCATTCGTGAAGAAGCGTTGCAGGACGTCAAGAACGCGCTGCGCGAAATCGGCATCGTCGGCTTGAATGTCCACGAAGTGCACGGGCACGGTCGCCAAGGTGGCATTGAACTTTCGTGGCGCGGCACATCCTATCAGATGGATTTGCTCCCGAAAATTCAGGTCAACATCGTCTTAAGCGATCACAACGTCGATAAGACGGTCGAGGCGATTGTCAAAGCGGCGCGCACCGGCAAGGAGGGCGACGGCATTATTTTCATCTATCCGGTGGAGGATGTCATTCGCATTCGCACAGGCGAAAGAGGCAGCGATGCGCTGAAGTATAAGGGAGACATCGATGACCGAAAAATGCAAGCAGCGCGTTAGTTCGCCTTGGCCGTCGCCGCCAAGTTCCTTGTTCGCATGACTCGGGGTCAAATAGCCCTTCCGTTCATACGGCCCGGTCTTATCTTCGATCTTCGGCTGCGCCGTATGAACGGATGTTCCGTTATCTCGCCGACCGGGACTTTCCTGCAAGACGCATGCGTAATTTTCCGAAGCCTTGCGCATATTCCCGCAAATCGTCTCGTATTGCGGCGCGAAGCAAACAACAGGCAATGCACCTCATGGCAGCGACTACACTTTGCCATCGAATGTACTCGACTGTCTCGGCAGCAGCCGTGTGGGAATGCGCTGCAAATGCAGGGGCGCATCATGTTCCAAAAATTCGATCAATTGCCGGATCGCCGCTGCGCCCCACGTCTGCCGAGGCGCACCCACGGTCGAGAGCGTCGGCTGCACGCAACGAGAGAGCAAGATGTCGTCGAAGCCGACGACGGCGATGTCTTTAGGCGCTTTCAGCCCGTGCTCCTGCATGGCGCGCAAAAAGCCGATGGCCATCTGGTCATTGGCGCAAAAGACCGCCTCCGGCAGGCTGCCCGATTGAATGATGCGCCTGGCTGCGTTGTAGCCGGAAATTTCGGTGAACGCGCCGTAATGAAGCGCCGGCTCCACGCAGCATCGTCTCGCTTCCTCCAGAAAGGTCTGCATTCTTTCCGTGTTGTCGAAGGAGTTCAAGTCGCCGGACACGAAGGCCATTTTGCGCAGACCCTGATCGTAGAAATGCCGGAACGCCTCGCGCACGCCCTGGGCGTTGTCCAACAAAACCGGCGCCACAAAATCGGCCTGCAAAAGCCGGTCCATCACTACGATCGGGAAGCGGCGGGAAGCCAGCTTCAGCACGATTTCATCCGAAATTTCGGAGTCGAAAACGATGGCGCCGTCCACCTGTCGATACATCAAAATGCGGCGCTCCGATCGACTGCGCGGGCAGACCACGAGGTCATACTCGGTGGTCAGCATCACTTCATGGATGCCTTCCAGAATCTCATCCCAAAATGCGCCGCCGAAGCCGGTGATAAAGACGCCGATGGTGTGCGTTTTGACCTTTTTCAGCTGCCTGGCAAAGGCGTTGGGGTGATAGTTCAGCTCCTCCGCCGCCCGGAGCACGCGCGCACGCGTGGCGTCGCTGATCGAGCCGACGCCGTTGAGCGCATAAGAGGCGGTGGTGACGCTCACCTTGGCGCGTTTTGCAACGTCTCGAATGGTGGTCATCGCCTTAGAATCCTTGGCGTTCTCTCTTGACGATCTGAAGGCGCTCCAGGCCGGTCAGAATATATGGATTGTTCATGGTGATTCGGTAGACCCAATCGTTCTCGTAGTTCGCCAACATCAACAGCGAAATGCCTTTATCGATGCCGATGACATCCCCGGAGAACCAATTGCGACTCAAGTTATAAGCCGACACAAAACCATATCTGCCCTTCAACTCCTCAATTGCGAAATAGTGCAGCATGGCGTCCATGGCCTCCTTCGGCAGAAATAGAATGGAGCCGATAGCCGCATAGGGTGGAACCGTGTCATCCACCAGATGCGCACGATTGTCGAAGCCGGAGGGCGGCGCGCCGTATAGGCCGTTGTAACCATCTGGGCCATCCGAGGCGCT
This sequence comes from Caldilinea sp., assembly GCA_025055055.1. GTDB lineage: Bacteria > Chloroflexota > Anaerolineae > Caldilineales > Caldilineaceae > Caldilinea. The sequence continues at coordinate 284 of JANWYX010000040.1, read as the reverse complement.
CAATCCCCACGAGCGAGGGCCGAGTGTCTTGGACTGCGCCTGCATATCGATGGCAAAGTCATAGTGCGCCTGCGAGGCCCGCACCGAGTTTTCCCACCAGTCCACGCCTTCGCGATCCACGTAGCCGCGGAAATCGATCCATGCGTGGCTGTATTGATGGGTGAAGAGAGAGCCGAACCAAGAGTGGATGAAAGGCTCGCCTTCGCCGTAACGACCAAGATGACGCCGGAAGCCGTAGTAGAGCGAGTCGTCGGTCGGGTGCGTGGGCGAGCCGGCGGCCAGCA
>JANWYX010000454.1 GCA_025055055.1 Caldilinea sp. | reverse complement strand
ATTCTTCTCCTTGCGCGGCTCGGCCGCCACCAGCGCCTCGACATTGGCCAGCGACTTGCGCGGGGCGACGATCTTCCAGCCGTGAATCTTCTCGGTCAACAGCGCCAACGCCTCGTAGGCCAGCTCCGGATTCTGGGTCTGCGCCGCAATGACGGTCGAGGCCGTCCACGCAAAGGTCGGACGTCCGGCCGGGCCGGCGGGCACACGCACCACGCCGACGTCCAGTCCAGGCACGCGATCCAGATCGTCGGCCGCACCGCCCATGAACATGGCGATCTTGCCCGCCTTAAACATCTCACCGAATCCCTGCTCCTGGATGACAGCCTCCGGCGGCGTGTGCACGTCGTCATAGATCAGATCGGCGTAGAACTGAAAGCCGGCGATCGCCTCCGGCGTGTCGATCGGGCACGCGCTGAGGTCGGCGGTGATCACTTCTCCGCCCGCCTGCCAAACGAACATCTGCGGCGGCGGCCAGCCGTTCATGGTGAAGCCCCACTGATCGTTCTTGCCGTCACCGTCAAGATCCTTGGTCAGTGCAGCGGCGGCGGCCACAAAATCATCCCAGGTCCAGTCGGCGGTGGGCTGGTCGACGCCGGCGGCGTCGAAGAGCGCCCGATTGAAGTAGAGCACCACCGGCTGCGCAATCCATGGCAGACCATAGGTGCGTCCCTGATATTGCGCTGTCTTCAAAATATCGGGGAAGTAGTCATCGAGGTTCGCTGCAGGATGTACAGTGTCGGCGGACAGAAAGTCGGTGATGTCGAGCAGCGCACCCTGGGCAGCCATGCCGGCGATCCACTCCTGGGAAAGCCAGAAAAGGTCGGCGGAGGTGCCGCCCGCCAGCGCCGTCTGAATCTTGGTGTAATAGTCGGCGGGCGCCGGTTCATGGACAATCTCGAACCTGTCCTGCTCGCTATTGATTGCGTCCAACAGCACCTGGAGTTCGGCAGATTCATCGACGCCCGCCCATGTCGCCAGGCGAATCGTTACCTTCTGGGCGGCGGGGGCCGGCTGCTCTCCGGGTGCAGCCGCAGGTGCAGTTACAGGCGCAGCGCATGCGCCGACCATCAGCCCCAGGATCAACAGCAGGTTGAAAAGAAAAATGGGACGTTTCATCGGACGATCTCCTTTCGGTTGAAATAGGGTGAAACTCCTGCGATAGAAAGGATCGACTTTGCTCGAAAGCGGTTCAGAACGTTTCACGTCATGCGGCATCCTCCTTGCAGTCTGACGCTAGCCACCTGCGAGATTCTGGAGCGAGCTTCTCAGAGCGGCGCCGCAGCTTTCACGCACAACCAGCTCGGCGCCGACAATTACGCGCACCGGTGGAGTGTGCCCTGCATCTGCTGCTTTCGACGACCGTTCCGCCAACCGATCGAGAAGTCGCTGCGCAGCCAGTCGGCCCATGCGCCGCTTGAACACGTGCACGGTCGTGAGCGGCGGCGTGCACAGCTCCGCCCAGCGAATGTCGTCAAAGCCGACCACCGCCAAGTCCTCAGGAACCCGTCGCCCCTGATGGTTCGCAGTGCGAATGGCGCCGATCGCCATAGAGTCGTTGATGGCGAAGACCGCCGTGAGCTCCGGCCAGGTCTCCAGCGCCTCCACCATGGTGGCTTCGCCGCTGGAGATGGTCGTTTCCTTTGAACGGATCACTCTTGGGGTCAGACCGTGCATTTCCATCACCTGGCGATAGCCTGCCACCCGCTCCCGGTTGCTATGCCACGTCTCCGGACCCGACAGACAGACAATGTCGCGATGCCCGAGGCCGATCAGGTGCTGCAACGCGGTCGTAGCGCCGCCGACGTCATCCACAACGACGACGTCCACGCCGGTCTGCGTCAACGCATTGTCCACCAGCACCACGGGAGTGTCGCTGGCCAGCATATGCAGGATGAAAGAGGGCGCAATGTCCGGACCTGCCAGAATGAGTCCGTCGGCGCGGCGTTGTTGAACTACGGCGAAACGCTGCGGATGCGCCATCGTCTCGTCATCCAGGAGGGACAACAAAATATGATAGCCGTGCTGTGCAAGCTCTGCAGCCGCGCCCGCCATGATCAACGAGTAGAATGGATCGTCGTTGGAGACCTGTGGATGTTGATGCATGACGAATGCGATCGTCTCCGTGCGCGCTGTGGCCAGGTTGCGCGCCGCCACGTCCGGCGCATAGCCTTCCTGTCGCATCAGCTCCAGAATTTGCCGCCGCAATTCCGGACTTACGCCGTCCTGGTCGTTGAGTGCGCGCGAAACGGTTGCGACAGAAACGCCCAACCGCGCCGCAATCTCCTTTTGGGTAATCGCGCTTCGCTTCATGGGGTTCGCAAATATTACGTAATCGGTTACGTAATGATTACTTGATAGCTTAACGCAAAAAATGACGCTTGTCAATCCCCTCTTTTACGTGTGTTGTTGATTTACGTGTGTTGTTGACTTTTTTGCTAGCGGCGCTCTGGAGCTCGCTTGCGAAGAACGGCGATGATCTCGGCCAGAATAGCGACGGCGATTTCGGCGGGAGTTTGCGCGCCGATGTCCAACCCGATCGGCGCATGGACGCGGTCGAACCTGTGGCGAGGGATGCCACGCTCGCGTTCGAGCAGCTCGTAGACGGCGCGGACGCGTCGGCGGCTGCCGATCATGCCGATGTAAGCCACCGGATCATCCAACACTTCGAGCAACAGATCGACATCGTATTGGTGACCGCGGGTGACCAACACAATGCAGGTGTTGGGATCAAAAGTGGGGCGATCCCCGCGCAACTTGCGCAGCTCCGCACGGAATGGACCGGCGATCACGCGATCGGCGGTGGGGAAGCGTTCACGGTTGGCGTATTGCGGGCGATCGTCCAGCACCGTCACCGTAAAATCGCAAAGAGAGGCCATCACCGCCAGCGGCGCCGCCACATGGCCGGCCCCGGCGATGATGAGGTGATAAGGCTGAGGTTGCACCTCAACGAAAAGTGTGATGGCGCCCGCTTCGGTGCGATAATCCAGCCGGGCGTGACGTCGTTCGCGCAGGGCCGCACGCGCTTCCTCGATGAGCCGGGGCTGCAGGTCGCCGAGCTGCAGGTCGCCCAACGGGGTGCGCTCATCGAGCCAGACCACGAGGTGACGCCCGAGTGTAGCAGAGAACTCGCCCATCGCCTGCACGACGCTGACAAGGGCGACTGCCTCCCGACGCTCGGCGGAAGTTGCCAGCGCCGCAGCGATGGCACGCATCATGACTCGACCCGCCCAGGATTGTTCTGGGTTTCTGTTTCTTCCGGCCCCCACCGTTCGATCAGAACGTCCAATATGCCGCCACAGACGCCCATGCTCTGCATCGAAATCGGCTCCGTCAGGTCGATGCGCACGATGCGCGGCTGTCCATCGGCGATAACGTCGAGGCCGGCGCGGATCACCTCTGCCTCGCCGCAGCCGCCGCCGACCGTGCCGACATGCTTGCCGTAGGGATGGATGACCATCTTTGCGCCGACCTCGCGTGGGGTCGAGCCTTTGACCTGGACAATTGTCGCCACCGCAACGGTCAGACCTTCATCCAGGAACTGTTGGAGTTGACAATAAAATGGTTTCGTCATAAGGACGATGCACAATGGGAAGATGCGCTGGGATATCGCTGTGTCGCAAGCACCGGGCCATCTAGACAAAGCACTTTTCCTGCATGCTCACATGCGCCGCAGATGCCGATGGCGCAGCGCATGTAGGCTTCCCAGCTGCATTGACAGGGAAGAGAGGCCCGCTGCGCCAATGCCTCGACGGCCTGCAACATGCCATGTGGCCCACAGGCGTAGACGCCGTCGATTGCGCCGCGCTCAACGAGCGGCGCCAACGCGTCGATCACGCGGCCAGGCTGGCCTCGGCTTCCATCTTCGGTGGTCACCTGCATCGTCAAGGCGCCCGACGACGTCGAAGCGCTCAGCCGCTCAAAGCGGTCGATGTATAGGAGATCGGCCTGTGTGCGCGCGCCGACAATCACCGTCGCCTGTGCGCCCCCAGCAAGTTGCCGCTGCGCCAGCCAGAGCAAGGGCGCCACGCCGTAGCCGCCGCCGACGAG
>JANWYX010000440.1 GCA_025055055.1 Caldilinea sp. | reverse complement strand
TCTATCTCGGTCGCTGGCGATTTTTGATTCTGACTGCGGTGGCGGTGGTGGTCTTTTCCACCGCCATCGGCCTGGCAGACGAATATCTGCCGCTTCTGCTCGCCCGCTGGCCGATCACCGAGAACGTTCTGCTCAGCACCGTCTACGCCGGACTGGTGGGCGGCATCGGCGGCGGGCTGATCTATCTGGCCGGCGCCACGATCGGCGGCACCGCCATCATCGGGCGCATTTTGCAGGTGAAAACCGGTCTCTCGCTGAGTCAGATTTATCTGTTTGTAGATGGCTCGATCGTCTTGGCGGCAGGCGTCATCTTCGGGTGGGAGATTGCGCTGTACGCGATTCTCACCCTGCTCTTGAACGGCCAGGCGGCCGACTTTGTGCTCGAAGGCCCGAGTCGAGCGCGCACGGCGATGGTGATCACAACCCGCCCGCAGGAGATCACACAGGCATTCATCGCCGAGCTCGGGCGCGGGGTCAGCTACTGGCAGGCAGTAGGCGGTTACACGGGCGAGCCGCGCACCGTCGTCATGTGCACCATCTATCGTCCTCAGGTGAGCGACCTGAAACGACTGGTGGCGAAACACGACCCGCGCGCCTTCGTTGTCATCGGCATCACGCAGCAGGCGCTCGGAGAGGGTTTCACCGAGTTGCGTTCGAGCGACTGAGCCGCTGAGGCTTTCGTTTTCACTTTTATCGTTGCGAATCTATAATGGACGCAAATCTATTCATGGACAACATCGGCGTTCAGACTTTGTCGGCGACGTTGCGAGACGCAGCCCATGGCAACGCAAAGCGGAATGACAACGAAAAATTTAACGCAACTCACCCATTCTGAGCCGGGCCTCCCAAGCATTTCCGCACCCTTTTTCCCGGCGCTGCAGCGCCTGATTGCACAGGCAAAACGCCGCCGGCTGAGTTTGCCTCTCCTGCTATTTTTGGACGCGCATCGGCCGCTGCGCTTTCTGGTCGAGCAGACGCTTGTCGCCGCCGCGCCGATGGCGAGCCTCTTGGGGTGGGATGAGCTGGACGCCTGGGCCACTGTTCTGGAGGATGATGAAGCGTTGCTGCATCTGCGCCAAACCCTAGAGGCGGCGATTCGACAGGATGAGGAACTTGTATGAACCAGGGACGAAGCTCGCAAAGCATCGCGGACGCCTGGCGCCGGTTACTCGATTTGGGCCAGGAAATCGGCGAGTCGCCCATTTTTACCCTCGATGCGCTCGGCGGCGGGTTGAGCGGAGCCAACGCCATCCTTGCACTGACGCTGCTCGACGCCGAGCGCCGAGACCTGACCACTCCCGCCTTTCTCGTCGGGGGCGTGAGTCCGCTGTGGCTGGCTGCACTCTGGCGCGAGCCATCGCCTACCATGCCTCGACGTACGGCGCCCACCGTTGTGATCTATACTGCGCCCGATGCTGCAACCCATTGCGTCGCCTGCGCTGTCTGGGACGCACGCCTTTCGCCCTTTTTCCGGCGTCCTGGAGCGCTGCCGGCCTGGGCGCAGATAGAGGCAGGGCCTGCCGCCAACCCGGGTGCGCCGGAGCGATGGGAGGTTGCCCCACTTAGCCGCTTTACAACAACGCAGGGTCGTGACGGCTGGTTGGCCTGGGCGGGCGTTGTTCTGGCCCTCGTATTGTTGTTGGTTGCCCCATTGATATAGTTGAGCGAGAACAGACGGATGCGACGCCCTGCCTCTGTGCGCACCAACCGACTGTTCGTTGTATCGCTGTTGACTGCCTTGATTTTTGTCGGCATCACGCGGGTGGACGATGCGCCGGAGGCGATCTCCCTGCGTGAGATTGGCTTTGAATGGGCGATCTTGTTGGCAGGCGTAGCGTTGCTCTTGGGCGTCGTCAATGTGGTCTGGCTGCACATTCGCCGCATTCTCCTCGGTCAACGCGATTGGATGCTGAGCCTGGCGTTGCTGGCGGTGTTGACAGCCGTCATCGGCGCCGGCCTGCTCAGTCCCGCCGGAATCGTCAACCCTTTGCTCGACTGGATTTTTGATGCCCTGATCGCGCCGGGACAAGCCGCACTGTACGCCCTGCTGGTCTTTTTCATGGCGGCGGCGGCTTTTCAGCATCTGCGCGTCGGTCGCCGCGGCGGCGCCTGGATGCTGTTGGGCTTTCTCCTGGTTCTGCTGGTGCAGACGCCCTTCGACGGCGCTGCGCTCGGAGTGGGCGAAACGATGGACAGGCTGGCGGACGTAACCCGATGGTTCCTGGACGCACCGGTGATGGCGGCGCTGCGCGGTGCGCTCTTGGGTGGCGGCCTGGCCCTCCTTGTAACGGGAATTCGACTCTTGTTGCGAAGAATTTGAACGCATGGCGACTCTTCTCTGTCCACACTGCGGCGCCCCCAATCGCGTCGGAGCGAATTTTTGCAATCGCTGCGGAGCCAATCTGCGCACACCGGACGGAGACGTCGGCCGGGTGGCAGATGCTTCCGCCACGGCAGGTGCGCAGTCCCCAAGCGCCGCAGGGGAGCAACCTTGGTTGGACCCCGGTTTTTTGGGCGAGGATGACGCCCCATTTGAAGAGGAGGACCCAGACGTCGGCGGTGAGATGACGCCGCCGAGGCCTGCATCCCGGCTGGTGAGCGGCGTCCAGGGGCTGCTCGAACCGCTGCGCATCGCCGCCCTTCCAGAGGAGCATGGCACGTCGTTTTCCTCGCCTATTCCGGCAGAGTCGCTTCTGAACGCAACCCAGATGCGACAGGTGCGACAGTGGATGGCGGAGGAGACGCTTGTCGGCGTCGAAGTGCAGCCGGCTGTGACGCAAGCCCCGAGACTCTGGCTACCCTGGATCTTTCTGCTGATGGGCATGGGTGTTCTCTTCCCGCTGCTGTTGCGCCCATCTCCTTTGCCCGGCGAGCCTATTCGCTGGGAAGGCGTGGAGTCCGGTTTTCAAGCCATCGAAGCGCTGCCTTCCGGTGCGCTTGTGCAAGTGCTCTGGGCGTACGACCCGGCAACCGCAGGTGAGATGGAGATGCTCGCTGCGCCTGTACTGCGTCATCTACAGAGGCGGCAGACTGTTCTCGACATCATCTCGCTTTTGCCCAACGGACCGGCGACGGCTCGACGCCTCTTTGCTTCTCTCGCCGAAGCGCGATCCTCCGATTTGTCAGGGATTCCCGTGCAGCCGACGATCGATGTGCGTTTTTTGCCCGGAGGCGTCGTTGCATTGCCCTCGCTTGGCTCTGTGCGCAGCCGGCTGGCGGTTGTATTAGCAGCTCAGCCGGAGGATGTACAACACTGGCTCGAACAGGTGGCGCCGCTCAATCGGGCGCCGGTGGTGGCGGTCACCGCCGCCGGCGCCGACCCGCCGCTGCGTCCCTATCTGCAGAGCGGACAGCTCGTCGGCCTCGTCAGCGGATTTGACGGCGCTTATCACTATGTGCGGCTTCTCGACGAGACGCCTTCCGCCTTCGAGCCGAGCCGAATGCGCCTTCAATTCGCCGTTCAACAGTACGGCGCCCTGACGATCGTGTTGATCGTTGCGCTGGGGAATCTAGCTTTGCTGCTGCGTGGAGGGAGAGAGCATGGATAGCCTGATAGGGCCGGAGGGAGCAAGCACCGCCGGAGTCTGGATTGGCTTTGTTTTCACGCTTCTGATCTTCAGCGCCTTGCTGGGCGACCATCTGCTGGCGCGGCTGGCGCAATATGTGTTGGTGGGCGCCGTGCTGGGTTACGCCGTCGTCGTGACCTGGCAAAGCATCCTTACATCTCGTCTGGCGATGGCCTTGCGCGCCGATCCGCAGGGGCAACCCTGGAGCTGGGTTCCGGTGCTCCTGGCGATTGTCATGGCCGTCGCCGGCCTGGAGCGCATCTTTGCCCAGGGGCGAGCATCGTCGGGGCAAAGCGGCGTTTGGCGTCGTGGGCTGCGTGCGCTCGGCGCTGTGCCGGCGTTGGGGTTGGTTTCCATCGGAGCCGCAGTCGCCCTTGTCGGCGCAGTGCAGGGCACGTTAGCGCCTCAGTTCTTCTCCGTCGCTCGCAACAGCCTGAATTGGGACGCAGAGGGGACTGTTTTTCTCACCGGCGTATTGACGCTGGCGATCACTGTCGCCTCTTTGCTGTTCTTCGTCGTCGACGGTGAACGTCATTTGGCGCAGCAGCCGGCGTGGGCGCAGCGCCTCATGCGTGCGTGGCTCTGGGTCGGCCAGCGCGCGCTGTGGGTGGCGGCCGGAGCACTCTTCGCCCGGCTCCTGGCGTCTCGCCTTAGCCTGCTCGCCGCACAGTTGACGCACTGGTCATCTGCGCTTTCGTCAACCCCATTGAGCGAGATGCTTGAGCGTTGGTGGCGCATTGCAACAGGAGCCTGAAGCGATGGTGCATTCCTCGACTCCAGTACAATCCACCGATTCTCCGGAAGCGCTCGCAAGCGGCGGCGCGACGGCCAACGACGGTTCGATCCTGGCCCTGGGCGTCGAAGTGAATCAGGTGCGCGCCTGCCTGCTGGAAAACGTCAACGGCGTCTATCGCCTGGCAGCCTGGAAAGCTTCGCCCCACCGCAGAAGCGAGAATTTGGCGACGGCCGTCATTAATCTGTGTTGTCAGATGGGCGATCGGCTGGGACGGCTGCTGGTGGACGCCACAACCGCCTTTCCGCTGATCGACAGCCCAGACCCTGTGCGATTTCCGCCTCTGTCCCATGTTGCGGTCGCTGCCAGCCCACGTCCCCCTGTGCGCGTCTGGGTGGCAGGTCTATCGTCGACGCAGAGCATGGCCGCTGCGCACGCAGCCTTGTGCAGTGCGCCTGCCCAAGCGATCGGCAGCACAACACTCGACGCCGATCTTAACGTGACCGAACTAGCCAATGCGTTGGTGACGGCGGCCCCTGACATGCTGGCAATTGTCGGCGGTTTTGATGACCCCGCTCCGGCCACACATCGTTCTCTACTTGAGCTCAGCCGCATATTCGGACAGGCGCTGAGCCGATTGGCGCCGACGCAACGTCCGGTTGTCGTATATGCGGGCAACCGATGGGCGGCGCCTCATGCAGCAGAGGCGCTGCGGGCGGTGGGCGGGGGTGTCATGGAAGTGGTCGCCAACGTACAGCCTGCGCCCGGCGTCATCCGAAAGAGCGCTCTGGCGCAGGCGTGCAACTTCTATTATTGGCGACTCAGTCGACGGACGCCGGGCTTGCGCGCGCTCAGTCAATGGGTCACTCCGCCCGGTCAAATGCTCAGCCTGGAAAACGCCTTCACGCGCCTGGTGCGGACCTGGATGGGGCTGCACGAATTGCCAGAACTGCATGGGCTCTATTGCGCTCCGCTCTGGTGGTTGCATGTGTGGACGACGCGTGGCCGCTCGGAGATAGAGCTGCGTTTCGTCGAGCCTCAGACTCGCCCTGCGACGCTAGCGCAATGGCCGGCGTTGCAGCTCGTCAGCGGCGAATGGCCGACCTCCTTGTGGGCGCAGCCGGAGCTCTTCTGGTGGGATCGCAGCGGCATGGCGCCGATGGTCGCCGCCGTCGGCCAAAGCGCGCCGCGGGCGATGTTGCAGGTGTTGCGCAACGACCTATTGCGCATGCATGGCCCTCATTTCACATCGGCCAAATGAACGCATTACTACAGACCTTCGGCAACAAACTCTCTTCACTAAAATGGCTTTTGATGGAATCGGAACTACAGATACAGACGGAGAAAACGCATGGGGACAATGACTGCGCCTTCGGGTGAAGTGAAACTGGCTTCCACCGATTTTCCGGTGCATCCGTTGATTCGGAGACGCTGGAGCCCGCGCGCCTTCGCCGATCGCCCGGTCGAGCCGGAAAAACTGCTCTCGCTGTTGGAGGCAGCGCGTTGGGCGCCCTCAAGCGGCAACGGTCAGCCGTGGCACTTTCTGCTCGGTGTGCGTGGAACCGCAGCACACGCTGCACTGGTCGACGTGCTTAAGGAAAGCAATGCGTCTTGGGCGGCGCAGGCGCCGGTGTTAATGCTCACCGTTGCGAAGATGACGACCGCCAGCGGCCGTCCCAACGCGCATGCTTTCTACGACGTCGGGCTGGCGGTGATGAACCTGACCTTACAGGCTACGGCGCTTGACCTATACGTCCATCAGATGGCCGGTTTTTATCCGGACAGGGCGCGCCAACGCTTCGCCATCCCGGAAGGTTTTGAGCCGGTCACAGCGATTGCGATCGGCTATCTGGGCGACCCGGAGATGCTCGATGAAAAGAATCGGGAGCGCGAGCTAGGCCCGCGCAGCCGTCGACCGTTGAGCGAATTTGTCTTCGAAGGAAGCTGGGGAGAGCCGGCGCAGATTGTGCTGAAGGCGCAAACTCCATCCTGATTTGGACTTCGGACGCGTTTCGACGCTGCGACGGCCTGCTGTCCACCGTTTTTCTCGATAGATGGCGTCTTGTTGTGCCCTGCCGCAACGGGGCCCCCTCTCTCCTGAACCCTTCACGGGGCTGGCGCCCAAAGGAAAGACGCGCTACAATAAATAGCGATGCAAAGCTATTCTCAATGACAGAGAAGGTTGCGTGAATGAGTTTCAGAAAATTCGCCGGGCTCCGGCAGTCCGTTCATATGCGCCATTTTTTTCGTTGCGCACTTGCTCTGGCGTTGCTGATCATTGGAATCGATGGAGCAGGGGAAGTTGTGCGCGCCGACGAACGCGCGGCAGCGCCTTCTCCCCACAGCAGCAGCGCCTTTGCGCCCGCCTCCAGCCTGTCGCTTTTCCCCATCACGGCCAATCTTCCGCGACCGGCGGAAAAACCACCGTTGCCATTCACAGAACCCCTGGTGGGCCCATTCATCAAACGGGCGCCGATGAGCGACATCGAAAGACGCACCACCGCCTTTCTTCCCACCGAAGAGTTTCTGGCGCGTTTGACGCCGATCGAGCCCCCTGACGAAGATCGGTGGATTCGCGTCGACCTCAGTGAACAGGTGACCATTGTCTATGAAAATGGCAAGGCGATCCGCGGCTTTGTGATCTCCTCCGGTCTGCCGAGAACGCCCACGGTCCAAGGGGAATTTCGCATTCGGATGAAGGTGCGCTCGCAGACGATGTCGGGCGGCAGCGGCGCCTCCTATTACTATTTGCCAAATGTCCAGTGGGTGCAATACTTTTACGGCGAGTATGCGTTTCACGGCACCTATTGGCACAGCGACTTTGGCCGCCCCAAGAGTCGCGGTTGCATCAACATGACCAACGCAGACGCCAAATGGCTCTTCGATTGGGCGGGGCCGGTCTGGGACGGTAAAACCGCCTGGTTCCGCAGCACGCCGGACAATCCGGGCACGCTGGTGATTGTGCATGAGTGAGGGCTCTTGCAAAGCCGCCCTTGCAAAGCCGACGATGCAGAAGGTGGGTCGGTCAGTCGATCTGCTGCAGGACGATAGCGACCATATTCACGGCAGTGCGCATGACCACCATGTCCTCCTCGCTGTAGGCCGGAGCGTCAGAGGCGGCTTCAATGTAGATGGCGCCAAGAGGGGCGTCGCCGACAGTGATGGGCGTGATTAACGCCTGACCACTTTCATTGTAATAAAGGTTGTCCGGCGACTCCAACGGCTGTGAAGGGTCGAGGAAAAGAGATTGACCGGCATCGGTCGTCCAGATCAACAGCTTCTGCAGCCGGCTCAACAACGCTATCGGATCGCTTTCGGAGCGACTGACGCAGATCAGGTCTTGAAGGATGCGCGCTCCGGGCGTCTCCATGCTGAGCCGGTGCAGCGCATCGCCGATCAGAGTGCGACGAAAGACGATCAGAACTGTTACGGCGCGCATCAGTTCTGCAATGCCGTTCAGCACGATGGAGAGAATTCGAGGTGAAGACAGTGAAGCTGCAAGCAATCGTGTGAACAACTGAAGACCGACCAGCTGGCCGGAGCGTTCTTGCAATTCTTCCTGAATTTGAGCGCCTATAACAACCCGGGCGGCAATCTGGGCGAATTCCACCAATTCCAGGCGTAGTTCGGGGTCGGCAAAATAATCAGGGGCGCCGCCGCCCAGAATGAGGGCCCCGATCGCCACATTCTCCTTGCGCAAAGGCAAGAACAAGACGGAGCCTCTGCGCGGCATCCAGGGGAACTCTTCGGGTTTCGGGCGATCTTCTTCGGCGATGTCGTCGATCAACAAATAATCCGGCTCTTCGGGATCGAGAGGCCGTACCAAGGCATGGGCCAGTTCGCCCCAGAGTGGTAAAGGGCACTGTTTTTTTAAATAGCGGCGTGCATCGAGGATGCCGCGTAGATCGTGGTAAAAATAAGGTCCGAGTTCAGCCTCACCCAGCACCAATGCGGCGAATGCCAGGGAGTGCCGTTGCCAAAGCGCATCCATCAGCTGGTTGAGTTCTTCGGAAAGCGAGAGCGGAGCTGCAAAAAGCGACGTACATTTTTCCAGAAACAGGAGCCGGTCGAACAGCCGTTGCAGCTCGCGTACACTCGACAGGATGGCGCCGCGATCCATCGCACCCACGTAGCCTTGAGACTGTTCCTTCGCAAAACGGGTGACGACCGTTTCGTCCCCTGCTCTGCCGGAGTTCGATGGAGCGGCGTTCAAGGCAGATTCGATTTGGGCGAGGTGCTCACCGATTAACCCTGCCAGGGAGACAATGCCGGAAGAAGTCAAACGCAACCTCCGAATTCTTTTTAGGTTTGCAATCTACATCGTATTACATATAAGCTAATATGTAAACAGACGATACTCCAGTTCTTAGAGCGTGTTTATGATGATCGACACTTTGCTGGACTCGCCCAAGCTGACCGGGTCGCAACCCCTAAAAATTTTGTTGGTGGACGATGAACCCGCCACCCTACAGCTCGTGCGTCGCATGCTTCAGGCCGACGGTCATGACTTGTACGAAGCCACCGACGGCGAACAAGCTGTCAAATTATTTGACGAGGTTCGCCCCGATTTGGTGTTGCTGGATGTGGTAATCCCCAAAATGGATGGCCTGGAAGTTCTCGCCGAGCTTCGCAAACGCGACAAAATGGCCGGCATCATTATGGTCAGTGCGTTGACCTCCGAACAGCTCGCCGTCAAGTCGATGCTCGGGGGCGCCGATGACTACGTGAACAAACCCTTTCGTCTCAAGACAATTCGCCTGAGCATCCGCCAAGTGATGGATAAAGTGCGTCTGCGTCGGCGCAACGTCAATCTGCAAGCCGAGCTGATCGCAGCCAACCAGCGGCTACGGCAATATATGGCGAAGCCGTTGGTGGAGACATTGCTCAGCAGCCCGCAGCCGCCTCGTTTGGGGGGCGTCCGCGAAACGGTGACCGCACTTTTTTTGGACTTTTCCGACTTCACCTCTCTTTCTGAGACGTTGCCGCCCGACGATGTCGTGCAGATTCTGAACGACTACTATGCCTTTCTCACAAACATCGTCATCGAACACGGCGGTTTTATGGATAAAATCATGGGCGATGGGTTCATGGCGCTCTTCAATGCGCCGACAACCTACGTCGACCATGCAGAGCGCGCAGTGCGCAGCGCAATCGCCATGCGACGGGAAATGTATAAACGCAATCAAAACCGTATGCATCGCCTTTCGGCGCGCATCGGCATCCACACCGGCGAAGCCGTCGTCGGCAACATCGGCGCCTCTGTCCTCATGAATTATACCGCCATCGGCGACGCCATTAACCTGGCTAAACGCCTAGAAGAATCCTGTGAATCGAATCAGATTTTGGTCACGGTGGACACACTCAGACATTTCATCGAAACATCGACCCACTGGGAGTCTATTGAGTTTGTCCCCTTGGGGCCGCGTCAGTTCAAGGGGAGAAGGGCTGCCATCGAAGTCTTTGCGGTGGAAGATCACTCCCTCGAGGAGCTGATGGGGCAATCGGTGCACTCAACGTCTGCCTAGAGAGTTCCCAGACAATCCCCTTCAGAACGAACCCCGTCCCAAAAAGTCGGCCACCGCTTGCTGCACACGTGGGTCATAGACCATCAACGGATGCGCCGGATTCAGCACTTTTAGCGATTTGCCGACGGGAAGCACAGAGCTATCCGGCGGCACTACCGTCAAATCAAACGGCGTCCAGACGGAAAGAAAAGGAATTTCGGTGAAATCGTCAAGATGCCGATTCAACGCCTCGATGAAAGGGCCGCCCATCTGCATCTGACGCAAAGCAGGCTGCCGGATGAACCGAGCGACATACATCCCCCGGTGCGGCGTGGAAATGGTGACAAAGCGACGGATGCGCTGTTTACCGCCTAGCCAATGCAAAATGACACGGCCGATGACGCCGCCCATGCTAAAGCCTACGTAATCAAACGCAGCATCCGGCCCAAGTTGTGCGTCGATCTCTGCTAATGCCTGGACAGCGAGCGTCTCGATGGGCGCCGAGCCGTCGCTCGGCTGCGGTGAGACGATGACCGACGAAAATCTTTGCTTTTTCAGATGCTTTGCCATCGCCTCCATCTTGCCGGCGGTGTCCAGCCAGCCCGGGATCAGGACGACAGGGGTGGATGACAGAGTCATTAGCATGCGCCTCCCTAACGGGAAATCAGGGGAAACCATAGACGGCCTGGAGAACGAAAATTCGCCGTCAGTCTCCGATTTTCTAGAGCGGTGAAGGCGTAGACAGGTTCGGTGGACACTTCGACGTCCCCCTCTGTCCAGTTGATAAACGTATAGCCGGGAGCCGCCGTAGCGGTCACCGTTACCGGAGTGCCGGGCGCAACGGCGCCCCCGCCACTGAGCGTGCCTCCACGTGAAGGGGATGCTTCAAGCGCGATCGCCACACGATCCGCCAACACGAGCTGCGCCGCCTTCAGCACATCCAGCCGACCGTGCCCATAGACAGGATTCGGAACTTGTGGAAGCTCGCCGCCGGTGCAGTCGGCCGATGGAGCGGGCGTGGCGCTGTCGAGCAAAATCTGTTCGGTTTCCTCGACTTTGCCGATCAGGGTCGGATCGAGCGACCACAGTAAGGCGACGGCGCCGGCCACGTGGGGCGCAGCCATGCTGGTCCCGCTTAAGGTGAGGTTCGCCGTCGGCCAACCGTTGGAGAGCCGGCCTGCCGAACGCACGCCGACGCCCGGCGCCGTGAGATCGGGCTTCAGACGACCGCTGCCGTCAACCGTGACGGGGCCGCGACTGCTGAAAAAGGCGATTACACCGTTGCTTGCGTGCGCGCCGACGCTGGTCACGGCGTCATGTAGGCCAATCGGATTTCTGACTGTGGAGCAGCTCGACCCTTCGTTGCCCGCAGAAGCCACCACGAAAATGCCGGCAGCCCGCATCGTTTCCACAACCTGACGCAGGCTATCGGCGTCGCAACCTTCCTGCGGCGGGCAGCCCCAGGAGTTGTTGATCACGTGGGGCGCCAACTCCGGCCGACCGTCGGTCAGGGGGTCGCCGCCTTGTGGGAAAGGCGCCAGGAAGAATTCAAAACAGGCGGTGTAGCTGGCCGGCGTGCCGAAACCGTTGCGCATATTGCGGCATGCGATCCAGAGGGCGTCCGGCGCCATGCCGATGACCGTGTCGCCCATCCCTGTGGCGTCGCCGACCACCGTGCCCAGCGTATGGGTGCCGTGGCCGGTGCGCAGATCGTCGTCGCAAGGAATCTGAGGATCGGAAGGACAGGCGCCGTCGGGATTGGGATCGCGGCCCCAGGCGTCAAACCAGTTGTAGACGTGCGTGGCCGTCATCGTCGCCGGGTCCCAGCCGCGGTAGGAGCGTTGCAACGCCGGATGATCCCAGACCACGCCGGTGTCCTGTCCCGCCACCACGATTCCCTGACCGCGAAACCCCAGCGCCCACACATCATCGGCATTGGCGTCGAGCAATCCCCAGGGGAGTGTTGTACTTGCCGAGGACGATGAAACAGATGATGAAACAACAGGCAACGTCTCTCGCTTCGACCAGGCCGAACGATGCGGGTTGAAGACCTCGAAGCCGCGCACCAACGGATTGCGCGCCAGCCGTCCCACCTCTGGCCTTTGCGCCAGTTGCTGCGCAAGCTTCAAATCACCTTGCACTTCGAGCATATTGACCAGATAGTGCGCCGTGTAGGGAATGCCCTGCGCATCGAGCCAGGCGCGCAGAGGCGCCTGCGTGCGTCTGGCGTGCTCCGTCAGCGCAGCATAGAGTGCAGCGCGTTTCGCAACGACGTCCTCGGCGCCTGCAGTGGCGACAATCTGTTGCGGGTCCATCTGTTCGTTCAAAATCACCAAAAAAGAAGCGCCCTCCCCAGAGCCGCGCAGCTCTTCCACCAACGCAGAGACGATCTTGCTCTGGTCGGAGGCCGCTGGGTCGACGCTCTGCGCCCACGCCGCAGAGAACCCACCCAAAAAAAGTGCAAACGCAAACGTCCCCCAAAGCCACAGTGCCATCCCTCTGGAGCAGTTGGCGATCGTCGATGATCGGGAATTGAAAGCCATGTTGCTGACGTTGGCCGAGAAGTCTTCAAACTTACAAAGCGAAGTTGCAATTTCTGCCGTAGCAATCGCAAGCATAACACACCTTTCGGGGAGAAAAAATGATGAGCAGCTTACAAATTGGTGACATGGCGCCTGACTTCACCGCTGTCACCGACAGCGGAGAGACGGTCTCGCTTCACGACTTTCGCGGCAAGCGGGTCATTCTTTATTTCTATCCGAAAGACGACACGCCGGGCTGCACCACTCAAGCATGCGGCTTTCGCGACAACTATCCGGTCATCGAGGAGAAAAACGCCGTCGTCCTCGGCGTCAGCCCCGACAGCGCCCAATCTCATCGTAAGTTCAAGACCAAGTACAATCTGCCCTTCACTTTGATCGTCGATGAGGATCACACCATCGCGGAAGCCTACGGGGTGTGGGTGGAAAAAAGCATGTACGGCAAGAAATACATGGGTGTTGAGCGCAGCCACTTCGTCATCGACGAAAATGGCCGCATCGTCGACGCCCAAGTCAAAGTCAAGCCGGAAGACAGTGTAGAGAAAGCTCTCGCCGCACTCGGCGCTTAGAACGCGCTCACCGGTCATCTGAGAGCCTACGGCTGCGAGCCGCAGCTACGGTGAATCCGGAGAACCTGCGGCTGCAAGCCGCAACGACGGCGCACCTTTCCCCCTCTCCCCATGCTGGGAGAGGGGCAGAGGTGAGGGTTTGTGGAGCCGCAGCGACAGCCTCCTGCCGGGATGGACAGGTGACGGTCTCTTTTGCTATACTGCTCCACACACTGTAAGGAATCCGATTTCGCTGTCGTTTCGACAAGGTTCTCGGAGACGCTGAGACCATGCGCTGGCGAGCCTATCACACCCCTGCGACCATCGAAGAGGCGCTTGCGCTGCTCAGCCGGTACGAAGGCGCGGCGCAGCTCGTTGCAGGCGGCACCGATCTGATCTTAGACGTCCAACAGGGCAATCATGCGACGCCGCAGGCGTTGATCGATGTGACGACAATCCGCGGCCTTGATGCAATTCGCGAAGAGGGGGGGTGGATCGTGATCGGCGCGGCGACGACCCACGCCGCCCTCGAATCCAGCCCTCTGATTCGCAGCTATGGGACGGCGTTGGCGGAGAGCTGCAGTGTGGTCGGCGGCCCCCAGGTGCGCAACGTCGCCACCATCGGCGGCAATGTGGCGCATGCACTGCCTGCCGCCGACGGCACCATCGGCCTGCTGGCGCTCGACGCCGAAGTGCAGATCTGTACCTGGAACGGCGTTGGTGTCGAGTGCGCCTGGCAGCCGCTGCTTTCAATCTTCGCCGGACCGGGCAAAAATCGTCTCGCCATCAACCAAATGATCGGCGCCTTTCGCTTTCCGATGCGGGCAGAGCGCACCGGCAGCGCGTTCGACCGCATCATGCGTCCCCAGGGTGTGGCGTTGCCCATCCTCGGCGTCGCCGCACAGGTGACGCTGGACGAAAGCAGCGAACGGGCGACCGCTGTGACGATTGCTCTCGGCCCGGCCGGGCCGATCCCCTTCCGCGCCACCGAGAGCGAGACAATTCTGTTAGACGCCCCTCGCCTGGACGAAGCCGCCATCGAAGCCGCCGTTGTCGCCGCACAACGGCAGGCCGAACTGCGCACCAGCAAGCACCGCGCCTCGAAGGAATACCGCCACGAGATGGTGGCGGTGCTATTGCGCCGCGTGCTGCCGAAGGCAATCGAACGGGCGCAGAGCCGTTCAAGGTTTGTTTGAGTGGTGCGCGTTTCGTCACACCCCACGAAACACGCAACTCGTTGTTCCAAAAGGAGGAGCCACCATGCCGACGCTAACCATGACCGTGAACGGCGTGCAACACACGTTGGATGTCCCCGCCGGTCGTTTTCTTTCCGAAGTGCTGCGCTACGACTTGAAACTGACCGGCGTCAAGATCGGCTGCAACGAGGCCGAATGCGGCGCCTGCACCGTGCTCGTCAACGGACGCAGCGTCGATTCATGCATTTTCCCCGCCCTCAAAGCGCAAGGCGCCGAGGTGTTGACCATCGAGGGGCTGGCCGATACATGGAGAAAGCAGCAATCTGCAAGCGCAAGTGTCCACCTCCATGAAAACGGGGATCAAGGCGCGGAACTCGAAACGCTTCATCCGCTGCAAGAAGCTTTCGTCCGCTATGGCGCCACCCAATGCGGCTTCTGCACACCCGGTTTCATCATGCAGGCGAAGACGTTGCTCGACGCAAACCTCGATCCCGGCGACGAGGAAATCAAACATTGCCTCAAAGACACCTACTGCCGCTGCACAGGCTACGCCTCTATTATCAACGCAGTTAAAGCCGCGGCCGAGAAGATGCGCACCGGCCAGATGCCGGAGCCATCGCTGCCCGAGCACGTCGAACCGCTGCACTACGTGGGGCAGCCGTTGCCTCGACCCGACGCCATCGACAAGGTGACGGGGCGGGCGCTCTACGCCGACGATTATTGGTTTGAGGGGATGCTTTACGGCGCCACCTTGCGCAGCGAACACCCCCACGCGCGCATCCTCAGCATCGACGCTTCGGCCGCCGAGGCGCTGCCCGGCGTCTGGTGTGTGTTGACGCAAAAGGATGTGCCCGGCGCACTGCGCCACGGCCTCGTTGAGGCCGACTGGCCGGTCTTCGCCGGCGGCGATTACGCAGCGCGCTATGTAGGCGACCCGATTGCGCTGGTCGTCGCCGAGACAGATGAGCTGGCGCACGATGCGCTCAAATTGATTCGGGTCGAATACGAAGTGTTGCCGGCGGTCACCGACCCGGTGACCGCAAGACGTCCGGACGCGCCGGTGCTGCATCCCGACCGACCGGACGGCAATTTGCTCAAACACATCAAAGTGCGCCACGGCGACATTGAAGCCGGCTTCGCAGCCGCCGACGTGATCGTAGAGCGCACCTATCGCACGCCGATGACAGAGCATGCCTTCCTGGAACCGGAATGCTCGATCGGCGTGCCCGCCGGCTGGAACGATCCATGCTTCGGCTATCACGATAAGTTGACCGTCTACGTGGGCAGCCAGATTCCTTACGCCGACCGCGACCAGGTAGCGCGCTGCCTAGGGTTGCCCAAAGAGGCCGTGCGCATCAAGGGCACGGTGATGGGCGGCGGCTTTGGCGGCAAAGAGGACATCGCCGGGCAGATTCACGCCGCCCTCGCCGCTCAGGTCACGGGACGGCCGGTCAAAATCCTGTACACGCGCGAGGAGAGTCTACGTTTCCATCCCAAGCGTCACCCGACCATCATTCGTATCAAGACCGGCGCCAAACGAGATGGAACGATCACGGCGGTGGAGGCCGAGCTGTACGGCGACAGCGGCGCCTACGCCAGCCTGGGCGAGAAGGTGATGACGCGCGCCACCACGCACGCCACCGGTCCCTACGTTGTCGGCAGCGCCAAAATCGACTGCTACGCCATGTACACCAACAATGCGCCGTGCGGCGCCTTCCGCGGCTTCGGCGTCACGCAGTCGGCCTTCGCCGTCGAGAGCAACATGGACATCGTCGCCGAGGCGCTGGGCATGGACCCAATCGAGTTTCGCCGCAAAAACGCCATGCGTGTCGGCGCAGTGACCGCCACCGGTCAGGTGTTGCGCGAGAGCGTCGGACTGTTGACCTGCTTGGAAAAAGTGGAAAAGGCGATTCAAGAGTGGTGGCTGGAAAGAGAGCAGGAGGGCAGGGGAGTCGGAGTGGAGAAGGGAGAGTGTGCATCGCCTTCCGATCGTCTCTCCTCGAGCCTCTTTGCTCCGCTGCGCGTCGGCAACAAAGTCTACGCATGGGGTGTCGCCGCAGGCTATAAGAACACCGGGTTGGGCGGCGGCGCGCCGGACAAATCCGAAGCGGAGATCGAAGTCTTCCCGAACGGCTGCGCCGAAATCCGCACGAGCAGCGCCGAGATGGGACAGAACTTGATCGGCGTGTTGGCCGCCTGCACTGCCGAAGAGCTCGGCCTGCCCATTCGCAACGTCCGTGTGCTGGTGATGGACACCGACCTGACGCCTGACGGCGGCCCCACCACCGCCAGCCGGCAAACCTACCTCAGCGGCAACGCAGCGCGGCTGGCGGCGCGCGCAATGCGCGAACGCCTACAAGGCGTCGTCGCCGAGAAGTTCGACGTTCCACCGGAGGTCATCGCCTTCCATGAGGGGCTGGCGTACGTAGACGAAGCGCGGTTGGCCGCCGTTCGCGGCGAAACACAAGGAGCGCAGAAAGGCTCTCGGCATCTGTTGCAACACCTGAGACCGGCCATCTCTCGATCCCGCTCTCTTCCCTTCGCCGAGGCCGTCAAACTGCTCATCGAGGAGGGGCGGTCGCCCAAGCTGCGCTATGAATATTGGGCGCCAAAGACCCAACCGCTGGGCACAGGCGGCGACATGCACTTCGCCTTCTCCTATGCCGTGCATGCGGCGCTGGTAAGCATAGACACAGAGACCGGCGAAGTGACGGTGGAGCGCGTTGTCTCTGCGCACGACGTCGGCCGCGCCATCAACCCGCTCAGCCTGCTCGGCCAGATCGAGGGCGGCATCGTCATGGGCCTCGGCAACGCGCTCACAGAACACTACATTGTAGAAAACGGCGTGCCCTGGACGCGACATCTTGGCCAGTATAAGATGCCGGGCATCAAACACGCGCCGCAGATGTGCAACTTCATCGTCGAAGACCCCACGGCGGAGGGGCCCTACGGCGCCAAGGGTGTCGGCGAGATCAGTTCGATCCCGATCAGCCCGGCCATCACCAACGCCATTTACAACGCGGTGGGCGTGCGTTGCCTGGCGTTGCCGGTGGACCAAGATGCCCTGCTGTTGGCCATGAAACGAGGCGAGCGAGAGCTGGACCGCCGATGGGGCGATCCGCCTATCGATTCGCCCACCAGCCGATGAGCGAAACAATGCCGTACAACAGCAAGAAAAAGAACACGCCGCCGGTCATGCATAGCCAGCCTGCGACGGCGCCGCCCGGGCCGTAGAAACGCCAGATCAACGCACCGCCGACGACATACAAAATCACAAAAAAGCCGATGACCAGCTGGCCCTCCGTCGTGCGGATAAAACGCACCGGATCGAACGTGCGCCGTTTGTCTCCCATGCACCGATTATAGCAAGGAGATGCGCGTTGTGTGTTTCACAACAGGTGCACACATATACATATAACTATACGGAGGACACTACATTGCCGGCGTCAGCACGCGCAGCGCACCGGGAAGGACGCTGCAGCACAGTGGCCCAGCTTCCAACAGCTCACCGTCGCTTTGGACGCGCTGGGGAGGATCGCTGAAAATTTCCACGGTTTTGACACGCCAGCGATGCATCGCCGATGGCGCCTCCCTTTCTACAGCGTTCGTCTCTTCTCGGTCCGACGATGGCTGCCCTGCGTTCAACACGGAGCCGGCCACATCTAGCAAGGTCTTGAAGCCCGCCTGTTCGATCACGAACACATCGAGGAAACCGTCATCCACTGCAACGGCAGAAGCCAGAGACAGTCCGTTTCTGCCCAAATTGCCGGAGTTGGCCACGATGCAGGTGACGCCTTCGATCTCCTCCTCCTCGCCATCCAGAACGAGCCGATAACGAGCCGTTTGAGGCGCCATGGCGTTGCGCGCTGCAGACCACAGATAGGCGAAAACGCCGTAGCGGTCTTTAGCCTCGCGGTCGGCGCCCGCTACCATTTCTGCTTCTAATCCCATGCTCACGCGCAAAACGAACGTGCGCTTGTTTACTTCCCCTACGTCGATGACGCGCGTCACACTGGATGGATCCGCCGCCACGCGCAAGGCGCCCTCCAGCGCAGCGGGGATGCCCAGCTCAATCGACATCACGTTGGCGGTACCGCCGGGGAGAATGGCGAGACAAGTCTTGGTTGAAGCGCCGGCGAGTGCGGCGGCCGCCTCAGCGACGCTGCCGTCGCCCCCATAGATGGCAACGACGTCGACGCCCGCCTCGATCGCCTCTCTGGTCAGACGCTCCGCATCGCCCGCCTGTTTTGTGATCCGGATATCCCACTCTACTGCATACTCCGAGAAGACGGCGTGCACCGTTTTCAAATTCAGCCCCTCTTGCCCCGCACCGGGATTGGCGATAATTTGAATCGAGCGTTTCCGCATAGGCGTTTTCTCATCCTATTTTCAAACGATCCACACCAGTACGAGCGAAATGGTCGCCATGCTCGCCAGCGTGCTGAACAGCACGGCGGCGGCGACCAGGTGAGGCGCAGCGACGAACTCGGTAGCCAACACCGTGGCGACCACAGCCGTCGGCATCGACGCCTGTAAAATCATCACCTGACGCTCTAGACCATCGATGCCGAGGAGGGCGCAAAGCGCCAGCGCCGCCAGCGGCGAAAGACCCAGCCGAATCGCCAGGCTGCGCCAGATCACGCGTTGCTCACGGTTGATCGGCGTCGCGCGCAACTGCACGCCGAGCAACACCAACATCATAGGAATGGCGGCGCCTGCCGTCAAATCAAGCGCTCGATAAAATGGTTCAGGGATCGGCGCAGCCAGGCGGTTCAAGAGGACGCCCAGGATGGTGGCGTACACCACGGGAGCGTGCAGACTCTGGCGAAGCGCCTTTCGCAACGGCGCCGAACCAGAAGAGGCGATCAAGACCCCAAGGGTGTTGGTCAACAGCGCGCTGATGGCGTAATAAATGGTCGCAATCGTCAGTCCGGCGTGGCCGAGGGCGAAGAGGGTGATCGGCAACCCCATATTGCCGTTGTTGCTGATGGCGCTGGCAATCGTCAGCGCCGACCGCCGTTGGCGCTCCTGATCTAGGCCGGCAACCCAGCCGGCCAGGCCTGTAATCAGATAGACTCCCAGCACCAGCGTCAGCACCTGTGCCAGCGCCGTTGTACTGATGTTCATGGTGTACAAACTGCGGAAGACGAGCGCCGGCGACGCCAAATAGAATACAACGCGCCCCAGCGTGCGCCCCTCCAATGCCATGAAGCGCGCCAACGCATAGCCGGCGCCGGCAACCAAAAAGACGGGCAAGACCGTGCTGGCGAAGACAGATGCCAGATTGGCGAGAAGCGTCATCGGTCGAGGTTAAAGGCGGCGTTGAGCGGTGGCTTCGGCTTCCTCGTCGACGCCGACATTGTGGAAGACCTGATAGTTTTCCAGCGTGGGGGTGAAAAATTCGACAACATATTCATTGGGAATGCCCATCGGTTGCGTAATCTCTTCCAGCAATGCGTGAATGAAAGCCGAACGTTGGGAAGGTTTCAATCGGCGCGAGGCTTCGTCCCAAAGCAAAATCGTGCCGTAGACACCCTCGCCTGTATAGTGCAGGTCAAGTTTGCCGATCGTCATCGGCGCGCCATTGGCCGCGATCTGATCAAGGTCAAAAAGTGCATATTCTTCGGAGGACTGGGTGCGCACCAAACGCTTCAGCTTGAGATTCACGACTCGTCGCCTGCACAATGGTTGAGGTCGATCCGGTTCAACTACTCGTATTCGCCGAGGTCTTCATCCTCGTCGTCCTCCCAAGCCTCCCATGGATCCAGGTCGTCAAAGTCTTCCTCTTCTTCTTCGTCGAAGAGGGGAATCGCCATCGCCTCTGCGCCGGCGTAGAAGAGCATCTCCTCCAGCGCCATTTCGGCGGCCTGCGCTTCTTCGCCTTCGCCGGCTGCAAGCTCTTCCAGAGCGCGCCGCGCCTGTTTTCCGCCTAAACGCCCCAGCGCAAAGATGGCGGCAAGGCGCACCGAGCGCTCGTCATCCGCAAGCAGCTCAAGCAGGTCGGAGAGCGCAGCCTTGGCCTCCAGTTCTCCGCAGGCCAGCGCCGCTTCGGCGCGTATCGCCGGCGAGGGGTTGCGCAATTCGGCCCGCACCATGCGCCGCCAACGAATGTCGGCACTGCGTCCCATCGCCGTAAGTGCGCTGATGCGCATTTCTTCCCAGGGCGAGTAATAGGCGTCCTCGATGAACTGACGCACCGCCACCTCGCCCGAGTAGGCGATGCTTTCCAATGCTCGACGTTGCACGATCAGCGGTTCGGTCGGATCGGTCAGAATCGCGATAAGGGCGTCCTCGGCGCGCATCGCCAGCGCAGCATCCAACTCATCCAGTTCGCCGGCCAGCACATAGTGGCCCAGCGCGGCGGCCGCTGCTGCGCGCACCTCATCCACACTGTCATGTTGAAGCCGATGGATGATCGGCCCTAACATTTCCGGCGTCGGTTCATTGGCGTCCAGAGTTTCAAGGGCCATCTGTCGGATGCCGGCGTCGGGATCGTCGAGGATGCTGAGGAGAAAAACGCTCAAGTCGACGTCCAAGAACTCCTCTGCGCTGCGCGTGAGTAGGTCGACGATGCGGCGCCGGCTGGCTGCGTCGATGGAAGGCCAGAGCTGTCGAACCGTCTCCGCCTGCGCGCGCGTTAGGTCGGACAGGGCGAAATACTCGTTGAAAGAGACTTCTTCAGGGGCGACGATGAGCTGTTCCAATAATTTTTCCGGCGACCACGATGGAACAGGCGCACGCTCCGGCATCTCCATCATCAGGGAATCATCCATGAGCTCGTTGAGCGAGCGCACGTGGTACCCTTCGTCGTTCACCCAAAATGAATCGTCCAACACCGATTCGTCATCTCCCTGCATTTCCAACCAGTCTTCCGCATCGGAGTCAAACGAAGCGCCGTTAAGACCCTTGTTGAAATCGTCGTCAAAATCGAACGGACGTTGATTGTCGGTGTTCATAGGTTCTTCATGTTGAACTACTGCCAGGTGAAACCCCATATCTCGCTCGGAGGGCTTACCGGCGTCAAGGCGCCGTCGGCGCCTCGCACCACCACCTGGACGTACCAGCGCCACTGGCGGCCAAATTCAAGGGGCGCCAGACCACATAGCGTATCATCAAGTCGCCATAATGTCACGTTGGCGGGACGCTGTTGCTGAATCACCCAGACGATCTGCTCTACTCCGGCCGCATCGCGTCCATTCACGTACCCAAGGTGAACCAGATAGAGATCGGTGGGCTGGATGGCTGCGACCGGATTCCACACCAGCTGCTCGCCGACGCCGCACTTGACGGAGACTTGATTTTCCGGCGTGCGCAGGACCGGCGCGTCCAACCGGAAGGCGCTCGCCGCCGAAGTCGGTGTAGGCGAAGGCGTGACAGCAACGGTCGGCGTTGGCGAGGACGGTGTCACATCGCCGGGAATGATGAGTTGCTGGCCGGGCCGCAGCGTTCTGGCCTGCGCCAGCGTCAAGTTGTTGGCTTCCAAGATGCGCTGCAGGTTGACGCCAAAACGCATGCCGATCGCCATCAGGGTGTCGCCTGGCTGAACAGTGTATGTGAAGTTCCCCTGAAGCGGCGTCGGAGTCGGAGTGGGGGAGGCTTCGACCGGCGCACTGGGGTCGGGGATGACGATCTCGTCGCCGGGCTGGATCGTGTACACGTCGTTCTCGGTCAACCCGTTCGCAGCCAAGAGCGCCGACAGGGAAACATCGTTCGCCATGGCAATTTCAAAGAGTGTATCGCCGGCGCGAATGATGTGAATTTTGGGCGTCGGCGTCGGTGGGGGTGGTGTCGGCGTCGGCAACAGCAGCGTCAAGGCCGACGCGTTGGTGGCTGTGACCGTTGTTGTCGCAGCGCTGACGGTGACAAGAGGTTGCGATGTAGGCTCGCCGCCGGCGCGGAAGGTGGGCGTCATTGTCAGGGCAAAGGTCGGCGTCGCCGGCCCGATCAAGGTTGAATTGGCAGACGCCGCCATAGGCGTCGGCTCCGAGGTGGATGTGGGCGTCGGCTCCGAGGTGGATGTGGGCGTCGCCGTCGGCGTCGGTTCGTCCGTAGGCGTCGCCGTCGGCGCCTCGGCGGGCGTTTCGGGCGGCGCTTGCTCGCCTGCAGGAAGCGATTCTGCCTCAGCCGGAGTCGGTGCATCGCCTTCAAGTACGGTGTCCTCGGCGCTCACGATCATGGTTGGAGTGTTCTCGACGTCTCCGTGCGATGCAACGCCTTCCTCAGGTTGCGCGGAGGCGTCGGAAAGCGTCGTAGCCTGAGGCGAACCGAGCAATTCATCTTCCTCGCCCTCTGCAGATGCCCCCAGCGTAATCGTCAGATCGGGCTGCAGTTGCTCACCGATGGCGGCGACAAAAGCGACAGTGCGATCCATTTGACGCTGCACCCAGTGCGCGGGGCCGGCGTTTCCAAGTTGAACCCAAAACGCTGCGCCGAACAGGGCGACCAGCGCCAGCGGCGCTCCCCAGGCGAGCAGACGCGAAGGAGCTGGGTGCAACTCGCGTCCGCAGTGAGGGCAGATCACCAGCGCCGAAGACGCCCTTTTGCCACAACGACGACAGCGTATCTGCTTGTTGCGGGAGGGCAACGCATCGCCGCAGACCGGGCAAACGGACGCATGAATGCTCACGGACGAATTGCAAGTCGGGCAGAGCCTTGTGGCCGCCGAACGCAAATCGCCTGCGGATTGGTTATTCACCGGAACGCGG
The DNA here is from genome assembly GCA_025055055.1 of Caldilinea sp. GTDB lineage: Bacteria > Chloroflexota > Anaerolineae > Caldilineales > Caldilineaceae > Caldilinea. The sequence continues at coordinate 11,454 of JANWYX010000440.1, read as the reverse complement.
GGCTTGTCCGGGTTCGGTGTTTGTGCTTGCATAGGCGCTCATTCAACTTCTCTGATTTACGGTGTTGGAAAGGGAGCGTCTTGCCTCTGAAAATTTATTGTCCCATTAGCCTGGCCCAGTCGATGGTCTGCGGCGTCGAACTGAGGTCGCGCACCGTAATCAGCAACATCAATCCGAGCAACAAGGCAAAGCCGATCATATGGATCAAGCCTTCCCGTTCCGGGCTAATTCTTTTGCCTCGAATCGTCTCGACCAGGATAAACAGCAGTCGTCCACCATCCAGCGCAGGCAACGGCAACAAATTGGTGATCGCTAGGGCGGCGCTCAGCACGGCGGAAAGCCGCAAGATCGGGAACCAGAAGCCGGTGTCGATCGTGGCAGACATGGCGCCGCCCACCATCTGGGCGATGCCGACCGGCCCGCTCACCTGAGCATCTTCCGGAGAGATGCGCCCTTCGATCAACAGCACCGGCAGCTGCAACACCAGCATGGCGTAAGAGGCCGTATTGACCACGCCATCCCACAGCGCTGGCAGGAGACCCATGTTGGCCAGGCGATTCACCGTGCTGATCTGCACACCCAATGCTCCCTGCCCCGGAGGCGGCTCTACGCGCGGGGTGACTGCAATGTTCATCCATTCGCCGTTGCGCACGATCGTGAGCACAATTTCCTGCCCAAGCCGCTCGCCGACCAGTTGATTGAGCGGCCTCTCGAAGGTCACCTCGATGCCATCGACGGCGTACACCAGATCTCCGGGTTGCAGGCCAACGCGCTGCGCCGGGCTGTCTTCGGCCACGCCTGTGATCTGCGTCATCAAGACCGGCGTATATTGACTGCTGCGCACCGCGCTCCAGACTTCATCCAACGAATTTGCACTCAAAAGCACCAACGCGCCGTTGCGCCACACTCGCAACTGTTTGGCGTTCTCCGTAGGTCCCTGGCTCATGACATGGAGCGCACCGTCGTCAAACAGGGGAACGCGGATGGCGACGCCGTCGTAGTCCAGCACAATGTCGCCCGGCTGCAGGCCAAGCGCAGCCGCAGCCGGACTGACTACATCCAGCCTGGGCGCGCCGGTTGGAATGGGCGCGCCGCTCATCACGCTGGCGGCGAAGAGCACAATGGCGAGCAGGAAATTCATGGCAGGGCCGGCCAGGAGCGTCGCCGCCCGCGCGCCGCGGCTGGCCGCGTTGAAAGAGCCGGGCGTCATGTCGCCGGCGTCCTCGCCCTTCATGCGCGCAAAGCCGCCAAAAGGCAGCCAGTTCAGCGTGAAGTCGGTGCCGTCATAGCGAAACAGTTTGACCGCGCGCGGCGGAAAACCGATGCCAAACTCTTCGACGACGATGCCGTTGCGGCGCGCCACCAGGTAATGCCCGAGTTCATGAAAGAAGACGAGCACGCCCAGCACCACGATGAATGAGAAGATGGTTAGTATCAAATCGAACATAGGCTCATCCTTTGAGGGGCAAGACCTCGCCCGCTCTGCAAAGTAGACTTCATCATTATAGCTCTACCGGGCTCCTATGTTGAAACCTTGCGCCCTTTGACCTGCATCGCAATGCGCGTGCCGACTTCCTCTCCGGCCAGGACGCCGCTTATGCGCCCCGGCGTCACCCCACTGCAGATGACAATCTCCAACGCAGGGCGACGCTGCACCATCGCCAGCGCGTGTAGAACTTTGGCGCGCATGCCACCGGTGACATCCACGCCGTGGCTGCGTCCCAACCCATCGGCCACCGCATCGACCGTCTCCGGTGTAATTTCGGCAATGCGCTGCGCCTGCGGATCGAGCATGGGGTCGCAGGTGAAGATGCCGTCCACCTCGCCGGCAAGCACCACGCGGTGCGGTTGCAGCGCGTCAATCAGATGGTCGAAGATCTCCTCTGTGCTGACGATCGTGCCGCCGCGCACATCGTCCAACGCCACATCGCCGTACACAACCGGCGTCAACCCGCGCTCCAGAGCCAGAGCCACCGTCTCTGCCATTCCTCGCACGATGCGGCCATCGGCGCAACGCAGCGCCGCGCCCGGCTGGATGCTCCAGGCCGGAATCTTTGCAGCGAGCAGCGCTGCGGTGACGATGCGATTGAGACGCGCTGCAGCGTCGCCTGTGGCTGCGAATCCGTACCAGCCGGCGGCGTCATGCACGCCCTCTCGCGTGCCGTACTTGCGGCCGTACACATGGCCGAAGCTGCCCGACCCATGTCCGATCACCAATTGCAGCGAAGGATCGGCGCGACGCGCCTCGGCAATTTCCACCGCCAGCCGCTCGATGACGTCAAGGCGCGGCGTCTCTGCGCTACGTTTGTCGGTGATGAGCGAACCGCCGAGCTTCAAAAAAGTCAACATGGTCTTTCGATCGATCCTTGAAAATCCATTCACGTCGTGGCATGGTGTGCGCCTCTTGGCATACTGCGCAACAAACAGCGCACGCCTCTGCTCGATCGGCCATCCCTGCTATCCTACTTTGAACACTTCCCGCAGCGTCGTCAGCAGGGTCTCTTCCTGTTCGGGCAGCACGGTGCGCGGGTCAAAGAGAAGGCGATCGTCTTGAATTCGACAGATCACCGGCGTGGATTGGCTGCGCAAGCAAGCTGCCGCCGCATCGGGGTCGGGAGGCTCGATGGTCAGCAGCGTTGTCGGCAACGTTTCACCGGGCAAACTGCCGCCGCCAACGGCGCTTGCGCCGTGCTGGAGCCCGGCGACCACCCCTTGTTTCAAAAGCTGCGTCCTCCAGCTTTCTGCGCGTGCATGCAGTGCCTCCGGCGGGGCGGCGATCATGCGCCAGACGGGAAGCTCCTCCACTGCCCGTCCGCGGCGATAGGAGATCAACGTTGCTTCAAGCGCGGCCAGCGTCATCTTATCCACGCGCAGCGCCCGCGCCAGCGGGTGGCGCCGCAGCTGCTCGATCAACTTCGCCCGCCCCACGATGACACCCGCCTGTGGCCCACCGAGCAATTTATCACCGCTGAAGGCAACCAGATCGGCGCCTTCCGCCACGCTGCGCTGCACCATCGGCTCCGGCGCCAGCCCATACTGCGTGGTGTCGAGCAGTGCGCCGCTGCCCAGATCGTCGATCAGCACCAGCCCGCGGCTGTGGGCGAAGTCGATCAACTCCTTCAGCGTCGGCATGGTGACGAAGCCGATCTGCCTGAAGTTGCTGCTGTGCACACGTAAAACGGCAGCACTCTCCGCCGTGACGGCGAGGACAAAGTCACGCAGATGCGTGCGGTTCGTGGCGCCGACTTCCACCAGTCGCGCTCCGCTCTGGCGCAGCACATCTGGGATGCGAAATCCGCCGCCGATCTCTACCAGTTGACTGCGGCTGATCAACACTTCGCGGCCGGTGCACAAGGCGCTCAAGATCAGATAGAGTGCTGCCGCGTTGTTATTGACCACCATGGCGTCTTCGGCGCCGGTCAATTCGCACAGAAGCCGGCGGGCGTGCTCGTGACGACTGCCGCGGGCGCCCGCCTCTAGGTCATACTCCAGCGTGCTGTAGCCAAGGCTGACGCTGCGCACGGCTTCCAACGCCGCAGCAGACAACGGCGCGCGTCCCAAATTGGTATGGATGATGACGCCCGTTGCGTTGATGACCGGGCGGAGCGATGGTGCGCCGAGCCGTTCGACGTGTCTCTGCACCAGATGCACCCAAGCTCCAGGGGAGGGGGCGCTTCCTCCTTCGGCAATCATGTGGCGCGCCTCCGCCAGAGCTGCGCGTGCGGCCTCGGCCACCACCTCGACGCCCGCCTCTGCGGCGAGCAAAGCAAGCTCAGGCGTCCGCAGGAGCGCATCCACGGCGGGCAATTTCCGATATTCCGCCTGACGGTTCAAGTTTGAAGCATGCATCGTCGTCATAGCATAGCGATTATACCCGTTTTCTGCAACGAAAAAATGGGCAAATGGTCGGTGAAATACCGATTGTCGGCTGTTACCAGGCTGCCCTGCACATCGGCGAGACCTCTTCAAAAAGTGACCTCTTCAAAAAGTGACATAGATGGGGGAAATGTTCTCGTGGAAGACAACCTTCTCCGTAACGTCTGTCTTAACAAAAAGCGTCGCAGGTGCATATCCCTGCGACGCTTTGGCTCTCTACGCAGCGTTGCATGCAAATTCAGGTGGGCGAAAAGGGACTCGAACCCCTGACCTCCTCGGTGTAAGCGAGGCGCTCTGACCAACTGAGCTATTCGCCCGCACTTCTTTGTTTTTAATAATACTCCACCATAGCGCCGCTTGTCCAGAATCCGCGCAACATTTCGATGGACGCCTCGGTGCAAAAGGTCGGAACCGGTCTGTCTTCTTCTCGTTTAGCGACGGGCGCCGGCTTCGACCAACGCAGCGAAAAGTGCGCGCGACTCTGCTCGCTGTAGGAGCGCCTCCGGATGCCACTGCACCGCCACGGCAAAGGGATGTCCTTCGACTTCAAGCGCCTCCACGATGCCATCCGGCGCCCAGGCGACCGCCCTGACGCCAGGAGCTACGACGCGGCACGCCTGATGATGCAAGCTGTTGACCTGAACGTGCGCCGCGCCGAGGAGGGAGACAAGGCGGCTGTCGTCCGCAACCGTCACCGAATGGGCGAGGTGGTCGTGAGGGAAATCGGGATAGTACGCATGTTTCAACGCCCGTTCGTGCTGACTCACGTCCTGATAAAGCGAACCGCCGCACGCCACGTTGAGGAGTTGCAGGCCGCGACAGATGCCGAAAAGCGGCTTGCCCTCGGCCAGCGCCCAACGCGCCAGCGTCATCTCGGTGCGGTCGCGATCTGCGTCCACCCCGCCGACTACCGCCGTCGGCGCCTCTCCATACAGCCTTGGATCGATGTCGCCGCCGCCGGAAAGAAGCAACCCGTCGATCTCTGAAAAGCAGAGCCGCAACGCCGCCTCATCGAGGCTTGGAGGAATCAATATCACCTCGCCGCCGGCAAGCTGCACGCCCTCCACGATCTGCGCTGCCAGCCGATCGAGCTCCTCGCGGTCGGGCGAGTCGACGGGATGAAGGGTCACGCCGATTTTAATCATGGATGCCTTCTTCATTGAGTGATCTCTGAAGCAAATGCATAACCAATCCAAGAAACATTTCATACCATCTTCCAAGCAGCTTCAACGCTTACCGGAAGAGGCAGGAGAGATTTCTATCGATTTCAACGGTCACTCATTCGAATTGGTTGCCGATCTTCCAAAGAGACTTGACGCCTTGCCTTACCTCACCAATCCAGAGAGAGCAGACGCATCAGCTCGTCCGCCGTCGTCGTGTTGCGCACGCGCACGCGTGGAAGCTCAAAGAGCCGCTGATTGTCCAGCGTAGCTCCTTGTCGGGTTGTCACGCCGGCCCAGTAGTGGGCACTTTTGAAGATATCGATCGTGCGCTGATCATATTCGCCGGCCGGGTAGGAAATGAAGCGCGGACGCACCCCCAGTTCATATTCGATTGTCTCCAGGCTGCCCAGCGCCTGCCAGACCAGATAGTCGTCATCTTTTCCCGCCAGGCTGACATGATTGCGACCATGAGACTCGATCGAAATCCCCGCCGCCAGCATTTCCCGCGCCATGTCCCAGGTCAGATAAGCCGGGCGTTGTTCATCCATAAAGTCGGTGATAACGAAGATCGTGGCCACCATGCCGCGCTCCCGCAGGAGTGGGAAGGCATTTTCATAATTGTCCCGATAGCCGTCGTCAAAGGTGATCACCACGGGCTTGTCGGGTAAGAGCACTCCTCGCTGCAGGGCGTCGACCACTTGATAGAGGCTGACGGTGGTGTAGCCTTCGGCCAACATGCGATCGAGATGTTCGGCGAATTGCGCCGGCGACACCGAAAGATCGCGACGGTAGGCGTCAGCGTCGGGAGGCGGCTCGCTAAGGTAATGATACATTAGGATCGGCACGCGCATCGTGCGCGCCGTGCCGTCGGGCGTCGGCGCATAGTGAAGAAACTGCGTTAGTTCAGGCGTCGGGGTCGGCGTCGGCAGCAGTGCGAGCAAGGAAGGAGACGTCGGCGAAGGGGTTGCGGACGCCGTCGAGGCTTCAACGCCAGAGGCTGGCTCGGCGGTCACGGTCGACACTGCGACCGTGGGCGTCGAAAAGGATGTTGCGGGAGGCAACGTCATGGCCGAAGAGACGGTTATCTCCTGCTGCAGGTCGGTCGGCGCCTCACTGCCCCTGCATCCCGCAGGGCCCAGCGCCAGCCAGGCGACCACGCCGCAACAGCACGCAAGCTGCAGGGTCAAACGCACCATAGCGCGCATCATAGCACGGCTCACGAGCTACGATCAACTTCCGACCAACTTCAGGTTTTTTAGAATGGGCTCACGTCGAAATCCGTGTGAGCTTTTGCTTTCCGAGGCTTTGAAGCCTCCTGGGAAAAAATTCGAGACGACTCACTCGAAACAGCTCATTCGAGAGAATCTTTTTGTAGGGCAGGCGCACTTCGGGTGTTCGTCACCTGTGCTTTGGTTGCCCACTCTCGATACGAGCCTGCAAATCGTGACAAGATTCCGTGAAAGATTGCACGCCTTTCGTCGCGGACTTTGCCTTCAGAACGCAATGTTTATCGCCAATCTATGTTTCTTTTGGAAAAAATTTTGATGCAGTGATTGACAAATTCAGTTGTACGGTCTATACTCATAGGATAAAAGATGTTGCACACCCAGGATGAGGCGGCTCCTACAACCCGAGAATATAACCCAAAAAGCGCCGTAAAGCACTATGTTTGGTTTGTATAGACCATTGGATTATTTAGACTCACCCATTTAGACTCATCTTAGACTCACCACAGTTTACTACTCTTACATTCTAGGGGGGCCAGATGTATAGAGAAAAGATCCGTGAATACTACGACCATTTGAGTCGTAGCTACCGAAGGGTTGCGGATTATATCATGAGCAACTACTACGACGTGGCGTTTATGACGGCAGCCCAGCTTGCCTATGCTGTGGACGTCGACACCACCACCGTCGTGCGCTTCTCTCAGCGCCTCGGCTACAACGGCTATCCGGCGCTGCTCAACGACATCCGCGAACAGGTGAAGGCAGAAATCTATGCGGCGTATCGCCCTCAGCCGCTTTCTCCGGACGACCCGGCCGGCGTCTTCAAAGATCGTATCCAACAGGAGCAGCATAATTTGCAGCAGATGTTGGTTCAGAACCCACCGGAGCATCTACGCGCTGTTGTCCGGCTTTTCGAGGAGGCCGAACGTATTGTCCTCCTCGGAGAAGGATACGCCGAAACGGTGGCGGAGCTGACAGCACAACAGCTTCGTCATCGGGGGCTTCAGGCGGAGTATCTTCCCAACGACCCCGTGCGCAAAGCCGCCACTTTGATGAATGTAGACAATCGGGTGCTTGTCGTCGGCGTCAGCGCCACTGCCTACGGGCGCGAGGTAGCGCGCGCCATGGAGTTTGCGCGGGCGCGCGGCGCCAAGACGCTCGGCGTCATCGGCTCGCTGGCAAGCCCGGTCAACCGGATGTCCGATCTGGTCATCTACGCTCCCACCGACGTGGCCGGACCGCTGCCCAGCATTGTCGCCCTGGTGGCTGCATTGAGCGCCCTGGGGTTGATTGCGGCGAAGGAGAGCCAGGATGCAGTCGATCGTTTCAAGGAGGCATTCGAGGCGGCTTACCAATTCCTAACCCAGGAAGACGTTATCACAGCTCTCGAGGCGGCGCGCATTCCCGAAGAAACGTGATCTTCTGGAGATACGCGCAAAAACTAATGTGGATGCATGGAAACGTTGGGAGTGCTCTGGGGTGGCTGTGTGCGCCAGCCGCGCGCCCAGAGGAGGCCGCCGGGCACGCTCACCAGGTAGCCAATGAACTGTTGCAGCAATCCCACGGCGGTGCCGAGCTCGTAGCCGGCGCCCATGAAGAGAAAAAGGCCGGCGAACGAGACTTGTCGGACGCCCAGGCCGCCCGGTGAAAGCGGCACGATGATGGTGGCGAAGACGACGAGGGGATTGATCACCAGCACTTCCAACATCGAGATGCCGCCGGGTTGAATGGCTCGGGCGATCAGCCAGATGTTGACGCTGGTGATGATGACGATAGCCGTACTGCCCAACGCCGTCAGCAAAAGCGCGCGAGGATGGTCGCGATAGACGCCGAAGGCCAGCGCCAGCTTGTTCCACAGCGGCAGTGTGCGAGCACTGAAGGGCAATGCCGCCAGCACGCGCTCCATCCCGCGTTTGAGGCGTCGGCTCAACAAGGTGGCCACGAGGAGAAGCAGTGCCAGCGTTGCCAGTGAGCTGCCTACGGCGGCGAAGCGCATAAAAAGCAATCCTTCCGGTGTAAATGGTTGACTATCGGGCTGCCCCCACGCCAACACTGCGCTCGATGCCACCGCAGCAAACAGCATAAAGATCATCAAGCCGATAAAGCGGTCGATCAATACGCTGGCGGCTGCATCCGCACGGCGTCGCGTGTCGGCAGCGACGGCGTAACCGCGCATGACGTCTCCCCCGACTTGGGCCGGAAGGAAATTGTTGAAAAACTCCGCCACCCACTGATAGGCGAGCAGGCGTCCCAACGGCAGATCGATGCCTGCGGCGCGCAACAGCACACCCCATTTCAGCCCACTGATGGCGACGGCGGTCGCATAGCAGCCGGCGCCCAACAGCAACAGCCACTTGTTGGCGTGCACAATCTGCCACCAGAGCGCCGCCGGGTCCGGCAGCCGCATCACCAGCCACACCAATAGGCCGATGGCGACGACAAGCTTGAGGAGATCGATCAGGCGGGATTTGTTCACCGGCAGATTTTCACCGTTCCAACTGCGTGTGCGTCTTAATGGCGAAGCTCTCCGAGGGGCCGTTGCTCTCGCGCGTGCGGCGCACATCCTGCTTCTGCGTCCAGGCCATATTCCAGACCACGTGACGTTCGCGCTTGATGGCGAAGTCGTACCAGCCCAGCGCTCGACTGATGCCTTCGAGGGTCGCCAGCAAGAAGAGCACCCAGATCAACTGAATAATGCCCCATAGTTCCCTGAGGGCGATGCGCGCCACGCGCGTGTTGTGGATGCTGCTCACTTTGTAGCCGTATTTGTGCTTCAGATAGAGATGGCCGGCGTGATTGCGCCGTCGCTGGCGCACAAAGTCGCGGATCGTGGTAGGGCCCGTGTTGTAGACGATGGCGTCCGGCGCATAGCGCACCTGCATCCCGTTGCGCACGACAATCGCCTCGACGAAGGCCTCGTCCATCGCCACGTCCGGCGGGATTTGCTCAAAGATTTTGCGGAAGGCGATCATCTCGCCCAACCGGGGAATCTCCAGGCAGAGTTCATGCTCCATGCGCAGGCGCAGATGGCTGAGCAGCCCGACGATGTGGTCCGGCGTGTTGACCGCCATCTTCTGTGCGCCCACCATGCCCACCGTCGGATCGCGAAACATGCGCACCAGGTGCTCGACGGCGTATTCATGCGGCAAGGTGTCGCCGCTTTCCAGTACGCAGATGTCGCACTGGGCTGCCTTGAGAAAGAGATTGACGGCGCTGGTCTTGCCCTCGCGGCGCTCCTGTTCAATCAGTTTGATGCGCGCGTCTTTCGTCATGTACTCTTTGACGATCTCCACCGTGCGGTCGGTGCATGCGCTCGCCACCACGATGATTTCGACGATTTCCACCTCATGAAGATGTTGATCGATGAGCGCTTCCAACAGCGAGCCAATATTGGCCTCCTCGTTGTAGGCCGTGACCCCTACGCTGCAGCGAATCTTGTCCGTTAATTGCGTCATAAAAATAGCAGATCCTTGACGATGGGAATGAGTCCGCCTTAGCAGATCAGGAATTCACCAGTTTCACCATGGTCACGCCGTCGCCGCCTTCGCCGGCCTCGCCTGCGCGCATGGCTCCCACCAGTGGATGATGCTTGAGCGCCTCGCGCACCGCGCTCTTCATGGCGCCGGTGCCGTGTCCATGAATGATGCGCACGAAGGGCAGACGTGCGCGATAGGCTTCATTTAGGTAGCGCTCCAGACGCTCTAACCCTTCTTCGACGCGCTCTCCGCGCAGATCAAGTTCCAGGCCAGGGCTGGTAGCGGGCGCCTCCATACGTATTGTAACACCGGACGCAGCCGCCTCCTTGACGGCTTTCTGCCGAAGCTCCAATCGTTTGATGGGCAATTTGAGCCGAAAGTTGCCGAGCTGCACATCCGCCTCGTTGCCGGTGCTGTGGATGGCCAGGACTTCGCCGCTGGCCTGCAGGCTGGGCACCCAGACGATGTCTCCCACTTCGATGGTGCCGGTCAACCGTTCTTCTGGGCCCCCAGGCACGACCACGCGAGGGTTGACCTCTTCAGTGGCCTGGCTGCGTCGCGCCAGCTCCTTTTCGGCGCGCGCCAGAAATTCCTCATGGGCCGTGACGCCTGCGCTGAAGCCGCTGCGCGCCTGACGCCGAAGCTGCTCGATCTCCTTGCGCGCCGCCTCTAATTCGCTTTGCATCAGGGCGCGCGTCTCGGCGATCACCGTGCGCCGCGCTTGTTCGATCTGAGCGAGCTGATAGCGCAGATCCGCCTCAAGCAGTTGCGCTTGGCGTTCCCGAGCTTTAGCGCGTTCGGCGGCTTCCAGCGCTTCCTGTCTGGCACGGCGAATATCGTCGAGCAGTTTGTCGGCCTGCAACGTGTCCGGCCGGACGATCGACTCCGCCTTCTCCACGATCACCGGATTCAGCCCCAGCCGTCGGGCGATGGTAAGTGCGTTGGAGCGGCCGGGCAGCCCGATGCTCAGCTCATATGTTGGGCTGAGCGTTTCGACATCGAACTCCACCGAGGCGTTGCGCACCCCGGGCGTGTTGTGAGCATAGAGTTTGAGGTCGCTGTAGTGCGTGGTGGCGAAGGTGGTGATGCCACGGTCACGCAGATTCTCCAACAGCGCCATCGCCAGCGCCGAACCTTCCTCCGGGTCGGTGCCGGCGCCCAGCTCGTCGAGCAGAACCAACGAGCGCGGGTCGGCCTCCTCCAGAATGGCGATGATGTTGGTCATGTGGCTGGAGAACGTGCTCAGGTTCTGTTCGATGCTTTGCTCGTCGCCAATGTCGGCGTAGATGCCCTCAAAGACGGAAAGTCTGCTGCCTACATCCGCCGGGATCATAAGGCCGGACTGCGCCATCAGCGCCAGCAGGCCGACGGTTTTGAGCGTCACGGTTTTTCCGCCCGTGTTGGGCCCGGTGATGACGATGATGTAAGTTTCATTGTCCAGATAGACGTCGATCGGCACGACGGTCTGTGGGTCGAGCAGTGGGTGCCGCGCCCGGCGCAGGTCGATAACAGAGCCGGGATGGACAGTGGTCTCTTCGGTTTCACCTTGTTTCTGTTTTGAGCGCCACGACTGGAAGGGCAACATCTCCGGGACGACGGCGTCGAGCGCATAGGCGAAACGAGCTTTCGCAAAGGTGAAATCCAGCCGGGCCAGCGCCTGGACATTGCGCCGCAAATAGACGGCTTCTTCGGCGACGGCGGTGCTCAGTTCAA
>JANWYX010000391.1 GCA_025055055.1 Caldilinea sp. | reverse complement strand
ATGACGTTCACCGCCACCATGTTGTTGGTGCTGACCTCCATCTCCAGCTCGAGCAGGGTGTCGATGTCGGCGCGGCCGCCGAAGCTTAGCAAGGTGCTCGTTTCCCGCACGCCGTCGACGCTGCGTACGACATCGAGCATGAACCTATTGAAATCGGCGACGTCATGAATCAGGCAGGTGAAACGCAGGTCGGCGCGCTGACGCAGCCAGTTTGTCCACAACGGCTTGACGCCTTCACCTCGATAGCGGCGCAGATTATGCAGCATCTGCTCACGGGCGGTCTCATCCTTCCCGCACATGATGTCTACGTCGATAATGGCGAGAATTGGCTGCAGCGATCGCATGGTGGACGGCGCACCACTTTCTTGCAAGGTCTTTTCCGGCACGATAGCGATAGTGTAGCGATAGTGTAAGGCCAACAGCCGTCGCCGACAAATTCTGTTTCTTCATGCCATAACCATCCTAAGTCGGTCGCCGATGCGCGTCTGCGTGCGCTCAATGGTGCCGACCGGCGCCTCTACAACATAGCGACTGTTGCGATAGATCTTGCCGATCGTCCATGGCTTCATTGCCGGGTCCAGCCCCACAACGCGATGGTTTTTGTCCACATAGATGACGTCGATAGGGATGGACATGAACATGCAGTGAACGCCACGGCAGGGCTCGATGACGATTCCATGGCCTTCAGGCAGGTTGCGCACTCCGATCAATCCACGTAGGCGCGTCCAGCGCGTCTTCGCCATCTTCCCGTGGCTGAGCACGATTGTGTTTCGACTTTGGTTTTCAACCTGCACCATGTTTGTACACCACACCTTGTTTGTACACCACACCTTGTTCCACACCGGATGTTCCACACCGGATGTTGTGACGTCAGCCGTCGTGCCTTGACGGGGCCGACCAAGGGGAAAATCGTGCCGGCTCACCGGGCGATCCCTCGCCCCGCTTCGCGCACCTATGCCTTGAATCTTTGTTCAGAACAAGCTCAATTGCAGCCAGATTGTCAACAAGGCGCCGCAAGCTAGATATGGCGCATATGCGATCGCGGTTTTGCGCGTCGCCCGCCGTGTCGCCAGGAGGACGAGGGCCGCAACGCCGCCAAGCAGCGCACCTGCCACCAGCGCAGTCACCACGTACGGATAGCCGAGCATCATGCCAATCACGCCGGCCAGTTTGACGTCGCCCATGCCCAACGCACCGCGTCCCGCGATCGCCAGCAGCAAAAAGACGCCAAAGCCCACCGATCCTCCGAGCAGCGCGCCGGGCAGGCCGGGCGCGCCGGGCAGAAGGCTGATGGCCGCAACGACGAGCGCTGCCGGCGCCAGCATGATGTTGAGCACACGGTGATGCTCAAAGTCGATCACGGCGACAGCAAGCAAAAAAAGCATGTAGACCCAACCAACGCCCGTCTGCACGCTCCAGCCCCATCGGGTGACTATCACGGCGGTAAGCAAGATGCTTGTCAGAACCACAATCAGATGGCGCTTGCTGGCGAGAGGCCGGCCTTGCCGAAACGTGAAGCCCAAGTGTCGGAGTCTCCACCCACTTTGAAGGCCGTCGGAGGCAGGCTTCGAAGTGCCGGCCTCCGATTCGCCCGACCACTCTCTTTGCGTCGCCCTGGGCAGAACATCGGCGGCCCAGTTCACCAGGCCGCCGCCGATCCATCCGGCCAAAATTGCCGACAACCCCAATCCGATCTGTACACCTGTCATGGGATTAAGCTCGCTGCTCGCAACTGCCCATCTCGGGCAGGCTGACCGTTGGTTGAACCGCAGAAAGTGACGCAGTTGTTGCTGCAATCTTTGGTGGCCAACACTGCTTTGCTGGTAATGGCGCGCACCGTCCGAGGCATGCCGGGCTTTGGGTTGAGCCGGAAGGTGTGAATCCAGCCGGTCACCTTGACGCAGCCGAAATCCGTTACATAGTAGGACTCCGCATCTTGTCCGGTGCAGTTGCTGCCGGAAGCACAGTTGACGGCCGTAAAGAGCGGCACAGCGACCGATTGCCCGGCGCGGGCGTTGACGTCGTCTTTGACGCCCGCCTTGATGCCGCGCAGTCCGGGGATGCAGGTAGGCAGTTTGACGCGGCCGCCAAAGCTGTTGCGCAGACGGCAGGCGAGCTCCGCCGCGCCGCATCCGTTTGCCTTGCACGGGTCGACGTAGACCTGTTCGTTAGGCGGTGGATCGGGAAAGTCCATCCAGCCGCGCGAGACGGTCGTGGCGACTGTGAAATCGTCGGCGCCGTCGCCGTCCAGGTCACAGATGTAACAGTCGCAGAGCGGTCGCGTCTGCCCGTTGATGGTGCATGTCGCTTCCACCTTATCATTGTCGGCGTCCCAGATGACGACCGACTGGCCGCATGGCGCATTTTTGAACAGCGCCGCATCCAGCGCAATCGGCCATAGGCCGCAAGCCGAATCCGCCGCCCCACACGCGGATCGGGCTGTGGCGCCGACCCCGACCGTGCCGTCTTCGCCTCCCCATCCAAGCACCCGCCCAATCAGAATGGCTGCGCGCGTGCGTGCGGTAACGGTGACACGATTGCCCTGAATGGAGACGGAGCTCAACGAAAGGTCGGTGTTGTTCAGCCCGTTGCGCCGCATGAAATCCCGCGCCTTGTCGATCGCGCTTTGGGCGCTCCGTCCCATGCACAGTTCACGCGCCGCTGCCAGCGCGCCGGCGTCGGCTGCATTCTGGAGCTGACGCCGCACCGCATACACGTTGCCGGCTTCGATCGTGATGCCTGCGAATGCAAGCAACACCATGAACATGAAAGCGAATTGGATGAGCGACTGTCCTCGTTCGTCGCCAAAAAGTTTTCGCCTGCTCATGATCCGCTCTGTGAAGTGTCAGAACCGTAATGCATCATTGTGGCCGACGCGCTGATCGGAATTTCGCCTAGACCGATCAGCCCCCCAAATTGCGATCGATAGAGCACGCGCACGCGCACTTCCACCGGCGCTCCCGGCGCAGGGCATCCTGACGAAGTCGGGTCAGGAGAGATGGTCACGTTTTGCGGCAAAATGCGGACCCCTGCCCTGTTGGTGGTTGCGTTGGTCTCGTTCACTACTGCGTTGACGATGGCCGAGCGCAAGGCTGCGCGATTGCTGGACGAGCAGGGCGTGCGCGAATAGAGTCGCGCTCCTTCGCGGGAGGCGTTCAGGACGACGCCGTAATGTTGGTAGGCGAAGCCGAGATCGACGGCTCCCACCACCAGCGTCAGCATGAGCACGACAATAAAACTCATCTCGATCAAATTTGCGCCCCGTTCTGAACGCCACCGGTTTATCGGCCAAATGAACCCGGTCGCCGAACGATTCAGGCATACGCGTTTCTCTGTTTCTTCTCTTGCGCCCATAATCCCTCCTGGAGCCGTCAAAGCCGAGAACCTTCAGATAGCGATCCTGTGAATGTTGCTGCCGTTAACGTTGCCGCCCATGTTGTGCGCATGTTGCACTGCCTTCGACCATGTTGCACTGCCTTCGACGCTGCGCTGTAAGTGGCCTTCTTTCATTGTATGGGAATCCCCTGGATGGTCGCTACTGCCAAAAGGTCGATCCTGGCGCGTAAGCCTAC
This sequence comes from Caldilinea sp., assembly GCA_025055055.1. Lineage (GTDB taxonomy): Bacteria > Chloroflexota > Anaerolineae > Caldilineales > Caldilineaceae > Caldilinea. The sequence goes on along the minus strand of JANWYX010000391.1, from coordinate 7,598 downwards.
TGCTTTTGGCGTTAGATGTGCCGGCAATCCTCGCTGTATTTGAGCGCGCCGCAGAAACGTTTTTCGCGACCTAACGTCGCATGCGCCCCGGCTCGGTCGGCATGAAGGTTGACGGCTGGATGAAAAGCCCTGCCGCCTCGAGCCGTGCATAAAACTTGGGGCGCACGCCGGTGGGGGTGAAATAGCCCTGCACCTTGCCGTTTTCGACCGTCGTCTGCACAAACTGGAAGATGTCCTGCATGACAATGGTGTCGCCTTCCATGCCCTGCACTTCGGCGATCTGGACGATCTTGCGCGAGCCGTCGGAAAGGCGGCCCAGGTGCACAATCAGGTCAAAGGCCGAGGCGATCTGCTCGCGGATCGCTCGCAGAGGCAAGTCCATGCCGGCCATCAACACCATGGTCTCGACGCGGCGCAGCGTGTCGCGCGCACTGTTGGAGTGTACGGTGGTCATAGAGCCTTCGTGGCCGGTGTTCATCGCCTGAAGCATGTCGAGCGCTTCGCCGCCGCGTACCTCACCGACGACAATACGGTCAGGACGCATGCGCAGCGCGTTGATCACGAGCTGACGGATGGTGACTGCGCCTTTGCCTTCCACGTTGGGCGGGCGAGACTCCAACCGCACGACGTGCGGCTGTTGTAGGCGCAGCTCGGCAGCATCTTCGATGGTGATGATGCGTTCATCTTCGGGAATGAAGGAAGAGAGCGCGTTGAGGATCGTCGTCTTGCCGGTGCCTGTGCCGCCGGAGACGACGATATTCAGCGCCGCCTTGACGCAAGCGCGCAAAAAATCGGCGATGCCGGGCGTCATGGCGCCTTTTTTGATCAATTCATCCGGGGTGAGGGCATGTTTGGGAAACTTGCGGATGCTGATGGCCGGCCCGATCAGAGAGAGAGGTGGAATGATGACGTTGACACGCGAGCCATCGGGCAGGCGCGCATCGACCATGGGGCTGCTCTCGTCCACGCGACGCCCCAACGGCGTCACAATGCGTTCAATCACGCGCATAACGTCTTCGTTGTCTCGAAATTTGACGTGGGTCAGCTCCAGCTTGCCTCCGCGTTCGACATAGACTTTTGAAGGGCCGTTCACAAGAATTTCCGTGACTGCGTCGTCCGCCAACAGCGCTTCCAGCGGCCCCAAGCCCAGGATATCGGCCACCAATTGATCGAAAATATCGGCGCGCTCGAGGCGGCTCATCGGCAACCCCAGCTCCGCCAGCGTTTCATTGAAATAGCGTTCCAGTGCCTGACGCACTTCGGCATTGTCCGTGCGCGTTGCAGTTGGGCTGAGCTCCGTGAGTAGCCGCTGCTGGATGCGGTCGCGCAGCTGGGCGTAGGCAGCGTTGGCGCCCGGTCGTTCGCCGGGCAGCCGCCCTGGGCGGGCGCGACCATCCACATCGGTGGGGGGCTTCAGATTGAACATCTTTTCCTCCTCTATTTCACCCAAATCGGATCGTATTCAGGCCACGGCACGCGACTGATGTTGGTGGGATTGCGGCCATGTTCGTCCATAACGAAGATCTGCATAAGGCCTTCTCGGTTAGAGAAAAAGACGATCTGCTTGCTGTCGGGCGACCAGGAGGGGTGTTTGTCCCATTCCCAATCGTTGCGCACCAGCGAGGCCTGTTCGGAGGCGTCCGGCCGCGTCTTCCAGATGTCGTCGCTTCCGTGTTCTGTCGTCACAAAGGCGATCCACGCACCGTCGGGTGACCACACCGGGTCGTAGGCAATGGCGGTGGAGAAACGCGTCAACGGTCGCGGGGGCAGCTCGCCGAACTGCGAGGTCACCGGCAGGTGGAGAAGAATCTGCGGCCGGCCGTCGACGTCGCCTGTGGACACGCGATATTGGCCGTCCGGCGAGTAGCGCTCGGACTCGCGCAGCTCCTCAAAGGCTTTGCCGTACAGCTCGAAGCTGCCTAGATACTGGCGGTTGGAGCCGTCGGGGTCCATGACGTAAAAGCCGGGCTGGTCGGGATTGTCTGACTTGAAGATGATGCGGTTGCGGAACATGCGCAGGGGCAACGGCGTGGCCGTCGGCGTCGGCGTGGCCGTCGGCGGCGTAGGGCCGGGCGTCGGGGTCATCGTCGGTGTCGGCGTCGGCGTTAACAGCGGAATTACGGTGCTGGCCTTCATACAGGCAGCCGCCGTGTCCGGCAGCGGAAGCCGACACGCTTGGCTGTACATGTCATAGGCGTTGATCAGGTCGTTGCTGTTGAAATAAATGTCGCCTGCGCCGATATAGGCGACGTAGAGCATTGAGGCGGTGACGTCGCCCAGATAGTTCGGTCGTTCGGTGTAGACAGAGCGCAACAGGCTGACGGCTTCCAGCCAGCGTTGCTGGTCGAATGCCTCTTTGCCGCGCAGAAAATTGGTAACGAGTCGGGCTTCGGTGATCGCCTCCGGCGCATTCGGTTTGTATTTCAACGCCGCATTGAAGAAATCGCGCGCAAGGGGCGCCTCATCCGGCGCAGGTGGAACTTTCTCCAGAATGCGCTTACCTTGATTTAGATTCAATTCATAGAGCAATGCAGCGACCTCATCGCGCCGATAGTTGATGTCCAGAGTCTGGATTTGCATCAGGGCATTGATGGCGTCGAGTTCTAGGCCAAGGCTGTGCAGTTGTAGCGCCTGCTCCATCAGCGAATCCAGCTCCTGCTGATGGCGAATCCGGAGGATGCGGCTGTTGACATCACGATACCCCGGCGCCCGCAGCTGCAAGGCGCTGTACATCGAGAGCGCAAGGTCGCGCAGCCCTGTGTTGTCGGCGATGACCGCTTCGTTGTAAAGCGCAGCGAGTTTACGTTGCTGTTCGACCTCGATCAAGCCGTTGCTGGCCTCGGGATGGTCCGGCGCCAAAGCCAGCAGCGCCTTGAAGCGTTGCTCCGCCTCGTCAAAATTGCCCGCCGCCAGCGCCGCCTTTGCCTGATTGAGCAGTTGCATCTGTTGGCGTTGTAGCTGGGCGTCTGCAAGCATCGGCAACAGCTGGGTGCGCACCATCCAGACGCCTGTGAAGAGCAGTCCGAGGATGACAAGGAGCATTGCCGTGCGCACAAGCACTGCCCGCCAAGGAATGATCCAGCGCTTTTCTTTGACCTGAGTCTTGGCCTCCAGCTGCGCCTTGAACTGTGCATCCTGCAACATTTGTGCGATGCGTGCGTCGCCGGGATAGCGCGCTTTCAGAGTCTCCAGGGCGCGAATGGCTTTTTCCCATTGTCCGAGATGAAAATGGGTGGCCGCTTCCTGGAAGAGCGGATCGTCGTATTCGGTGGAGTTTGCGCCAAATGTCGCAGCCATCTCTGTTTCCCTCCTAGCGCGCCATTGCCTGCAGCGATTCCATGATTTGGGGCACGACGGGGCCAAGGATCACGACGAAGAGCGCCGGGAAGATGAAGAGCACGAGCACCAGTACGATTTTGACGGTGGCGCTGTGCGCCTGCTCCTCCGCCAGTTGACGTCGCTTCAGACGCATCTGATCGGCCTGCGTATGCAGCACCTGCGCGATGCTCATGCCCAGCATGTTTGATTGAATCAACACCGCCACGAAGGTGCGTAGCTCATCGACCTGCGTGCGTTCTGCCATATGGCGCAGCGCCTCGTTGCGCGGCACACCGACGCGCATCTCGCTGACGACGCGGCGAAATTCCTGCGACAGGGCGTTGTCCCATTGCTCGCCGACGCGCAGCATCGCCGACTCGAACGCCAGCCCGGCTTCGACGCCGATCGTAAGCATGTCGAGCGCATCGGGCAGTGCGCGGCGAATTTCGACCTTGCGCTTTTTGATGCGCTGATTGAGCCAGAGTTTAGGCGCCATAAAGCCGATGAAGAGCGCAATGAAGGCGTTGCGCAGAGCGACGAAGAAGGGATCGCCGTGGCCGGCCAGCAGGAAATAGAGGGCGCCCGCACCGACCCCCATGACCACGCGCAGCCCGATATAGTCGATTGCGGTCAGGCCGCCCGGATTGCCTGCCTGGATCAGCGCCGTGTTGATCTTTTCGATGTTGTGCTGGGGCATCATTTCTGCCACGCGCAGGCTGATGCGGTGAAAAAGTGGCAGGATCAACCGTCGAATGAAGGGCTGGCGCAATTCCTCTTCGACCAGACGCCTGGGATCGACCATGCTTTCCATGCGTTCGGCTACGGCGCGCGGCGCGCTGGCCGGCGAAAGCGCCATCCAGATGGCGATCACCGTCGCCGCCACCAAAAGGCCGAAAAGCATAGGCGCCATCGTTCCGCCGATCAGATCGAGAGCCATAGCATCCACCTCGCCCTACACCTTGATATCGACAATCTTGCGAATGATCAGAAAGCCGATGGCGATCATGCCGCCGGCGATGAGGGGCAGAACGCGCGGCCAGCCCGGCTCGAAGAAGGGGTTGAAATAGCCGGGGCTGATGAACGAAAGCGCCACTGCTAGAAAAATCGGCAGCCCGGCCAGGACGTTGCCGGTCATGCGCTGTTGGGCGGTTAACACCTGGACTTCGCGCAACACGCGCACACGCTCACGGATGGTGCTGCTGATGTTTTCCAAGATGGTGGAAAGGTTGCCCCCCATCTCGTATTGCACGGTGATGGCGGTCACCACCAGATCGAAGTCGTCGCTCTCCACGCGTTCGGCCATCAATTGCAACGCCTTTTGCAGGGGCAGCCCCAGGCTCATTGAGCGAATGACGCGTTGGAACTCGGTCGCCGCCGGTTCAGGAACCTCGCGGGCCAACAGCTCGAGCGCCTGCGACATGCCGTAGCCGGCGCGCAACGAGCCGACCAGCAACGTCAACACGTCGGGCAATTGGGCGGCGAACGCCTGCTTGCGTTTGGCCTGGCGCTGTTTCATGTAAAAGAAAGGGATAAAGCAGAAGACGCCGGCGATCATCGCCCCCACCGGCGGTCCACCGCGCAGTGCGCCGATCATAAAGCCTACGGCGCACAACCCCAATAAAAGCGCCGTGAATTCGCCCACCGTCAGCGGCACGTTGGCGCGCAGCAACATTGCCCGCCATTTTTCGGCCAGGCCAAAGCCTTGCGCCAGCCGCTCCAATAGGCGAAACCGCTCCGGCCGCTCCTCCTGCCGGCGTCCACCGCTACGGATATAGTCGGTCAGGCCGTACTCGCGCAGACGCTCTTCGACGGGATCTTTGCCCGGCATCAACTGCCGGATCGACATGAAGAGGCTGAAGATGGCGAGTCCCACCAAAAGGGCGACGACGGCTGCTCCGGACATGGTTCACCTCGCAGCGCCTGCTGAACTGAAACGGCGGAACATGCGGCTCAGAGGGTTCGACGAAGGCTGCGCAGGCGCCTCGGCCGCATGATCCGTTTTCACGGTCTGTTTTGTTGTGCCCGCCACAAACATGGCGGCGAATTCTTCGATGGCGCGCGCCACTGCGCTACGCCGATGGCTGAGATAAAGCGGCACCCCGCGATTGATGCTGAGGCTGACCAGCGGCTGATCATCGGGGATCGTGTGGCGGATGTGGACGTGCAGTCGCGCTTCGATGTCGTCCTTGGAGACGCCGCCGTTGATGCCGGCGCGATTGAGTACAATCCAGACCCGCTCCTCCGGGTAGCCGCGCGCCACAAGTTGATCCAACAGCAGCCGTGCGTTGCGCAGACAGACCAACTCCGGCAGCACGGTCATGACAACGTAGTCGGCGCTGTCCAAAAAGGCGTAACCGCTGTCGTCGAGTAGCGCGCCGAGGTCAATGACCACCCAGTCAAACATGAGCCGAAGCTGCGACACGATCTGCTCGACCTGCGGCAGGCTGATCTCCAGCGCGCCGTAGAGAGGAGGCGGCGCCAGCAGCACTTGCAGCCCGGAAGTATGTCGGGCGAGCACGCTCGCCACCAGGTCTTTGTCCAGCCGCGAGGCGCGCGCCAGCAGCGTGTTGATGTCCCGCTCTCCCTCTAGATTGAGCACGACGTCGAGGGCGGGAGCCGAGTAGTCGGCGTCGACCATCACGACGCTCTGCCCTGTTTGCTCTAAGATCGCCAGCGCCGTGTTGACGGCCATCATGGTGCGACCGGTGCCGCCTTTGGGACCGATGAAGACGACCACTTTGCCGACGCGAATCGCCTGACCGACCGGCTCATCCGGCATGCGGTTTTCGGTCAGAAGTTGGTGCACCGTGCTCCAGAACTCTTCGGCCATCAGCGGCTTGGTCACGAAGCCGCGCGCGCCGCTGAGCACCGCCTGCCGCGCCACCGCCATGCCGTGTTCCTCCACGATCACGACGACTACAGCGTTGGGCACGGCCAGCACCATCTGGCGGACGACACCCGGCGCCTGTGCGCCGTGGATGTCGTCGTCGATCAGGACGAGATGGGGGAGCAGGTCCTCGGCCCGCCGTGGAGCCAGCTCCGGCTGCGTGACCCAGAAGATGCGATGCTCGCCCGCATACTGGGTCAGAATGGTGTCCACCTGTTCGCGCAGCAGCTCAGATTCAGAGACCAGCATCACGCGCAGCGTGTCACCCGGACTGATCCTTGCCACGTTAAGCCCCCTCTATTTGTTGCGTGGTTCGCACCGGGCGTCTCGTCTTCTGTGTAGGGCAGCCGCTCATGCATTTGGGCTGCAACAGGCTCCTCGGAACACGGACCACGAAATGCGCACGACGAAACGGGATTCCCATGGCTATCGCCCCGGCCCGGTCGGAATGCTGTAGCGGTTGATCAGATAGTCGATGTCCACCGGCGCGACTTCGAAGGGGCGTTCGACGCCGGGGGCGCGCAATACGATGTCGATCACGCCGCCGGCGTCGATCAGGTATTTCAACGTCAGCGCATCCTGCGGCGCCAGCGTCACCAGCAACGAATCGGGTCGCACTGCAGCCGGCTCCGCCTGACCGGGCGCGGAGGCGTCCAGCGGGCGGATGCCGCCCACCATCTCCACGATGGTGACGTTTTGCAGCACCGCAAAGGTGGCCTGCTGCTCCTTGTCCTCTTCCTCCGTGGCACCGATGCCTCGATTTTCCGGGAAAGACAGTGAATAGAAAATGTCGACGCGGTCCCCCGGCTTCAGCACGCCGACGCGACTCATCAGGTCCTGGCCCGGGATCGCCATCAGCACCTGATCCTGGCTAAGAAAAAGAGCGCTGCGGCCGTCCGCCGCGCGCACGTTGGGGTCGACCAGCTTCTGCATCAGCACGGGCTCGCCGCTGTAGAGGGGGACCAGCGTGAGTTTGCCGACGGCGGCTTCGATGCTGTCAAGCGCTCCTTCCGGCGCCGAACCTGCAGGCAATTCGATCAGCGTGAGGTCTTCCTGCGTGAGCAACGTGCGCGCTTGAAGAGAGCGGCTCGCCGCCACGACGGAAATGGTCGGGCCGGAGACGTTGGCGGCGACCGGTGCAGCGGCCACGCGATTCAAGGTGGAATAGGCGACGAAACCGGCCAGCACTGCCAGAATCACGCCGGCAAGAAACCAGATGAACCCTCTGAGTCGAGACATAATTCATTCCACCCTTTCGGTTGGTTCGGCGCACCCTTTGCCTGCCGGGCTTTGCCGGTTCTCCCACAATTGTGCATAGGAGCCAACTGCTCCGATCGGTCGTCCTGCGCGCCGGAGGCGGTGTGCGTGTGGGCCGTAGCTTCGGCTTTCGGCA
>JANWYX010000357.1 GCA_025055055.1 Caldilinea sp. | reverse complement strand
CGTCACCCACGACCTGGCCATCCACGCCAACGTAGCCGACCGCGTGGGCATCATGTACGCCGGCCGCATTGTCGAGGAGGCGCCCACGCAGATCATCTTCACCGCGCCGCGCCATCCTTATACTCAGCATTTGATCGGCTCTTTGCCCATGATCGGCGACAAGTCGGCGAAGGAGGGCCTGAGCGGCGCACCTCCGAACCTGGCCAACCCGCCCAGCGGCTGTCGCTTTCACCCGCGTTGTCCTCTGGCCTTCGATCGGTGCCGAACGGAGACGCCGGTCATGGTGCGCTTGCCCCATCAACACCGCGTCGCCTGCCATCTTGTGACGGAGGCTGCCGAATGAACGGGGAGAAGAAATTGCTTCAGGTGGATCGGGTGACCGTTTCCTTCCACGTCGGCGGGTTTATCGCCGGTGGGCGTCTGCTGGCGGTGAACAATGTGTCGTTTTCCCTGGATGCAGAGAGGCCGGAAATCTTCGCAGTCGCCGGAGAGAGCGGCAGCGGCAAGACAACCTTAGCGCGCGTGCTGCTGCATGACCTGGAGCCGACGCAAGGCAGGGTCGTCTTTGAAGGCCGCGATCTCTCTACGATCAAGCGTCGTCGCGACGCCATGGAGTTCATGCGCAAGGTGCAGCCGGTCTTTCAAAATCCCTTCGAGACCTTCAGCCCGCTGCGCCGCGTGGAGGACTACCTGTTTGAGACGGCGATTCAGTTCGGCCGCGCAAAAAACCGCCGCGCAGCGGCGCCGATTGTGGACGAGGCGCTTCATCAGGTGGGGCTCTCGTTGGAAGAGGTGCGTCAGCGCTACCCGCATGAACTCTCCGGCGGTCAAATTCAGCGCGTGTCGGTGGCGCGGGCGCTGGTCCCCCAACCGCACTTAATCCTGGCGGATGAGCCGGTGTCGATGGTGGACGCCTCGCTGCGCATGTCGATCGTGAATTTGTTCAAGAAATTGCGCGATGAACAGAAGGTGAGCGTCGTCTACATCACCCATGACCTGGCGACCGCCTACTACATCAGCGACCGCATCGCCATCATGCTGCGCGGGGTCGTGGTGGAGTCCGGCCCTGTGGAAAAAGTGTTGGGCAATCCCTTGCATCCCTATACCAAGCTGCTGCAAGAGTCGGTGCCCAAGCCGGTCGTGACGGAGCGCGAGCAGTGGGCCAGGCCCATCAACCTGGGCGCCATGGAGGTCAAGGAGTACGGTCGCGTCGGCTGCAAATTCGCCGGCCGTTGCCCTCACGTAATGGAGATTTGCAAACACGCCGAGCCACCCACCTTGGAAGTGGAAGGCAGGGCGGTGAAGTGCTACCTCTACGGCGAGGACGCTGCACAATTGAACCAATCCTCTCTATCAAATGGAAAGTTGTGAACAATGAACGAAATCATACTGGATGTCAAACTTGCCAAAACCAAAATCGACCGCAACATCTACGGTCATTTCGCCGAACATCTTGGACGATGCATCTATGAAGGCATCTGGGTGGGCGAGGATTCGCCTATCCCGAACGTTCGCGGCATTCGCACCGACGTCGTGGAGGCGCTGCGGAAGATCAAAGCGCCGGTGTTGCGCTGGCCAGGCGGCTGTTTCGCCGACGAATACCATTGGATGGACGGCATCGGCCCGCGCCACCAACGCCCCACGATGGTCAACACCCACTGGGGCGGCGTCATCGAGAATAATCACTTCGGCACCCACGAGTTCATGGATCTCTGCGAACAGGTCGGCTGCGAGCCTTACATCTGCGGGAATGTGGGCAGCGGCACGGTGCGAGAGATGGCGCAATGGGTGGAGTACCTCACCTTCGACGGACAAAGCCCAATGGCGGATCTGCGCAGGGCCAACGGCCGCGAGGCACCGTGGAAGTTGAAATATTTCGGCATCGGCAACGAAAACTGGGGCTGCGGCGGCCGCATGACGCCGGAGTACTACGCCGATCTGTACCGTCAATACGCCCTCTATGCGCGCGACTACGGCGACAACAAACTTTTCCGCATCGCCTGCGGCCCGGCCGGCGACGATTACCACTGGACCGAAGTGCTTATGGCCAAGGCCGGCGACGCCCGCACCCCACGCGGGCCACAGATGGACGGTCTGGCGCTCCACTACTATACGTCGGTCAAGCGCCTGCCGGACGGCTCACGCGAAGGGTCGGCGACGATGTTTGACGAGGCGGGCTGGATCGAAATCATTGCCAAAGCGCGGCGCATGGAAGAGCTTGTGCGCCGACACGGCACCATCATGGACAAATATGACCCGCAGAAAAAAGTGGCGTTGATCGTCGATGAATGGGGCACATGGTATGCGGTGGAGCCGGGTACCCATCCGCGCTTCCTTTACCAGCAGAACACCATGCGCGACGCCCTCGTCGCCGCCGTGACCTTTGATATTTTCAATAATCACGCCGACCGTGTGCGCATGGCAAACATTGCCCAGACGGTCAACGTGCTGCAGGCGGTGATCTTGACCCAGGGCGAAAAGATGCTGCTGACGCCCACCTACCACGTGTTCGACCTCTACGCCGCACACCAGGATGCCACGCTTGTGCCGCTCGATATTTGCAGCGAAACCTATCACCTGGGAGACTACTGTGTGCCCGCCCTTTCGGCCTCGGCTTCCATCAGCGCTGAGGGAAAACTTCATCTCACCGTCAGCAACGCCAATCCCACGCGCGACCTTGCCGTGGAGGTACTGATCCGCGGCATGACGGTCGGCGTTTGGGAGGGACGCATCCTATGCGCACCTGTTATGAACGCCCACAACACCTTTGAACAGCCGTACGCAGTTCGACCTCAGCCGTTTTACAACGCAAAGAGTACGGCGGAGGGGATGACATTGATCGTCCCGAAAATGTCGGTAGTGGCGCTGGACGTAGAGTAGCAGCTGGCCGGTCGATGGATGTAAAGACAGCGCAGTTTGGCCACCTTCCAGGAAGTCGGGAAGCTTCCTGGAAGGTCGTTTATGACGTCATCACTCCCTTATCAATGCCGCTAGATGCTTGCCCATTTCTACATCGCCGAACGTGACGCGCCCCTTTTAAAAATTTTAATGAAAATTTTTCAAAAGATGTCGCTTGACAAGAGCGATCTCGTATGCTATATTACGAATTACCGCATACGATTGCATAAAGAACTTTCAAAGAAAATTTCAATTTGTATTTGAAAGGGTTCCGATGCCGCGTTCGGGTTCAAGCCCCAAAAAAACCGTCACCATGCGCGATGTCGCTCGCATGGCGAACGTCTCGCAGAGCACGGTATCGCGGGTGTTAAGCGGGGTGGAGGGCGGCATCCCTATCGGCGAGGAGACGCGGCGCCGCGTGTTGGAGGCGGTGGAGGCGCTTGGCTATTACCCGAACCTTCACGCAGGCAGCCTGCGCGGGCAAAAGACCTTCATGATCGCCATGATGATTGCAGACATCGGCAATCCCTTCTATCACCCCATGGTGCGGGCGGTTCAGGATGTGGCCCACGCCCATCGCTATGATGTGATAATTGCCAACTCGGACCACATGCGTGAGGGTGAAGAGAGGTTCCTCGAGTCGGTGATTCGGCGTCCCGTGGATGGCGTGATCATGGTCCCGTATCATCTGGGAGAAGAGGAGCTAGAGCTTCTTATCGAACGCACGGGCGCAGCGATCGTCGTGTTGGGGCAGCAAATCCGACACCCGCGGGTTGACGTCGTGTTCGGCCAGGATGATCGCGCCATGTTTGAAGCGACCACCTGGCTGATTCAAGAAAAAGGTCACAGGCGCATTGGATTCATCGGGGTGACGGAGGAATTTTCCGCCGGTGCGCGGCGCAAGGCTGCGTTTCTTCACGCTCTGCAGCAGGCGCATTTGCCGATCGAGCCTGAACTGTTCGAGATCGGCGATTGGTCGGTGGAGAGCGGCGCACGGGCCGTACGGAAATTTCTATCTCTGACCCGGCCGCCGACGGCAGTCTTTGCCATCAACGACCTGATGGCCATCGGCGCCATGGAGGCGGCGCAGGCGCAGGGAGTTCACATTCCGGACGATATGGCCGTCATCGGCTTCGACGACATTCCGCAGGCGACATGGGTGCGGCCTCGGCTGACCACAGTGGCGCAGTATCCGGCTGAAATGGGGCGCCAAATGGCCGAAGCGCTCTTCGAACGCATTCAAAAAGAGTACGTTGGACCGGGCCGACGGTTTGAGGTTTCCTGTCGGCTGGTGATTCGAGAGTCCGTGTGAGTGCAGAGGGGAAAACCCCTCGCTCGTCTGAGGTTGCAACGCAGCAGTCAATGTTGCTTCGTTCAACAAATTGTTGTTTCCTGTTTGTTTCCTGGTAAACACAAAAGGAGAAAAAAATGCGCAAGTTCTCATTCGGCCTCACGCTTGTTTTGGTGATGGCGTTGTTGCTCGCCGCATGTGGAGGCGGCGCGCCGGCGGCTGCGCCTGCGGAGCAAGGAGCAGGTGATGCAGCGGCGGTTGACGCCAGCGCACCCACGCCGGAGCCAACACCGGTGGTCAACAACTTCGGCGAATGCAGCGATCCGCTGGTCCTATGGCATGGGCTGACGGGTTCGGATGGCGCCGTCTTCGCCGAGCTGTTGCAACAGTTCGTCGACGCCAATCCGGACCTCTGTCTGAACTCCGAAGGCTATCCGTGGGACATCTTCTTCCAAAAATATCCCACCGCTGTCGCTGCGGGCACGCCTCCGGACATGGTGATCTTCCATGCGGCGGAAGTCAACCAGATGGCCTCTGAAGGGTTAATGATGCCGATGGACGACATCATCTTCAATGACGGCACGCTTAACAAATCAGATTTCAATGAAAACCTCATCAATGCCATCACCGTCAACGGCCAGACCATGGCGGTGCCCTTTGACAACCACGGCTGGCTGCTATGGTACAACACCAAGCTGATGGAGGAAGCCGGGCTGGATCCCAACGTTCTGCCCAAGAACGGCGCAGAATTCATCGAGGTGGCGCAGAAGCTGACCAAGGATGTCAACGGCCGTCATCCCAATGAGGAAGGCTTCGACAAGGACAACGTCGACGTCTGGGCCATCGATTACACCTGGCCGCGCTACACGATTCCGACCACCCTGTGGCAGTTCGGCGGCGGCGTCGTGAGCGAGGACGGCAAGACTGCCATTCTGGACAGCCCGGAGTCGATCGCAGCAGTGCAATACTGGCATGACCTGATGTATAAATATTACGTTGCTCCGCCGGCGATCCCCGGTAAAATGTGGGCGGGCGACCTGTACAAGAACAACAAGCTCGTCTTCATGTGGGAAGGCACCTGGACGGGCGGCTTCATGCGCGACAATCCCGACATTGCAGCGGTGACCAAGACGGCGTACATCAATTCGCTGGCGCCGGATGGAAAGCAGGCTGTGAAGTTCGATTCACACATCATGTCGATTCCTACCGGCGTAGATGAGGATGGCATCGCCAAGGCCAAGCGGTTGATGACCTTCTTGGTCGAAAACGGCGCCTACTGGGCGACTTCCGGACAGGTGCCGGCGCTCAAGTCGGTGCAGGCGCTGCCGGAAGTGCAGGCCATCGAGTCGGTCGCCACGGCGGCTCGCCAGTTCAACGAGATTGGCCGCACCGACCTGGCGCACAAGTCCTTCATCGAGATCCAGACGGCCTGGGAGACGGCGGTCGGCAACGCCCTCGCCAGCCCGACTTCAGACGTCGCCGCTGCGTTGAAAGCGGGCGCCGAGCAGGTTCAGGCGATTTTGAATCGTCCGTAAGTTTCGTCAAGCGTTATGGTTGTGGGTTTGGGCGCAATCGCCCAAACCCACGTATCGGTCACCGAGAGTGAACGTGCGGATTTTGCAGCACCCTAGATGGGCTGCCCGTCGCTTGTGGGATACGGAGCAATCAAACTCATGGCCACCTCCACGCTATCGCCGTCGCGCACCGCTGCAACGCAGAATCAGTACTGGAAACGACTGCGCAAACAGCTTCCGAATTATCTGTTTATCCTTCCTCATTTCTTTTTTTTCAGCGTTTTTTTGCTGTATCCGATCTTCCGCGGCCTTCAGATCAGCCTCTACGACTGGAAGATCATGCTCAAAGATCAAGCCTTCATCGGCCTGGCCAATTATCAAGCGCTGTTGCAAGATAAAATTTTCTGGCAGACGCTCAGCAACACCGCCTATTTCACCGTGTTAACCGTCATCATGAATGTGCTTTTGGCGCTGTTCGTGGCGACCGGTTTGAAACATCCTTTCATCGGCAGCAACTTCCTGCGGGTCCTCTTTTATGCGCCGGGCATCCTATCGGTGTCTGTGCTGGGCATCATCGGGATTCGCGTATGGGATACGCAGATCGGCATTCTAAACTACTTCATCACCACGATGTTGGGTGGTCCGCGCATTGCATGGCTGGGCAATCCGGACATGGTGATCCCGGCGCTGGCCGTCACCACGGTGTGGTGGACCTTCGGCTTTGCGATGTTGGTGTTTATTGCAGGCATGCATAACATCCCCGAGCCCTTGTATGAGGCCGCCAAAATCGACGGTGCAGGCCCTTTGCAGACCTTCCGGCACATCACCTTACCGTTGCTGATGCCAACTATGTTGTTTGTGGTGGTCACGCAGTTCATTGCGCACATGCAGGTGTTTGCCCAGCCGTACATCATCACCGGCGGTGGCCCCGGCAACGCTTCGCGCTCGGCCACGATGTATCTCTATGAGACTGCCTGGAAATTTTTCCGTTTCGGCTACGCCTCCTCGATTTCGGTGGTGCTGGCGCTCATCATGATCGTGGTCACAGTGATCCTCTTTACGCTGATGCGGCGAAGGACGGAATACTGAGCCTGTCGGGCGCAAGACGAATGCGAGAAAACTAGAGGAGATGAACGATGAATCAGACGATCGTATATCCCGAGCAGCGACGTTTGGGCCGCTATGTTGCGCGGTCTTTGTTGATGTGGTTGTTCTTTTTGCCGCTGGCGCTGATCGTGGTGGTGCCGGTGCTCTATATGATTTCCATGGCCTTTACGCTCGAGGCCAATCAGATGAAGTTTCCGATCGAGTGGATCCCAAACCCGCCGACGCTGAGCAATTTTCAAAAGATCTTTGTGGATCCACAGCTGCCCATTGTGCGTTGGTTTATCAACAGTTTGGTGGTCGCTACGGTCGGCACGGCCATCATTGTGTTTCTGTCTTCGTTGAGCGGTTACGCCTTCGCCCGTCTTGAGTTCCCCGGCAAAGGTTTTCTTTTTTCACTGTTGATCTTCAGTCTCATGATCCCCTCTGCAGTGACGCTCATTCCGGCCTTTTTGTTGCTGCGCGATCTGAAGCTCCTCAACACCTATCATGCCATTTGGTGGCCCGCCGCTGCCTCTGTGACCGGCATCTTTCTGATGCGCCAGCATTTCTTTTCCATTCCCGGCGAGTTGGAAGACGCCGCCCGTGTCGATGGGGCCAGTCGTTTTCGCATTTACTGGCAGATTTGTCTGCCGCTGGTGCGCGGGGCTATGGTGGCGCTCTTCATCTTTGCATTTTTAGGCCTGTGGAACGATCTCTTCTGGCCGTTGATCGTTCTCAGCGAACGCGCGGCGTTGACGTTGCCGGTCGGACTGCTGGTGATTCAACAGGGCAGCTACATCCAGCGCGGCCTCGCCTTCGCCGGCGCATTCATCGCATCGATGCCGGTCTTGATTTTCTACGCTATTTTCCAGCGCAAAATTATTGCCGGCATCGTGACCGCAGGCCTGGCCGGACGCTAACGAGTCGTCGGTTGAGCGTTCGCCTTGCAGCATGCAAATCGAGTTATTTCGCCAGTTCGGCATTTTCTATTGTTTGAATTGCAAATTTATCAATCATTTTGACGAACATCGATAGGGACTTTCTTATGACGCAACAGAGAGCACAAATTTTTCTGGATTCCAACCGCACCATCGCAGAAATCTCGCCCTTGCTTTTCGGCGGTTTCGCCGAGCACATGGGGCGCTGCATCTATGAGGGCGTCTACGATCCTAAGTCGAAGCACGCCGATGAGAACGGCCTGCGCCGCGATGTGCTCGACGCCTTGCGCGCCCAAGGGTACACCACCATCCGTTATCCGGGCGGCAACTTTCTCAGCGGCTACAACTGGCTAGACGGCGTCGGCCCCAAAGAGCTGCGACCGCGACGCCGCGAGCTGGCCTGGCAGTCAATCGAAACTAACCAGTTCGGCACCAACGAGTTCATGCTCTTCTGCAAGGCCATCAACGCCGAGCCGATGCTGGGCGTCAACATGGGCACCGGCACCATTCAGAGCGCCTGCGATCTGGTCGACTATTGCAACACACCGTCCGGCACCTACTGGTCCGACCTGCGCGCAAAGCACGGGTTCCCTGAGCCGCACAAGGTGAAATACTGGTGCGTGGGCAACGAGATGGACGGCCCCTGGCAGATGGGGCACCTGGAGGCCCACGAATACGGCGCCAAGGCGCGCGAGGCCGCTAAGCTCATGAAGTGGATGGACCCGTCGATCAAGACCGTGTTGTGCGGCTCGTCGAACGATCAGATGCCCACCTATCCAGAGTGGGACCGCGTGGCGTTGGAAGAGGCATGGGAGCACATGGACTATCTGTCTATGCATTACTATGCCGGCAACCGTGAGCATGATACGCCCAGCTTTCTCGCCAGCGCCGTGCAGTTCGAACAGTTCGTCGACACGCTGGAGGGTGTGTTGCGCTATGTCAAAGCCAAAAAGCGCAGCAAACACGACATCTATCTCTCCTGGGACGAATGGCAGGTCTGGTATAAAGGCGACCCGCTGCAGGGCAACTGGACCGAAGCGCCCCATCTGGCCGAGGAGATGTACAATCTAGAGGATGCGCTGGTCGTCGGCCAGTGGCTGAACGTCTTCCTGCGCAAGAGCCATGTGCTCAAGATCGCCTGCGTGGCGCAGATCGTCAACGTCATCTCCTGGCTGCACACGCGCGGGGACGAGCTTCTCAAGCATCCGTCTTTCTACGTCTTCCAGCTGGTCAGCAACTACGCGCGCGGGCAGGCGCTGGACGTGTTGGTCAAAGCCCCGCGCGTGGAGACGAAGAAATACGGCGACGTGCCCGTGCTGGACGTTTCCGCCTCCCACGACGAGGCAACCGGCCAGGGCGCCATTTTCATCGTCAACCGCAGCCTGAACGAGAGCGTCGTCACCGATTTTGTCTGGCAGGATGGCCGCAACCCGACGGTGTGTGAGGCCTGGCAGCTTGCCGGCGACGACCCCAAGGCGCTCAACACCTGGGAGAATCCCAATCACCTGGTAGCACAACCGATTGCTCCGCCGCGCGTCAGTGACGGCCGGGCGACGATCCAGTTGCCGCCGCTTTCGTTCACGGCGCTGCGGCTGTCTCCGCGGTAGACATTGGCAAAGCGGTAGACATTGGCAAAAATGACTTGCGAATCGTCGCTTTCCGGGAAGGCGTCATGGAAGATGGCGCCAAAAACGAAATTAGATTGTTCGGCGTAGGAAAAACGCCTTTCAGGAAGCTTCATGGGAAGAACAAAGTATTCTGTAACCCGTAGGCGCTGCAGCATGGTTGCGCTTCCCTGATTCACCCAAAGCCCTGTGTCCACCGAGACGAGGTGTGGTTTCAAACTGCACCTCTCTCGGCGGAGGCGCTCCGGTGGGCTATCGCCTCTGGCGGCGATGAGGTTGTCTGACAGAACCTGCGGCTACGAGCTGTCTTTCAGAACGGCGGCTACGAGCCGCAGTTACAGGGAAAAGCTCTTCTTGGTCTCTTCGTGTCTTTGTAGTTTTGGTTGGAATTCATATCTCACGTGGATCGCCGAAACGCGCTTTGTCATCCATCGGCGTCATTGTTTTCTCGTAAAACAGGAGCGTAGGTGATCTTCAATACAAGGTCTTGCGCGTAATTGCCGAACCCCTTACCGAACAAATTCATTCCCCCTACGTTGACGGCGTCGGGCTTGACGCCGATACGCAC
>JANWYX010000326.1 GCA_025055055.1 Caldilinea sp. | reverse complement strand
AGAGATCAACTTTATCCTTGGCCAGAGCCACTTCATCAAAACAGTCGAGGATATACACGAGGCGCTGGTGACCGCCGTGCCGGGCATCAAGTTTGGCCTGGCCTTCTGCGAAGCCTCGGGGCCTGCGCTCGTGCGCTGGTCGGGCACGGACGAGGCCATGATTGAGCTGGCCAGGCAAAATGCACTGGCGTTGGCGTGCGGTCACAGTTTTATCATTTTCCTGGCGGCGGGCTTTTATCCGGTCAATGTGTTGAAAGCGGTGCAGGCCGTGCCGGAGGTCTGCCGCATCTTCTGCGCAACCGCGAATCCGACCGAAGTCGTTGTGGTGGAAACGGAGCAAGGGCGCGGCATCCTCGGCGTGATCGACGGTGTCAAAAGCAAAGGCGTCGAGGGTGAGGAGGAGATCGCTGCCCGCAAGGCGCTGTTGCGCCGGTTTGGCTATAAGCTGTGACCGAGATGTAAACTGGGGCCTAAAAGGAGAGGAGGATGCCCGAAAGGACGAAAGCACTTGCGTGGATGTGGGGCGCCGACGGCGAAGTCTACGGTCTCTCGGTGGATGAGGAGACGCACAAACTGCGCTGGTTCGCCAATGCCGGCTGCCTCTGCGACTGGGACGACAGCGAGGTGGATCAGACGCCGGCGCAGTTTCTGGAGCGTGGCGTGCCCGGACAGATCGTGGAGCCAGACCGTGAAACGCTGAACGAGATTCGCCGCGCGATCGCTGCGTTGGCGCAGGCGTCTCAGGCTCGTTGAAGATCGGTTAGGCGCGTCGCGAAGTCTATTCTTGCAACAATGGGGGGCAGCTGGCAATCTGCACCGCCGCCACAGCCCGGGTTTCACCCATCCGGGTAGGTCATGTCTCCGGCGTAACGTGTCTGGGCTGCATCTGCACCACTGCCGCAGCCCAGGTGAGCCCTGCTCCGAAGGAAACCAGCAGCAGCGTGTCCGTAGGTCGGATGCAACCGTTCGCCAGATTTTCGGCCAGCGCCAGCGGGATTGAGGCCGCCGACGTGTTGGCGTAGCGGTCGATGTTGATGATGAATCGCTCCAGCGGGACGCCCAGCTCCTTCGCTGCAGCCTGGATGATGCGCAGATTGGCCTGATGGGGAATTACCCAGTCAATGTCGCCGATGCTTTCGCCCGCCATGCGCAACGCTCGTTCACTCGCCGGGGCGAAGATGCGCGTGGCGAATTTGAAGACCTCGCGTCCGTTCATGCGAATATAATGACTGCGTTCCTCCAGCACATCCGGGCCGAAGGGCCGCGCCGAACCACCCGATGGCATGATGATGTGCTGATGGTTGGCGCCATCCGACCCCAGGTCGTAGCCAAGCAAACCACACGGCTCTTCGGTCGCCTGCACAACGACGGCTCCCGCTGCGTCGCCGAACAGGACGCACGTCGAACGATCGCGCCAGTCAAGAAAGCGGCTGAGCAACTCGACGCCTACGACCAGGATGTTGCGATACACCCCGGCCTGGATGAACTGATAGGCGGTGACCAGTGCGTAGACAAAGCCCGTGCAACCGGTCACGATCGTCATCGCCGGAATAGGACGTGGGGTGAGCGCCGCCTGCACAAGGCTCGACGCCGGGGGGGTGAAGTAATCGGGCGAAGAGGTGGCCACCAAGATCAGGTCCAGCTCGCTGGCAGGTGTGTTGGCGCAGGAGAGGGCCGCCAGGCTCGCCTTGATCGCCATCGTGGAGGTCGTCTCATCGGCGCCGGCGATATGACGCTGGCGAATGCCGGTGCGCTGCACGATCCATTCATCGGACGTGTCAAGCGTGGCCTCCAAGTCATGATTGGTGACAATGTGGGGCGGGGCGTAGGCTCCCCATCCGGTGATGGCGCCGTACAATCTGCTCATCGCTTCCCTCGTTTCGGGTGGATTGTCATTTTAGTGGTCAATGATTCAAATTTTTGCTACGATACTACAAACTTGTATTTTTATCCATCTTCTCAGCCGGCGTGTTGAAAAAAGATGAAAACCATCAAGGCGCAAAGGAACACAACCTGCGCTGTCTCGATTTTGCCTTTGTGACCTCATGGTGACAAGGGTGCGCAGAACTCTGTCGAAGTGAGGAAAAGATGATCGATCAATCGGCGCCGGTCCGGCAGGGCGAAGAATTGGATGTTGCAGCGCTGGAACGTTATCTGCTGGCACACTTGCCCGAAGCGCAAGGCCCCTTAATCGTCGAGCAATTTCCAGGCGGCTTCTCCAACCTGACCTACCTTCTTCGGCTCGGCGGTCGAGAGCTGGTATTGCGCCGCCCCCCCTTCGGCGCCGCCATCAAGAGCGCCCACGACATGGGGCGCGAACATCGCGTCCTCAGTCGGCTCTATCCGGTGTATCGCAAAGTTCCTCGCCCATTGCTCTACTGCGAAGATGAATCTATCATTGGCGCTCCCTTCTATGTGATGGAACGGCTTCACGGCGTGATTTTGCGCAGTCGTTCTCCTCTGCTGCAACAGCTCTCTGGGGAGGCGTTGCGTGCCATTGGCGTCGCCGCCATCGAAAATCTTGCAGCGTTGCACGCCATCGACTATGCCGCCGCCGGTTTGGGTGACCTCGGTAAGCCGGAGGGATATGTCCGCCGCCAGATCGAGGGGTGGACGAAACGTTATCGCGCAGCGCAGACCGAAGAGGTCCCTGCCCTCGAAACGCTGATCACATGGCTGCATACGCATATGCCTGAAGAAAGCGGCGCAGCCCTGATCCACAACGACTATAAATTCGACAACTTGATGCTGAACCCGGCCGATTTGACAGAGATTCTCGCCGTCCTGGACTGGGAGATGTGCACGATCGGAGACCCGCTGATGGACCTGGGTACGACGCTGGGGTACTGGATCGAGCCGAACGACCCGCCGGTGCTGCAGTCGATGTTGGGGCTGACGATCGCGCCGGGCAATCTCAGTCGACGCGAGGTGGTGGAGCGTTACGCTGCAGCCGGCGGCCGCACGATCGACGATCCACTCTTTTACTACCTGTACGGTCTATTCAAAATCGCCGTCATCGTGCAGCAGATCTATGCGCGCTATCGCCGCGGTTTCACGCGGGATGCCCGTTTCGCCAGGCTGGACATCGTTGTGAACGCCTGCGCTCAGCTCGCCATCACTGCGCTAGAACAGGGCGAGATCAGCCGGCTTGTCCGGCGCTAGCCAAGCCATCGCTTCCGTCGGCGATAGTGCTTCACGTCCCGATAACTTTTGCGCTCTCCCAACTGCGTCAGCCCCAGGTAAAACTCTTTGATGTCGGCGTTCTCCATGAGTTGGCCGGCGGGACCATCGAGCACGATGCGGCCGGTTTCCATCACATAGGCATGATGAGCGATTTGCAAAGCCACCGCGGCGTTCTGCTCCACGAGCAACATGGACACGCCCGATTCCGCATTGATGCGCTGGATAATCCCAAAAATCTCCTGCACCAGCAAGGGCGCCAGTCCCAGCGAAGGCTCGTCGAGCAGCATCAGTCGCGGGCGCGCCATGAGCGCCCGCCCGATCGCCACCATCTGTTGCTCTCCGCCGGACAGATAGCCGGCGGTGCGCCGTCGCAGATCTTTCAGGTGAGGGAAGAAGTGATACACCTGCTCCAGGTCGTTGCGCACGGCCGGGCTGCGCAGCGATTCCGGGCGGAAGAGCATGCCGGTCAGCAGATTCTCCTCCACCGTAAGGTGGCTGAACAGACGACGCCCCTCGAAGACCTGCGCCACGCCAAGCCGCACAATGCCATCGGGAGAGAGACGATCAATGCGTCGCCCTTCCAGCTCGATGCTGCCGCGCGTCACTTTGCCCTGTTGCGTGCGCAACAGACCGGTGATAGCTTTGAGCGTGGTCGTCTTGCCGGCGCCGTTGGCGCCCAGCAGCGCAACGATCTGACCGGACTCCACGCTCAGCGAGACGCCGCGCAGCACTAAAATCACATCGCTGTAGACGACTTCGATGTTGTTGACCTTCAGCATAGATAAATTCCCGAAAGTCGTTGTTCAGGCGGTGAGGTGATGAAATGAGGGTTGTTGAGCTGAGGTTGCGTTTTCGCTATTCTCAATTTCCTACAACCCCGTCACTTTACGGTCTCTAAGTTCATGCGAAACGTCTGCGACATCTTCCAGGAAACTCTCTGGAATTTAACAAATGGTTCTGACGATCCGTAGGCGCTGCAAAGTAGCTGCACATCCTCGCTTCACTCCAACCCATGCGGCCTACCGAGAACGCGCCGAGAGTCGCACCTACAATTTTTGCCGGATTATTTTGCTGAATCCCTTCAAGCTTCCTGGAAGATAATTGCTCAACTTAGAGGCCGACGAATTCCATTTCGCGTCAACCTCAATCACCCTCCCTCTCCAAAGCCTATGCCCGAGCTCACGGCGCCGGCGGCCGTGTGTCCGGCAGCTCGAAGAAGTCCTGCACTGTCACGAAGGTTGGCTTGCCATCCACCAGCTCAATGCGGCGAATGGTGGCGGTGCGCGGCGCCCGGTTCTCCCCGCGCACATCGAAGGCAAAGAGCCCGCCTGCGCTGACCAAACCGAGGTCCTGCATGGCTTTGAGGAAGTTCTCGCCGCTTAGGTTTTCATAGCCGTATAGGTTGATGGCGTGTTGGAGCACATCGCGGATGCCGAAGAGCGAACCGTAGCTGAGCAGGTAGCTGATCGCTTTGTCCGTCTCCGGGTAGCCACCCGCCTCGAAGGCGGCCAGCGCCTTCTGCACACCCTCCACGTCGGTGTCCGTCCACCAGTAGGAGTGCACGATGCCGTACATGCCGACGGCAAGTTGCGCGTTTTCGCCGAGGATGTTCAATACATCCTGGTTCATCGCCCAGTTGACGCCGCCCACCACTACGCTGTCCCAAGCGCCGAGCGCGCGCAGCGTGCCGATCACCTGCGCCGGACCGAAGGAGAGAGACTGAATCCAAATGACGTTGGCGCCGTTCACGAGCAGGTTCTGCAGTTGACCGGTCACGTCGGCGGTGGGTGATATTTCCTGCTGCTCGAGCGGCAACACGGTGACCCCGATAGACTCGGCGTAGGCCAGCGCCTCCGGCTTAGTGGCACCGGCGCCAAAGGCGTTCGCCCAGCCGATCACACCGACGACGATCTCATCGCCGGCGCCTGCAGGTTTGATCTGCGCCCAGTTGTCCTTCGCCCACTTGAGGAAGCCGGCAAACTGGTCGGAGTAGATCGGCGCAGTGCCGACGGTGTAGCCGTTGCGCGGGATGTAGAAGGACTCGCCGTCCAAACCGGAGGCCAGGTTGGGGATCTTGTCCTCGATCACGCGGTCCTTGAGTACAATGGTGGCGCCGCTGCCGTAGGTGAGAATGAAGTACGGCCTAGGCGTGGCGTTGCGGATGGCCTCATAGGCGGCCAGCTCCTGCTCCGGCGCATATTGGGTGTCCACCAGGTTGATGACCAGCTCCGCTCCACAGACGCCGCCGGATGCGTTGATCTCGTTGACCGCGTCGCGGGTGCCGTTGATGAAGCCCGGCCCCAAAATGGTGGCGAGCGGCCCGGTCAACCCTGCCTGTTGGTGCACCAAGATCTTCTCGCCTTCATGCGTGGTCTTGCACGGTTCAACCGGGTTCGAGGCCGGCGGTCGCAGCGCTTCCTCCGCCACGGCAGGCGCAGGGGCCGGAGCGCTTTCGGCGGGCGCTTCTTCCGCCACCGCCTCGGTCGCCGGCGCGGCGGGTGGCGCCGCCACCGGCGCAGCGCAGCCCGCCATCAGCGCCGACAACAACACTGCAGAGATGAGCAGTCGAATACACTTGTTCATGGGGTATTCCTCCTTACTTTGAGCATGTGTTGGAAATTTCTATTGCCGAAATCCAGAGCAAAGGCGCTTTATCGAGAGAAGGGACGCATGCGCCAGGTTGCCTTCAGTATCTCCCAGCGATGCGCCAGCCCACGCGGCTCGAAGATCAAAAAGAGCATCAGGACCAGACCGAAGAAGAGCGGTCGAAACGAGGTGAGCAGATTGGTGGCGTGCGCCGGAAAGAGCGACGCCATCGTCGCGCCGGTGACGTTGGCTAGGTCCTCTAAAAAGATGATGGTGGCCACACCGAGGAAAGGCCCCAAGTTGTGGCCTAGGCCGCCGATCACCAGCATGCCGAGCAGCAGAATCGATTCGTTCAGCCCGTAGGCCAGCTCTGTCCCTACGCTGCGCTGGCTGATCGCCTTCAGCCCGCCCGCCAGCCCCGCCAGCATCGCGGCCACGAAGAAGGCGCGCAGCTTGACGCCAAAGGGGTTGACGCCGAGCACCTCGGCGGCCAGGTCGTTGTCGCGCACGGCGATGAAGGAGCGTCCCAGCTTGGTGCGACGGATGTTGACGAGCAGGATCGTCGTGATGACCAGCACGGTCAGGGAGATGTAAAAGACCTGCGCCACCTGGTTGAAGGTGACTCCGAAGATCACCGGCGACGGCACGGCGATGCGCCCGGAGGAGCCGCCAAGGTATTCGGGATAGATGTGTCGACTTAACCAGGGGATGATGAACTGCGCCGCCAGGGTGCTCATGGCCAGGTAGAACCCCTTGAC
>JANWYX010000066.1 GCA_025055055.1 Caldilinea sp. | reverse complement strand
CCCACCGGGTTTGCACTAAGACGGAGTTGCCCATGATCGGTTACATTCTGCGCCGCGTGCTTTCCGCCATTCCGTTGCTGATCGGCATCAGCATCGTCTCGTTCATCATCATTCAGTTGCCGCCCGGCGATTTCGCCACCTCGTACGAGATGATGCTAATGAATCAGGGCAACATGTCGCGCCAGGAGGCGCAGGCTGCGGCCGATCAGTATCGAGCGCTCTACGGCCTCGACAAACCTTTGTACGAGCAATACTTTATCTGGATCAAAGGGATCGTCACCGAAGGGAAATTCGGCTATTCGTTCGCCTACAAAAAAGATGTAGGCGAGCTGATCTGGGAGCGGCTGCCACGCACACTTTTTCTGGCGTTGGCTGCACACTTCATCTCCACTTTCTTTGGATTGTTGATCGGCATCTATGCGGCGACCCACAAATACAGCCTGGGGGATAACCTAGCGGCGGTGCTGGCCTTTATCGGCACCTCGGTGCCCCGCTTTTTTCTGGCGTTGGTCCTAATGTACGCCATGGTGATCGAGTGGAACTATCCGTACATCGGCCGCTACACCTCGCCCCAGTATGCCTTTGCGCCGATGTCGTGGGAGAAATTCGTCGACGTACTGCGCTACACGTGGCCGGTGATTTTGATCGCCGGCGTGGGCGGCATCGCCCGCAACATGCGCGTGATGCGCGGCAACCTGCTCGACAACCTCAACGCCCAATACGTGACGACCGCGCGCGCTAAGGGCTTGCGTGAGAGTGCGGTGATTTACAAACATGCCGTTCCGAACGCGCTGCATCCGATCATCATGTACCAGGGCACAGTGTTGCCGTACATGATTCAGGGCGAGCTGGAGGCGGCGATCGTGCTCAACATTCCTACGTTGGCGCCGATGTTTTACAGCTCGCTCGCCATCCAGGACATCTATGTGTCGGGCGGCTTCTTGATGATCTACGCCATCTTGCTCGTCGCCGGCAACCTGATCGCCGACATCATTCTGGCGCTGGTCGATCCGCGCATTCGCCTAAGTTGAGAAAAACATCATGACGGACAGCATTCGCATCGACGACGTTGTAAAAGACCGGGCCCTTGAGCCGTTGCCCGCCGCCGAGGAGGAGCAGCCCATCACCGATCCCGAGTTGGCGGCAGTCTTGCGTCAGCTGGCGCGCAGCCATGAAAGCTACGGCGCTCTGGTTTGGCGCAAATTTCGGCGCAGCAAAGTGGCGATCGTCGGCGGGTTGATCGTCGTGGGGCTTTTCGTGATGGCGATCTTTGCCGATTTCTTTTCACCCTACGATCCGGTGCGGCTGAACATGGGCGACGCCTTTACGCCGCCGACGCGCATTCATTTCATCGACTCGGCGGGGCGCTTTCACTTTCAGCCCTTCGTGTACAAAAGCGTGCGCAAATTGAACCCCGACATGAGCTCGACCTGGGTGGAGGACACTTCGGTGCGCTATCCGATCGTCTTCTTCAAACGGGGATGGGAATATAAGCTCTTCGGCATTTTCCCGACGGATATCCATCTCTTCGGCGCAGCGGGCGACGCCAAAATCTTTCTGCTGGGCACCGACCGTTTCGGCCGCGACATCTTTGGCCGCTCCTGCATGGCGGGTCGCATTTCGTTGACCATGGCGCTCTTCGGCACGCTCATCTCGGTGCTCGTCGGCGCCATCGTCGGCGTCTTTTCCGGCTATTATGGCGGCGCTATCGACAACTGGACGCAGCGCTTCGTCGAATTCGTACAATCCTTCCCGCAGCTTCCGCTCTGGATGGCGTTGGCGGCGGTGATCCCGATCACCTGGGATCAATTCGCCGTCTTTGTGACGATGTCGTTCATCTTCGCCCTCTTGAGCTGGACGTTGCTGGCGCGCGAGGTGCGCGGCAAGGTGCTGGCGCTGCGCGAGACCGACTTCGTGCTGGCCGCCAGAGAGATGGGCGCCTCCGACGCGCGCATCATGTTCCAGCACCTTTTGCCCAACACTTTCAGCCACATCATCGTGGTGTTGACGCTCACCATTCCGACCATTATCCTGGCCGAAAGTTTCCTCAGCTTCCTGGGCATCGGCATCCAGGAGCCGCTGATGAGCTGGGGCACGCTGATGCGGGATGCACAGACGATTCAGACGCTCGGCTTTAACCCCTGGATCGCTTCCTCCGTCCTGTTTATCGTAGCCGCCGTGTTGGGCTTCAACTTCCTGGGCGACGGGCTGCGCGACGCAGCAGACCCGTATGCGAATGATTGAAGAAAGCCTGTTTATGCAGAACGACACCATTCTGGAAGTCAACGACCTGAAGATGCATTTCCCCATCCGCGCCGGCTTTTTGCAGCGCGTGGTCGGCCACATCAAGGCGGTGGACGGCGTGAGTTTCGCCGTTCGGCGCAACGAGGTGTTGGGGCTGGTCGGCGAGAGCGGCTGCGGCAAAACAACGGTGGGCCGCGCCATCCTGCGCCTCTATGACCCGACCGACGGCGACGTCTGGTACCGAACGGCGAGCGGAGAGCGCGTCAACGTCGCAAAATTGAAAGCGAAAGAAGTCAAGCCTCTGCGCCGCGAGATGCGCATGATCTTCCAGGATCCTTTCAGCTCGCTCAATCCCCGACGCACGGTCAAAGAGCTGATCGGCGAGCCGTTGATTATCCATGGCGTCGCCAAAGGCAAAGCGCTGGAAGCGCGCGTCGCCGAGCTGATGACCGAGGTCGGTCTTGATCCTGCCTACATGGACCGCTACCCGCATGAATTCTCCGGCGGACAACGGCAGCGCATCGGCATTGCGCGCACGTTGGCGCTCAGCCCACGGCTCATTGTAGCGGACGAGCCGGTCTCGGCGCTCGACGTTTCGGTGCAGGCGCAGGTGTTGAACCTTTTGCAGAGCCTCAAGGAGGAGCTGGGGCTGACCCTAATCTTCATCGCCCACGACCTGTCGGTAGTCGAGCATATCTCTGACCGCATCGCCGTCATGTACGTCGGCAAGATCGTTGAGATGGCGCCTGCGGAGGAGCTGCTGCGCCGACCGCTGCACCCGTACACCGAGGCGCTGGTCTCGGCGGTGCCGCCCGCCGATCCGGACATCAAGACGCAGCGCATCATCTTGGAAGGCGACGTGCCCAGCCCGGCCAATCCGCCGTCGGGATGCGTCTTTCACCCTCGCTGCCGTTACGCCAACGACACGACCTGTCGCACCGTCGTGCCTGCGCTGGAGGAAATGCAGCCGGGGCGTTTCGTCGCCTGCCATCTTGCTAAGGAATTGCAGCTCGCAGGCATCGGAGGGTGATCATGCACAAGCCCAATCGTCTTCTTGCTGCGCTGAG
>JANWYX010000230.1 GCA_025055055.1 Caldilinea sp. | reverse complement strand
AACTCGATCCGCCCGTAGCGATCTTCTGGGACGTAGACGGTCAACGTCAAGCGGTCGAGGTCGGCCACGGTGATCAGCGGTGCACCCGGCGCGGCAAATTCACCCGGCTCCACAGAACGATAGAGCACCACTCCGGCGATCGGCGTGCGAATGCGCTCGCGAGTGGAGGCATTGCGCACGGAGGCGCTCGGTCGCACCGATGCCACAATTTGGTCCTTGGCGACGCGTTCGCCCTCGACCACAGACACCTCATCGACGCGTCCGCCAAATTCCGAGGCCAGGCGCACCTCGGTCGCTTCAATTGTCCCGGAAACGACAAGTGTATTATTCTTACCGAACGCCGGCCAAACCAGATAGTAGCCCGCCAACGTCAATAACAAGAGCAGAGCCAGAACCGGAATCACGCGGCGCGGGTCAGGATGCATAAACATTCTCCCTCAATCCAGGCTTTTGCGAAAGCGCATCACCGCGGCGCTCATGACCACGAGGGCAAAGACACTTAACGCCAGCACCTCCGGCCACAGCGCCGATAGACCGACGCCCTTGAGCACAATTCCGCGTACAATGATCAAAAAATAGCGCAACGGCACCGCATAGCTCACCAGTTGCAACCAAGTCGGCATCGCTGCCAGGGGAAAGAAAAATCCGGACAGAAAGATCGAGGGCAACAGTGTAAACATGGTGGTCAACATCGCCTCTTGTTGTGTATTGGCGACGCTCGAAATCAGGAGGCCGATGCCGAGTGTCGTCACCAAAAACAAGGCCGTTAATGTGAGCAACAGCCCTAGATCACCGTTGATCGGCACATGAAAGAGCAATACGCCGATCGTGAGCACTTCGATCGTGTTGAGGAAAGCGATCAATACGTACGGCGTCAATTTGCCGACGATCAGCTCCCAAGGGTGCAGCGGGGTGACGATCAGTTGCTCGATGGTGCCGCGCTCTCGCTCGCGCACGATCGACGTCGCCGTGAGGATCGTGGTCAGGTACTGGAGGATGATGCCGATCATGGCCGGTACCATGTAGTAGGCGCTGATTAGCCCAGGGTTGAACCAGACAATAGTGCGTACGTCGATCGGTTGTGCCGTCATTACCGTCTGCCCGCGTGCCTGCAGCCGTTCGACGGTCAGGCGCGTTGCCTGCGCCTGACCGATCAACTGGGCGGCGGCTAAGGCAGTGCTCGCCACCGTAGGGTCGGAACCGTCGAGCACGAAGGCGACCTGCGCATTGCCCCAGCCGGCCAACGTCCGACCATAGCCAGGCGGAATCATCAGCCCTGCGCGCACGACGTTGCGATCGATCAAAGCACGTAACTCTTCTTCGGAGTTGACCCATTGTGTGACCACGAAATAATCTGCTACTCGATAGGCGTCGATCAACCGGCGCGAAGCGGGCGTCTGATCCCGATCGAGCACGGCCAGCGCAATGTTGCGCACATCGTTGGTGGCCGCATAGCCAAGCAGAAACATCATCACCACCGGCATCACAAAGGTCATGGCCAGCGTGCGCGGATCGCGTGTGATTTGGATAAATTCCTTACGGATTAAGCTGTTGAGACGCGCGTACGTGCTTGCACCTCCGCAAAAGAGCAACCACTTTCGTGAAAAGGTTTCTTGTGCATCTGTATTTTCGCTGCGCCAACTCCGCTCCGCCGGTTCACGCTCTGAAACCCCCTACGCTTGCGCAAGCACGCCGTGAAGATAGATGTCGATGAACGTATCCAGGGTATCCTCGCCCATTTGTGTGCGCAAGCTCGTCGGCAGCATCGCCTCGGTGATGTAATAGGAGAAGAAAAAACCGACGAAAGAGCGCGCCAGCAACAACGGCGGAATGGCGCGCAACTTTTCTTCACCACGTCGAACAATCTCGAGCAACGGCGTAATTTGCGGCGCAATTCGTTCATAGAGTTCCGGCAGATGGGCACCGTTGAATTCCACCAGTTCGATGAACATCAGATGCAACAGGTCGTTGCGTTTGCCTAGCTCGCCGACCAGGCGCCTGGCTGCGTTGCGCAAAAATGCCTCGACCGTCTCTCCCTCCGTCGCGCGTAATGCCGGCAGGATCGTGTGATAAGGATGGCGCTCAAAGAGCACAGCCTTCCAGATATCCTCTTTGCCGGCGAAATGAGTGTAGACGCCCCCCAACGTCAGCCCGGCGCGCTGCGCAATCTGACGCATCGACGTCCCATGATAGCCCTGCGCCAGGAACAAGACGTAGGCGGCGTCGACGATGCGAGACTGCGTCT
>JANWYX010000188.1 GCA_025055055.1 Caldilinea sp. | reverse complement strand
GCATTCACCAACACGCCATGGACAACACGCCATGGAGAGGAACGGATTCGTCGTGAAAAGCGTTGAGAAGTCATCCAAGCGATCGGTTACGCGCCTCGGGAATTTGCACAAGCGCCTCTCTTTTTTGTCGCTGGTTCTGCTTGCGGCGGCGCTCAGCGCGCTGTTGATGGCAGGCTGTGGCGGTCGCGGTGAAGCCACGCCCACGCGCACCCCGATTCCAACCTGGACGCCCACGCCGGTGGAAGAAGGAGCGTCGGCGGCGATGGAACAGGTTGCACCGCAAGCACCGCTTGGCCCTGTGCAGCCGGGCCAACAGGCCGTCGATCCGACCCAGATTGCAGCGGCGATTGCTACGAGCACACCCACGCCGACGGCGACGTCAACCGAGACGCCCACGCCTGCGCCCACGCCGACACCGACGGAATCCCCCACAGTTACCCCGACGCCGGAGCCAACCGAGACGCCCACGCCCGCGCCCACGCCCTCCCCGACGCCGGCGCCGGATTATCCCTTCGCTCTGGAGGAAGCGACGAAATTTCCAACCGAGTCGTTGGCGCCTAATGTCGTGCGCATTTATGCGTACATCTATTCTCCTTCAGAGCTGGGACTAGGTGGATATTCGTTACGCGTTGAGCACTTAGGATCTGCGTTGGTCGTCGATGAAGTCTCGTTTGCAGGTTTGCCCGAGCAGACGCGTGAAGACGCCAGCCCCTATGCTCGTTTCACCAATTTCAGCGTTGTGTTCGTCGAGCCACAGGCGGGAGAATGGCGCATTCAATTGCTCGATCCACAAGGGCAGCCGGCCGGACCGGAAGCGGTTTTCGAGCTAACTGCAGATGAGATTACGCGCGAGCTTTACGTGCGGTATGTGCAAAAATAAACCGGCCGACAACGCGGTGCTGTTCCCTGCGCATGTTTGCGGCAATCTGGTGAAATTGAGGGCGCCCCATAAAGCGCCGCTAAGAGGAAGCGCAGGCGCTCCATTTTTCAGGCGGTTCCATGAAATTGAGCAAATAAATTTGGGGAATCCATAGGTGCTGCTTATGCTGCGCTTCTTTGAGTCATCCAAACCCTTGTGCAGTCTCTCGAGGATATGAGGCCGGCAGTTGCACCCGCGTCGAATGACGGATGATAGGGACCACAGCCCTCATCAAACTTTCTCGAAGGTCGAACACTGCGAGAAACCCTCGCCAACTGCGCAACTTTTCTCGCTAAAGAAACACCGGGGAATCCTTCCACCCCCCGGTGTTTCTTCTTCGCCGCATTGCTAGGCATTCAGTGTGGTTGAGACAGGCACTGTGCCAGAGGTCTCATCAATATTGCAGATTCCAGCGATCCTTTTCAAGCGGATCGGGCACGAAGTGCAACCAGAGCACGCGCTCTTCCTTTTCTTCCAACACCAGCTCCGCATTGCCTGAGAGCCCGCGCCAGGCCGTGCTGGCGGAGAAAGCAATCGTTCCGGGGTAAACCAGGATCGTCACCGAGTCGCCGGGCTCCAGGTCCCACTCTCCGCTCAGGTTGTCCCGCTCAGGCCGGTATTGCTGATCGAGCGTGAAACGGATCTTCTGGTCAAAGGCGTTGTTAACGACAATGCGCGCCAGACCATCCGGCACGGCGGCCATTTCAGGCGTGGGCGTGATCTGCTCTTGAGATCCTTCAGGAGGCGCCTCGGTTGCAGGCGCAGGAGCCGCCGGCTGAGGCGCAGGGACGCTTGTCGGCGTCGGCGCAAGCGCCGCCGTCGGCGACGACGAAACCTCGGCCGTATTCACAGCTCCGCCGGATTCGGGCCTCGCATCTGCAATCGGTAATTGACCGAGAACAGGAAGGTCCGCTACGCCGTCATCGCAAAGGATGAATTCGGGATTGGCCGTCACCCAGCCATCGCGCGCCACCCGCTCGGTCACCTGCATCCAGGTCTTGGTGGCGTCGAAGGCGACTACAATCACGGAGCCGGGTTCGGTCTCGGTGCCGCGGATTTTGGCGATGATGGGGAATTCCAGACCTGGGCCGCTGCGCACGTTCAAAGTCGGGACGCGCAGGCGGCAGAACGCCTGTGGCGGTGTCTTGACCGTCTCGCCGCTCGGGCCGATGACGGCCTCCAATGTCAAGGACTCGATGAGCGAGTTGTTCGGCCCCGGGGTCTCGGTGTGGGTCAAACCGTAGTAAAACCCTGCCTCGACTCCTTGGGGCGTCCACTCACAAACGGTGCGCTCGCCGGCTCGGATGCAGGTGCGCAACTGGACCAGCAACGTTCCATCG
>JANWYX010000163.1 GCA_025055055.1 Caldilinea sp. | reverse complement strand
CCGCATCCAACGCGTAGCTGCGTCCTCCGTTGTTTTCCCAATATTCGCGTCCCCGCTGACTAACGTATAGCACGAACTGGACATTGCCCGGCAGCGAGCGTTCCTCCGTCAGCGCAATCTCAATGTCGCTGCGCCAGATCTCTCGCCCTTCGCCTGCGGGCGCCACGTAGCGAGCCGGTGTATCATGCCACTCACCGTCCTCCCCTCGCCAGCGTACGACCACACGTTTGGCATAGGCGTGATTTTCCACCAACAGGACGAACGCCAGACGCTGGCGGGGGATCCCTTGACGCCGCGAGATGACGTTCGAAGCATAAAACAGCTCAATCACAAGCCGATCCCTTCCTCTTCGTCGATAATATAAAAGAAAATTGTACCAGAAAAAATGTTTTCATCGAAGCGCCGGCTGCCGTCTTTTCTATCCTCCTGGTCAACTCACCGGGTGCATCGCTGTGCCTCTGGATGTGGTTGTTCAATGAAAGACATGCTACACTTTGGGCAAGTGTTTCCACTTGACGATGATCGCTTGAAAAGGTGAACCCGTTTGCTGCTGAAGGAGCCAGAGGATGAGTGAACGCAAAATTCGTGTATTGGTGGCTAAACCCGGCCTCGACGGCCATGACCGCGGCGCCAAGGTGGTGGCGCGCATGTTGCGCGATGCGGGGTTCGAGGTGATCTACACCGGCATCCGACAGACACCGCAGATGATCGCAGAAGCTGCCTTGCAGGAAGATGTCGACGTCGTCGGGTTGAGCATCCTGAGCGGAGCGCATATGACCCTGTGCCCCAAAGTGGTTGAGCTGTTGCGCGCCCAGGGTCAAGACAATGTGCTGGTCATCGTCGGCGGCATTATCCCTGAAGAAGACGTCGAAAAGCTCAAAGCTGCAGGCGTCGCCGCCGTCTTTGGCCCGGGTACTCCTAGCCAAGAGTATGTCAATTTTATTCTCAACAATGTCAAGGTCCCGGCCTGAATGAGTGCAGTCGAAACAACTCGGCGTCCTTCCATCGCTGCACTGGTCGAGGGCGTGCTCAACGGCCATCGTCTGCATCTGGCGCGCGCCATTTCTCGCGTCGAAAATCAGGAGGATGACGCAGGCGAGCTGTTGGCGGCGCTCTATCCACACTCCGGCCGTGGCCACATCATCGGCGTCACCGGCGCGCCGGGCACCGGAAAGTCGACGCTCGTCACCGCGTTGGCGCAGAGCTACCGCAACATCGGCCTGACCGTCGGCATCGTGGCCATCGACCCCACCAGCCCCTTCACCGGAGGAGCGCTGCTCGGCGATCGCGTGCGCATGCGCTCGCTGGCGGGCGACCCCGGCGTCTTTGTCCGTAGCATGGCAACGCGAGGCAGTCTCGGCGGTTTGAGCAAAACCACCGGCGACGTCGTCACGGTGCTCGACGCCGCCGGTTTCGAGCGTATTCTCGTAGAAACCGTCGGCGTCGGCCAGGCGGAGGTGGAGATCGCCAGCACCGCCCATACGACGCTCGTCGTCGAAGCGCCGGGGTTAGGCGACGAGGTGCAGGCAATCAAAGCCGGCATTTTAGAGATCGCAGACATCTTGGTCGTCAACAAAGCCGATCGACCCGGCGCCGATCGCACGATTCGCGCCCTGGAGATGATGCTCGAGATCGAGGGCGACGGCGCCCGCTATGTGCGCCATCACGGGCAGTTGTTGCGTGTAGAGTCTCCGGTCGAAGACGACGAGGAGGCGGGCTGGAAGGTGGTCGTCATGAAGACGGTGGCGACCGATGGAACCGGCGTCGAAGCGTTGCGACAACGCATCGATGCGCATCGTCGCTGGCTGCTTGAATCCGGAGAACTGGCGATGCGAGAACAGTTGCGCATCGCTCACACGCTGGAGAACATCCTTCGCGCCGAACTGAATCGACGCATTGCGTCCCGTATCCGTCCCGGCAGCCTCGATGCCCTTGTGGAGCGCATTCGCCGACGCGAAAGCGACCCCTATTCGGCCGCCGCCGATTTACTGGCGCATCTATAGTCTCTCAAGATTCGCTCCACTGCTTGCCGGACTGAACGATCCCTTTCGCCAGCGCCACGACCGCCTCCGGGCCGTCCAGCGCAATCAGCAGTGGTAGCGTCCCTTCGACGCCATGCACGGTGTGCCAGAGGCTGCGTTGGCTGTCGGCCTGCCATACTCCAAGCAGAAAAGCCTCCAATGCAGAACGGGCAGTGGAGTTGCCGCCGTTGCTCGTGCCGGCTACGGGCATGTGTAGGAGCGTCCCCAGCTCGGACGCCAACAAGCGAGAAAGGCCGGCCAGGCGGGAAGCGTGTTTTTCGCCGCTGCCTCCCCTCATTGCCTGCCGGTAGAGCGGCAGCACGCTCAACGCCTGCTCGACGCGGCCGGCGGCCAGCAAAGGCGCCAGCAGATTCTCCGTCAGGAAGTTGAAAAGCGCCTCCCCGTCAAGCAGGCGGGGCGCCCAGGTTAACAACGCGTTGAGCCGTTGTTGCGTAGCCTTGGGAGAGAGGGCATCCTGTTGTAGGAGCGCACGCAGACGCAGCCCCTGATTGCGCAGGTCGTCGTCGCTCCATTTTCGACCAAAGCGAGTGCGCAACGGGCGCCAGAAGCCTCCCGGCTCCTCCCATGCGTCGAGGATGGCGAGCGCCTGCGCAGGCTCGCGCCGTTCCAGGAAAAGCTCGGCCAGCCCCCAGATCAGCGCGCGTGCGGGATTGCGGCCCGGATAGGAGCGTACCCACGCCAGCCCTTTTGCGATCTGCTCCTGGGCCAGCTCCGGCTCATCAACGGCCAGCAAACCGCGCACCAGTCCGATGTACCCCTCCGCTTTGGTGGGATCGCCGGCCGGGATCGCCTCGACCACTTCCACTGCGTATTTGATAGCGCCGAGCTCAACGAGGGTCGAGGCGGCGCCCGCCGCCGTCCAGCCATCGCTCTTTGCACCGAGTAACACCAATCGATTCGCCAGCTCGATGCGATGCTCGCGCGGCATCGAGCGCACCGGCATGGCGCGCACCGCTTCCTGGATGGTGTACACCAGAAAATCCACGTCTGCGTCGGCGGTGGGGCGTTTGACCTGGCGCAGGACGTTTTGGTCGGCCTTGCGCAAAGAGAGACCGCTTTCGCGTCGTGCTGCCTGAATGTTCGCGATCGCGGTCAGCTGGCTCAACACCTCGCCGCTGGCGCCTGCCTGCGCCAACGCAACTGCGGTCAGCCGCCGTGCATGCAAACTGGTTAAGGAGGTGTGGCGGAATGCATTCACGCCGTGTTTCAACAGCCGCGCAGGGCGAGAGGCGCCGGGGCTTGCGCGCAGATGTTCGCCGGCGGCCGTCGTTACGGCCAGCACAAACTGCGCGCCGGCGTCGCCGTAGCGGCGCAGCGCGTGGGCGATGAGCGCAACGGTGAGCGGATGGGGCGGCAGCTTCACAATGGTTTCGCCGAGCATCTGACGCTGCTCCGGCATAACGATGGGGCGCTCCCATGGCTCGGTGAACTGGTCGAGCCGCTCCAGCAACGTCAAGGCTTGCTGCACCTCGCCGATGGCGGCAGCGGTCGCCGCCGCATACAAAAGTTGTTCGCGCACCGGCGCACTTTCTCGCTCTGGGGGTTCTCTGAGCATCTCCGGCGCCATCAATCGAGGGTGCAGGCTTGCCAGCTCCTGGCGGATCAGGTTGGCGAGCCCCAGCTTGCGATCGATTTGCCGGGAGAGGCGATAGAGCGTCTGCACCGGCGCCAACGGCTGACGCGGCGCCGCCATGTGCGCTACGGTCAAGGCTTCCGTTCCTGCGCCGACGTCGGCGAGCGCCTCCCAACATTTTTGCAACAACCACGAGTCGGGCTGATAAACCGCACGTTCTTCAATTTGAAGGAGCGCTTCCTGCCGATTTTTGGCTGCGGCAAGTAAGAGTTCCAGGGCGCTTTGCACCAGCGCGCTGCGTTCCACGCGGCTCGCCGACGTCGGTGTCGAAAGCTGCATCCGTTCGGAATTGAATAGGCTTGTCATGGATGAAGGTCAAAAGATGCGATGCAGGAGCGTTGCGACCAAGAAAGCAAGCGCGACAAGGAACAGCCAGAGGCCGATGCGCTGCGTTCGTTGCGCCCAGAGCGTTCGTTCGCCGTGTAAGATATGCTGCTTCGCCCCGTGCGCCAGCCATTGAGGGGTTTGATGCGCTGCGCCCTGCACATGGGCCAACCACCATGCTCGATGGCAATAGGCCCAGAGACCAATTTCGCTCGCCCGCACAAGCGAGGGGCTCTTCTCCGTCATTCGCGCTCCTCCTCTTCCTCATAGGGCGTCGGAGGCAAGGCGGCTTCGGTGACAGAAATGTTAACGCCCGAATAGCGCGCCAGGTTCTGTTCAAAGCTGAGCAACGCACTGCGCATCTGTTCCTGTCGAATGGCCATCGTCAGGTCTCCGCGCGTGCGTTCGACGACGCTGCGCAACACATCGGTGTGACGTCGCAGTCCATCGGTGACGGCGTCGGGAAAGTCGACCGTGACCAGATGGCTGTACACCTCATCCATAAACTCCAGAAAGCGCTCCGCCTCGTCCACCTGACCACGGCGCACCAGGTCGAGCACGAAACGGCGCATTTCGGTGGCGGCCTCGCTCATGCCGCGCAGATAGGTGGCGCCGGTGACATAAAGATCGTCCGGCGTCGGGAACGGCAACCCGCGCGCAACCGCGTTGACCAGATAGGCTTCGACCAGCTCTTTGAGCGCGTCCTGGGTGTAACCCGTGTAATAGAGCATCGGGTGCGCAGCGATGGCCTCCACCATCGCCTTGGCTTCTGCATGCGCCTGCTTCAGCAGCGCATCCGCCTCCGCCCATTCATGACGATGAATGGCGCGAATGCCGAGCGCACATGAACGCGTCAACGCGCGGCTGCGCGCCAGCGTCGCCTC
>JANWYX010000158.1 GCA_025055055.1 Caldilinea sp. | reverse complement strand
TCCTCGACGTCGGCCGACGCCGGCGTCATACACACAGGGCGTCGCGTCCTGATCAACACCGGTGCGCTCACCGGCGCCAGCCTTTGGCGCATCCTCATCAGCTTTGTGCTGCAGGTGTTGATTGCGCGGCGGCTTGGCGTCGAGGGATTGGGGCATTACACCATTGCACTGGCCTACCTCAACGTCGGTCAAGTCATCTCCGAGCTCGGCCTTCCCACCTTGCTTGTGCGCGACCTGGCGCAAAATCCGACACATCGTCGCGTTTATTTTCTTCGGTTGCTCGGCATTCAGATTCTGGCCGGCCTTCTTGTCTGGCTGGCCTTGATCGGGCTTGGCATCGTCCTGCCGTTTGGGCCGGTGACGGCGACTTCCCTGTGGCTGGTCGGAGCGTCCTTGCCCTTGTACGCCGTCACGTCGGCCACGCAGACGCTTTTTCAGGCGGGAGAGCGCATGGAGCTGGTGATGGGCGTGGAGGTGACGATCAACACGCTGATCCTGCTGATCAGCCTAGGCGTGCTCTGGCTGGGCGGCGATGAGCTGGCACTGATCGGCGTCCTCATCATCACTCAGGCGATCTCGGCCATCCTTTGCCTGACGCTTCTCGCTCGCAGCCGCCTGCTGGCGCTTCCTCAGGAGCCCGTCTCCATCAAGCCGTGTATGTTGTTGCGCCAGACCGCCCCTTTCTTCGGGTTGGCGATCTCGGATGTACTCTTACAAAGGCTGGACATTCTCTTGCTGAGCGTCATCGCCGGGCCGGCGGTGACCGGCGTCTACAGTGCAGCCTACAACATTGTACGCGTGCTGATGAAGCTCATCCAGAGCTTCTGGCGAGCGCTCTATCCGACGCTCAGCCGTCTGCATCGCCACTCGCAGGAGCGCTATCTGCGCCTGCGCACTCTGAGTTTACGCTTTGGCCTGCTGGCGGTCTTGCCGGCAGCTTCCATCAGCTTTGGAGCAGCTGCAGGCATCTTGCAGACGCTCTTCGGGGCCGACTACGGCGCCTCGGTGGAAGTCTATCGTTGGTTAATCTGGGCGGCGCCCTTATTTTTGCTGGAAGTCTATGCAACTACAGTCTTGATGATCGAGCGCCGCCTGCGCGCCAGCCTGTGGATCAGCGGCGCCCATATCCTCGCCACGCTGATTTTTCTACCGGGTTTGACGCTGCTGGCGGGCGCGGGCGGCGCCGGGCTGGCCGTCGTCCTGGCCGGCGCGACCGGCGCGCTGCTCGGCGCGTGGTTGTTGCACACCCATCGGTTCGTCAGCCCTGTCGACAAAAAGGGCGGCTTGCTCCTTGCAACCTTGCTGTCGGGTGTGTTGGCGGCCGTTCCACCGTTTGCGTGGATGTTAAATGCCGTACTCTCGGCCGCCGCCTACGCAATGCTCTGTTGGATGACAGGCGTACTAACGCCCGGCGATTTCATGACGCTGCGGCGTATTCTCCTGAATAAACCGTCGGAATGATTTGGGCGTACTTAAGGCGGTGCGCTACAATCGTCTGCGGCAAATTGCGCAACACAATTTTGTGGAAAAGTCGCCGTACAGATCTGCCGTATAGATCTACTGTACAGATCATGCTGTACCGATTAAGGAGACGAAGACGCCTGTGGATGGACGCACCTTGCGGGTGTTGATGATTGCGCCGACCAGCTTTTTCGCCGACTACGGATGTCATGTGCGCATCCTTGAAGAGGCGCGGGCGCTGCAGCGGCTTGGTCATCGCGTGACCATCGTTACTTACCGCAACGGTCGCGATCTGCCCGATCTGGACATTCGGCGCACATTGCCTATCCCTTGGCGGCGACATTACGAGGTGGGATCGAGTCGCCATAAGATTGCGTTCGACGCCCTGTTGGGAGCCAAAACGCTGCAAATTCTGCTGAGGGAGCGCTTCGACGTTATTCACGCCCATTTGCATGAAGGCGCCTTGATCGGCCTGGTGCTTGGACGGATGGCCGGTCTGCCGGTGGTCTTTGATTTTCAGGGCAGCCTCACCGAAGAGATGATCGACCATCGTTTCTTGCGCCGGGATGGGTTGTTTTATAGGCCGCTGCGCAAGCTGGAAACTTGGATCGACCACTCAGTGCCGTTGATTTTGACCAGCTCTACGAACGCCGAACGGATTCTGATCGAGGAATTCGGCTGCGATCCTGCTCGGATCCGTCCCTTGCCGGATTGCGTAGACACAATGACCTTTGCGCCGCCGACGGAAGCGGAGCGAGCGCAGAGAGGCGCCCAACGCCAAAGGTTGGGCCTCCCCGCCGATGCACCCGTGATCGTCTATTTAGGTTTGCTCGCTCCTTATCAAGGCACCGATCTTCTGTTGCAAGCGATGCAACAGCTCTGCCGGCGGCGGCCGGATATCTATCTGTTGCTGATGGGTTTTCCCGGGTTGGAAATGTACCGCGGTATGGCCGAGCAGTTGGGCGTTGCGGATCGGGTGATCTTTACGGGACGCATCCCTTACGAACAGGCGCCTACCTATCTCAAACTTGGCGACGTCGCCGTGGCCCCTAAGCTGAGCCTGACCGAAGGCGCCGGCAAGCTGCTCAACTACATGGCGCTGGGCTTGCCGACCGTGGCGTTTGACACGCCGGTGGCGCGCGAATATCTCGGAGCGTGGGGAGTTTACGCCGAACGCGGCAGCGCAGAAAGCTTAGCAGACAAGTTGGCAAGTTTGCTGGAGGATGGAGAGATGCGAAGACATCTCGGGAAACAGCTTCGACAGCGGGCCGCCGAGCAATATGACTGGAACCATGCAGCGCATCAGGTTGTGGACGTCTATATGCAAGCCCTGGGGGGCTACAGGCGAAGCACGACATCCCCTCCCCAAATCCAATCCGTTGACCAAAGCTAGGTCTTATTTCAGGGCGCAACGTATGAACAGGCAGTTCGCACATCCGCCAGCAGAGTCGGCCGGAGTCACTCCATTTATGCATTCTGTCGGGAAGCGAATTGCGCTCCTTGCGCACTATCGCTTTCTCATCTACAACCTGGTCGTGCGCGATCTGAAGGCGCGCTATCGCAACAGCGTGCTTGGGTTTTTGTGGAGCCTGTTAAACCCTTTAGGCATGATGTTGGTTTTTACCATCATCTCGCCGCTGCTGTTTCGCGACCATACCATTGTGAATTATCCGGTCTTTCTATTGAGCGGCATTTTGCCCTGGAATTTCTTCTCCGCCAGCATTATGACGGGGACGAACAGCATCGTCGCCAATGGTCATCTGATCAAGAAGGTCTACTTCCCGGCCGAAGTGCTTCCGATTGCCACAATCCTGGCCAACCTGATCAACTTTTTGCTCGCCTTGCTCGTTTTATTCGCACTGATCTTCATCTTCGGTATTCAATTAAGCCCCTGGATCTGGCTTTTGCCGGTCGTGATCTTGATTCAAACAACTTTTACGCTGGGGATCGTCTTCTTTCTGAGCACATTGCAGGTCTACTACCACGACACGTTGCTCATCATGGATGTCGTCATGCTGGCTTGGTTCTTCTTGACGCCGGTGTTCTACTCGGCGTCGATGCTTCCGGTGGCTTACGAGGCGTTTGGCGTCACCCTCGATGTCCAGCGCCTCATGTATATCCTGAATCCGATGGCCTCTCTGGTCAACATGTATCGAGACCTCTTATACTGGGGGTATCGAACGGACATTGATTTCTTCTTGCGCACCTCGATCACCGCCCTATTCGTTCTGGTGAGCGGTTACTGGTTCTTTGTTCGGTACAGTAGCAACTTCAGCGAAGAGGTTTGACATGTTGAGGTTGATATTCGCATCGAGTGCGCGAAGTTCGGAAGGATTTAGAAAATTCTTGCGGCTTTGGCTATGGAAATCGCTGGGGCTCCTGTGTGGAGCCGCAATCGCAGGCAGTGCGCTGCTCGTCCCGCTGGAAGTCAACGCAGTAACGTCGACTGTGAAGACGTTTCCTCTTCCTGCAGCCCCTTTCGACGTAAAAGTCGGCGGCGGAAAAATATGGTTCACCTTGCCGGAGGTGCACAAGATCGGTTCTTTAGAAATCCTCACTTCGGGCCCCATCGAACAACACCTATACACCTTTTACTCGCCTCCGACGCCGAACAGCGAGCCCTATCGCCTCGCTTTGGACGGCGACAACGTCTGGTTTACGCAAAGAAAAGGAAACCGGATCGGCCGCCTTTCGATTGCAGACAACACAATCACCGAATATGAAATTCCGACTCCGGCGAGCGAGCCGAGCGGCATCGATGTGGCGCCCAATGGTCACGTCTGGTTTGTCCAAAGCAAGACGGACAAGGTTGCCTTCTTGACGCCCTCAAACGGCGTCATTCAGGAAATCAATGTCGGTTACGCCAACGCCGGCCTCGACAGAATCGCTGCCGCCTCCAACTCGATCATCTGGATGACGGCTCCCGACCTCGATATGGTGCTCGGATATCGGCCTGCCTTTAACGACATTGTCTCTACTCCGACCGTCCGTTCTTTGGCCGGCGCAGTGAGAGGACTGACGTCTTCAAGCAGCGGGATCCCCTGGATCTCTACGAAAGCGCTGCCTACATTAGCAGTCTTTATGTATGGCACCCTGGAGACATGGGTGTTGCTGCCCTATCATCGAGAATCCGCCGATTTGGTTGATATTCTACTATGGACTGAATCAAGCCAAACCTTGCTATGGGCGCTCGATGGAGCGAATCGCGAGGTTGTACAGATAGACACCTCAAACAACCGG
This sequence comes from Caldilinea sp., assembly GCA_025055055.1. Taxonomy (GTDB): domain Bacteria; phylum Chloroflexota; class Anaerolineae; order Caldilineales; family Caldilineaceae; genus Caldilinea. The sequence continues at coordinate 8,776 of JANWYX010000158.1, read as the reverse complement.
CTGCTTCATCAAGTGGCGCTTGGTGCACATGATAGCGTATTGACTGCGCTGGCTTTAGATCCTGTGAATAAAATCGTCTGGGTGGCGGACGCCGGCAGGCCGGCCCTCCATGCGCTGTTGCCTCCATACACCCTTCAAACCTACCTGCCTGTGGTAGCACGTTAGATCACGAAAGGGCTTCGTTCTTGTCTTGCAAGCGCTGGCTGCTGTTGGCGGCGCCGCCATCGATTCTCTATCTGATGCTGGCGGCGCTCTATTTCCTGGCGATTCCACTGGGAGAAAGCCCTGATGAGCCGGGGCATCTTCAGTGCATCCAGCAGGTGGCGTTATACGACCGCTTGCCGATCGTCGACCCCAAACCACAGGGAGAGTGGTGGAAGCCGGGCGTCACCTTGTCCGGCCGCATGTGTTATCACATGCCTCTGTATTATGTGGGAGCGGGGTTGTTACAAAAGGCCATCAGCGCAGTGACGGGCGAGCCGCCGGCCGTGGACTTTCCGGAGCACAACGAAGCGTTCGGAGAAACAGGGGTGATGTTTCTGCATCCGAACAAGCAACGGCTGCTGCAGAGCGAGGAGCCGGCCGTCGTGTTCGGCGTGCGCGTCGCCTCCGTTCTGCTGGGGCTGGCGGTCGTGTGGGCGACGCTGGCGACGGCGCATCTCCTCTTCCCTCAATTCCCAACGATTGTCCTGGTTGCGGGCGTCTGGATTGCGGGTTGGCCGCAGTTTCTGTTTCTGAGCCGGGCGATCAACAACGATGTGCTGGCCACGGCCTTGGCCTCCATCACATTGGCGATGCTTCTGCGCGTTGGAAAACCGAACCGCTACCCGGCGTTGGCGGCGCTTTCTGCGCTGGCGGTGCTGACAAAAGTGACGATGCTCTTTGTGGTCGGCGCAGTGGCGGCAGTCTGGACATTGGAATTTGTCCGATTTTCGCTACAACGTCGCGCACTGGTCAGAAGCGCAGTTGCTATGCTGATTGTGTGGTCTGCGACCGCGACATTGGTGCACCTGACGCCGACAATTCGAGCCAATTTCTGGTCGAGCGCCCGAACATTTAGCGCAATTCGCGAGCAGGTCTTTCAAATAGAATACTGGTTGGAAGTCGGGCGGTTGACCCTCAGCTCCGGCTGGGTCAGGTTCGGTTGGATGAATGTGGCGGCGCCGGATGCGACAGCCTATTTGTGGTGGAGCATTGTATTTGGCCTGATGCTGATCGGCTCTGTATGTTGGTGGCGCGCTGCGCCACCCGAACGCAATTTGCTGGCGATGGTTTTACTCATCTGGTTTCTCGGCGTCATGGCCTCTTACGTACGCATCAACACAGCGGTCTTTCAGCCACAATTTCGCTTTCTCCAGAGTCTTCTACCGATTTTGAGCGCTTTGGTTGCAGGCGGCCTCCTTTGCAGGACGCCACAACGGCTGCGTCCTCAGATCATTCTTAGCGGAGCCTTGATCGTTGTCGCTGTCATCATCAATGTTGCAATCATCTGGGGAATCGTCATGCCCCGCTATGGTTTATCGATCTGAAGGATGATCAAGACGGTTTGTGAGCGCGTTACTTTTGCACTGTTGAATGCAAAGGAGTATTGCAATGAAGAAAACATTAACAAACAATCAAACGCTCTACCTTTGGGTTTCGGCCCTATTTTTGCTGACGGCATGTCTCGTGCTGATCCCGAGCACGGCAAACGCAGCCTCCGACGTCTGCATCGACCTACGCGATGATCTAGATGCAGAGGATCCAGAGCCAATCATCGAGGTCAGCGCTGCGGCGCCCAACTGTCGCTACGGCGTCACCGCCTCGCAGAAGGGCGCGTCGCAGATCGGCCCGATGAAAATTGGATGGGTCATCACCTTCGGGCCGAGCAAGCCGAGTTGGGTACCCTCCAATGTCTCGCACACGCCGATGATCCGGCTGCAGCAGAGTCGAGATGAAAATGGCAAGCGGCTTCCCACCTATACGGCGAGGCCCTCGTTGACGGACAGGGGTTTGGGGCAGCAGATCCAGGCCAATCCCGGCGCCGTCTGGATCGTCGGCAACGAAGTCGATCGCGTCTTCTGGCAGGACGACCTGATGCCGGAAGTTTACGCCGTCGCCTATCATGACGCCTACCACTTTATCAAGCAGAAAGACCCAACCGCCAAGGTAGCGGTGTCGGGGCTGGTTCTGGTCACACCGGGGCGCCTGCAATATCTTGACAAGGTGCTGGACGCCTATCGCGCCAAATACGGCGCGCCAATGCCGGTGGACGCCTGGACCTTCCACGCTTACATCTTCCCGGAGCGCATCGAGGATTATGTGCGACCGGGAGACAAAGACCCCCTGCCGGACTCGGGAAAACCGGTCTTCGCCTCGATCGCCAACGGCACAGATCCCGCCCTCGCCATGAAACTGCCTCATCCGCAGCGCCCTCCTTCAGAGAAGCTAGAGCTGTGTCAACGCAATGACTACTACTGTATCTACGAACACGACAGCGTAAATCTGTTTGTGCAACAGGTGATCGCCATGCGCAGCTGGATGAAAGCGCGGGGCTACCAGAATACGCCGTTGCTGCTGACGGAATGGTCGTTGCTGCATCAGTACAAAGTGAACGCGAACGGGCAGTGCATCGACACGAAGGATGAATACGGCAATTGCTTCACGCCGCAGCGGGTGACCAAATTCATGGAAGAGTCGATCCGCTACCTTGAAAACGCCACGGACGCAAATCTCGGTTATCCGTTGGACAACTATCGACTGGTGCAGCAGTGGGCGTGGTTCTTGCTGGATGATGGGGACCTAGGCGACTTTATCGCCGACAACCCGAGCCTGTTGATCGACCCGGTCAGCAACACTCTTACGCAAATGGGCCGAAAGTACCGCGATCTGATTGCCGCCACAACCACGCAGCCGAACCTGGTGATCGATCGAGTCTTCGCCGACCTGGTGGACGCCGATGCTCAAAGTGGCGTCGGGACGGCGACCCTGCGCGTCAGTATTCGCAACAACGGCAACACGCCGACAACCGTTCCTTTCCAGGTCAAGTTTTATCGAGACGCCGGCATGACACAATTGATCGGCCAGGCGACGGTGCCGGCCGGGTTGGAGGGCTGCGCCGTCAACGACGCCGTCGTTGAGGTCGCCTGGGAGAATCTGAATCCGGGCGTCCATCGCTATTGGGTCTCTGTGGACAGCGAAGGGGCAATCGGCGCAAGCAAGACTGGAAGTTCGGTCGTCATTGTCGACCCCCAATGGATCTTCTTGCCGATGCTGCAGCGATAACTGGCGCCCGCTCTTGCATCCTTTCTTCCGGTTTTCTACGCCGAGCAAGAATCCTATGGTAAGATAGGACGCATGTTAGATTCTAAGCAGGGTCGAAGAACAGATGCAAAAGCAGGCTGTATGGGGATACAGCCTGCTTTTATTGCCGGAAGCAGGCTGTAGAGACAATGTCTCACTGTCAGGAGGTGTGCACCATGTTCCCCCTTCGCAAGCGATCTAAAATCAGGAGCATCAAGACGTCGCTCATCGGTTTTTGTCTGACGATTGCGTTGATCGTTTCCACGGCGGCGCCGGCTCAGGCCACGCCGACGGAGCCGCTGTGCCGGTTTGGTGTCAATCACCACGGTCAGCCCGGCCTCACGTCCATCAGCGGCATCGGCTCATTGAACGCCGGCTATTTCATCGACTACAGTGCAGACGCAACGGCCAAGCCTCCCGGCATGCAACAGTTGCGCATGGTGCGTCTTAAGCAATTTAACAAAAACAGCACGAACTATACGGTGAGTCCTAGCCTTTCCACCATCACGACCATTGCACAGGCCAATCCCGGTTCATTCTGGTTGATCGGCAACGAGCCGGATCGCATCTACTATCAGGATGATTTGACGCCCGCGGCCTACGCCCGTGCCTATCATGAGCTACGCCAGGCCATTAAGGCGGCAGACCCGACGGCCATTCTCGTGCCGGGCAACATCGTGCAGGCCAGCCCCGTGCGCTTGCGTTATCTTGACCTGGTGCTGGCCGAGCATCGAGCTGCCTACGGGGCCGAGATGGAAGTGGACGCCTGGGGGATTCATGCGTTTGTGTTAAATGAAAAGCCCGGAGAGTGGGGCGCCGACGTCCCTCGCGGAGTGTCGCCTGAAGGAGCGTGGGTGCTACGCACAGACCAAAATGCAGATTTTGGCCTGTTTCAGCAGCAGATTGTCGCCTTCCGCAACTGGATGTATCGCAACGGCTATCGCAACAAGCCTCTCTATATCACGGAGTACGGAGTGTTGATGCCTGACGGTTACGGATACGGACCATTTTCCCCTGCCGAGGTGAGCGCCTACATGACGCGTACATTTGACTATCTACTCAACGCGACCGACCTGAAGCTCGGGTATCCCGCCGACGGCTATCGTCTGGTGCAGCACTTTTCCTGGTACAGCATCAACGACAAAGCCAGATGGGGGGGAGGAGGTTGGCAAGGATTTAACGGCTACCTGTTCGACCCCGACCTGGGCAATCAACGATCCCCGATGGGCGACGCCTATGCGAATTACACCGCCCAGCTGCCGAGCAAGACGGACCTGTTGATTACGAACATACGTTTTTCGCCTCCGGCTCCGCCGGCGAGCAAGGGGCCGGTCACGGTGACGATTCAGGTCGACGTCGGCAACGCCGGCAATACAGTTTCCGCCAAAGATTTTACGCTGCGCCTCTATCTAGGCGATCCCGACCAAGGCGGCACGTTCTTGACAGGCGCCGAATTTTCCGGCGCGCTGAAAGGCTGTGGAGATAGCCGCACCTTTGAATACATATGGCCGAACGTTGCTCCGGGAGAATATGAAATTGTGGCAGTCATTGCGCCGGGTGTCGGCGTCACCGACGTGCAATCTTTGAACAATCGGCTGTCGCGCCTGTTTTTTTTCGCTACAGACCAAGTCCACCTGCCGCTGGTGCACCAGCCATGATGGAAGGCAGTGCAATTCGATAATGCTGAACGGCATGAACGCAAATCGCCAGACTGCAGAGTCTGACCGGCCGTTGATCGAGGTCGTCAACGTCTCCAAACGTTTTCGCCTGCAGCGCGAACACGAACGCTCCCTTCAGGATGTGTTCATTCGACTGTGGAAGCGCAGCCGTTCAGAACCCGAATATTTCTGGCCGCTGCGCAACCTGTCGCTGCAGGTTTATCCGGGTGACAGCATCGGTATTCTCGGGCAGAATGGCTCCGGCAAAAGCACGCTGTTGAAAGTGATCACCGGCGTGTTGCCGCCCACCAGCGGCTATGTACGCATCCACGGGCGCATCGCGTCCTTGCTGGAGCTCGGCGCAGGCTTCCACCCCGACCTGACCGGACGCGAAAACGTCTTCCTGAACGGTTCAATCTACGGCATGGACGGCGCAACCATTCGCCGGAAGCTGGATCAGATCGTCGAATTCGCCGAGATCGGGGACTTCATCGACACGCCGGTCAAACATTACTCCTCCGGCATGTACGTGCGGCTGGGCTTCTCGGTGGCGATCCACACTTCGCCGGACGTTCTGATCGTCGACGAGGTGCTCACGGTCGGCGATCAAATTTTCCAACAAAAATGTTTGCAGCGCATCTACGAGATGAAGGCGGCCGGCGTCGCCATCGTCCTGGTGTCGCACAACCTGGAGGACATTCGACGGCTGTGCGATCGGGCCATCTGGCTGCAGAACGGCGTCGTCCGCGCCGATGGGCCGGCGGCTGACGTCGTCGACGATTATCTGGCCTATACGAATGAACTCTACTACGCCAAACGCCGCACCGAGCAGACCGCCGAAGAAAGGACTCCAGAGCGTTCAGCGCCGACCGAACAGCGACGCTGGGGGACGCATCAGGCCGAAATCGTGCGCGTCGAGCTGTGCAATGAAAAAGGCGAGGCGGTCGATCAATTCCGACCGGGCTCGACGTTATGCGTGCGCATGCATTACAAGTGCCACGAGCGCATCCTGCGCCCCACGTTTGGCCTGGCCATCTATCGCCAGGACGGCGCCCATGTGAACGGGCCAAACTCGGTCGACGAAGGCTACCATATCGATGCCATTGAAGGCAGCGGTGTGATGGAATATCGCATCGATTCTCTGCCGCTCAATCCCGGACGCTATGAGCTAACCGTGGCGATTTACAACCGTAACTCCACGATCGCCATCGATCATCACCACCGCATGTACCCCTTCGACGTTCTGCGCCCACGCGGGCGCCCTGAAGAGGGCGTCGTCCACATCCCGGCCACCTGGCGTCACACGCCGGCCGTCGAGCCCACCATTGTGACGGAGAAACTATGACATCGATCCAGGCCTCGTTCGTCGAAATTCTTCTTTTTGCGTTGAGCGTCGCTGGATTTCTGCTGGTGGTGTTCTTTTACCTGACGCCGCAATTGAAGGCGAACGAGAAAGAGCCAGATTGCATCTTGCGGCTGTTTGTTTCCACAGTCGGCGTTCTGATCGTGGTAGGGTGGCTCGCCACTACGCTGGCATTGATCGGCGCGTATGCGTTGAGATGGGTGGCGCTGCTTCTGCTGGCGATCGATAGCGCGCTGATTGGCCTAATCTTTTTTCGGCGACCGGCTGCTCAGCTTCGATGCGCATGGGGTGGATGGAGCGAGCTAGGCCTCGTTGCGTTGTTATTGATCGCCGCTGCGCTGTACCTGCGACCTCATGAGTATGTGTTGGGAGGCAGCGACGCCGGCAGCTATATCAACATCGCCGCAGCGACGGCGCGCACCGGCGCTTATTTGCAAAAGGATGAATGGAACCGGTTTCTGGCGGAGCACAAAGAAGTAACGTTGCGCACTCAGCCACAGCCAATGCGCACGCGTTATCTGCAGTTCGTCGGCTGGTACATCGACGACGAGGATCCGGCGATCTCCAGACCTCAGTTTTTCCCATATCATCCCGTTCTTTTGAGCGTCGCCATGAGCGTCGGCGACGTGCGCGCAGGTTTCTACCTCACTCCGCTCGTCGCCGTGTTGGGAATCGCCGCGCTCTATCTTTTGGCGCGGCGACTGTTCGGACAATCGGTTGCCCTGCTGGCGGCGCTTTTTTTGACCATTACCAGCACCCAAATCTTTTTCGCCCGCTATCCCACCACCGAGCCGCTCACTCTGTTGTTGCTGTTTACAGGTTTTCTGGCCTTTCAGGCGCTCTGGGATGATGCACAGGCGTCGCCACTGTGGGGTGTGTTCGGCGGCGCCGCCCTGGGCTCTGCATTGCTGACGCGCATCGATCTTCCGTTGGTGTTGGCGATCGTGGCGGCCGGCCTCGTTTGGATCGCCTGGCAACGGCGCTGGCATACCGGGTGGAGCGTCTTTGCGCTCACGCTTTCGGTCTTCGTTGTGCAGATGGTTCTGGTTGTCTGGCTCTTTGCCTGGCCCTACTTTTGGAACACCTATCTGTCGGTGTACGGGTTGCTCGTTCGTGCGCCCTGGCTCGTCGCCGGAACAACGATCGGCCTCCTCGGCATTCTCGGTGTGGCGCTTGCGCTGGGGCCGGAGCGATTTCGTTCTCAACTTCAGCATCTGGAGCGCTCGACCTCCGTGCGTTGGGCGCTAGCGATCCTGATCGTCGCCCTAAGCGCTTACGCCTACTTCCTGCGTCCGATTTTGGAACCGCCGCGCACAGCCGTCGCCTGGCCCGGCAATGTTGAATTTCCAATTTTGAACGGGCAGAACTGGCTGCGCATGGGTTGGTATCTGACTCCGCTGGGCATTGCGCTGGCGACAATCGGATTGGCGATGATCGTTGTGCGCGAACGGATGGCGCGACTAGCGATCGTGCTCGGCATCGGCGTGCTCACTACGTTCCAGTACGTTTACAACATCATGAACACGCCTTATCATATTTACGCCATGCGCCGCTATGTGCCGATCGTGATCCCAATGCTGTGGATCTTCGCCGCCTACGCTATCGTTGCGCTTCCGCGATTCTCCAGGCCATGGATAATGCTCGCCGTGCGCGGGGTTTTGGTGGCGGCGCTGGTCGGCGGCCTTATCTATCAGGATCGCTATGTTGTCAGGGCGCGTGATTATGCGGGGTCCCTGACCCAGCTCTATGAACTTAGCCAGCAGATCAGAGGCGATGCCATCTTGTTGTTCGCCGAGCCAAGCCAGGGTCTTTTCTCCGACGCCTTTGGCATTCCATTGCACTCGATTTTCGCCCATTCGGTGGCGACAGTGCGCACCGGCGAACCCTCTTCAAAGGAAGATGACCCGACCACTTTGTCGCAACACGAGCAGGAAGTCATCCAATTTTTGGATGCCCTTCTAGCGCGCGCCGAGGCGCAGGGGCGGCCGATCCAACTGTTGGCGGTCGACCCTATTCCGGCGACGGTGCGCAATCATCTGGCGTTGCGACCATCAGGCAGTTACGCTTTCACCACGCAGATGTTGATGAACACATTCGATGACTTTCCCTCGGTGACGCAAACGGTCCATTACGGGATCGAGATCTACGACGTGATGTCGCCGGAGAGTGCAGGAGAGGGGCTAGATAGCATCGAGGTGGACATCGGCTCGGTGGATGGAGCATACCTGGATGAAGGCTTTTGGAGCAAGGAATACATGCCGGGCGCGCCCACCATGCGTTGGACAAAGGGCGTGGCAAAGTTGACGACGCCGCTGCCGCGCCTCAATGGCAAGGCAGGCGAGGAACGTATCCTGGAGATTCAGGTGCGGGCCATGATCTATCGACCTGCAATGGTTGACCCTGCTCCGGTGACCGTCAAAATTGGCCAATATGAGCTGGGCGCGTTCACGCCGACCGAAGAGTGGACAACTTA
>JANWYX010000145.1 GCA_025055055.1 Caldilinea sp. | reverse complement strand
TTACGGTTTCGGTTGCAGTTACAGTTTCGGTTGCAGTCACGAGGGGCGTGGCGTCGATTGTGGTCGTGAGAGGCGCCGTCGTCTCCGCAGTGATGGTTGCTGTGTCTGTAATCGTCGCAGGTTCAGCTGTCGCCGTGACGCTTTCCGTCGCCGTTAAACCCTCGCTTGCTGTGTCGGGTGTCGCTTCGGCGGGTGGGGCCGGCACGGTGCCTGCTTCTCCGGCGGCCTCGGCCGGAGTCGCCTCCGCCGCCGTCTCAAGCGCAGCTGCTTCTCTGAGCGCCTGTTGACCGGCGCGCAGGTAATCTGTCGCCGCCCAAAAGGCATAGGCGAACAGGATGACGCCCAGAATCGGCCCTAATGTGGCGATAAGCGGTCGTTTTTGTTCTTCCATCGGTTGCTCCTTTGCTCGGGCGAAGGTGTTTTTGAACTTGATATTTCTATTTTTGATGGTTGTGCGCTGCGCGCCTCGATAGCTTTCGAGCCACGTCATGCGCAATAAATCAAAGATTTGGCGAGCTTACCCGTCGCTTGTTGGTTCAACTCACATCGCCGTGGCCGCGCCAGAAACGTTCGACCTGGACGCGCAGCGCCGGGTGATGTTGCAGGGTCGGGTCTTCTGCAAAGAGCTTCTGCGCCGCCTCACGCGCCAGAATGATGGTTTCGCCGTCGGTGAGGTGCGCAATGCGCAAGTCGGGCAGGCCGCTCTGCCGCGTGCCGAAAAATTCGCCGGGGCCGCGCAGCTCTAGGTCTTTTTCCGCCAGCACGAAGCCGTCGTTGGTTTCCACCAAAATGTCCAAGCGGGCGCGTGCCTCCGGCGATTGCGCGCGGGAAATCAGCGCGCAGTAGCCGGCGTGCTCTCCTCGGCCGACGCGGCCGCGCAGTTGATGGAGTTGCGCCAGGCCGAAGCGGTCGGCATCCTCGATCAGAATCACAGAGGCGTTGGGCACGTCGATGCCCACTTCGATGACTGTGGTGCTGACGAGCACCTGATAGCGCCCTTCGGCGAAGTCGCGCATCACCTGATCTTTCTCTGCGCCGCTCAGCCGGCCATGCAGCAGGCCGATGTGGAGGTCTGGGAAGACTTCATTTTGCAGCCGTTTGTGCTCCTCCACCGCCGCGCCAACGTCGAGTTTATCGGATTCATCGACAAGTGGGTAGACGATGTAGGCCTGCCGGCCCGCCTCCACCTCGCGACGGATAAAGCTGTAGAGACGTTCACGCTCGGCGGGGGTGAAGCGTTTGGTCTTGACCGGCGTGCGACCGGGCGGCAATTCGTCGATGCGGCTGACGTCGAGGTCGCCGTAGACGGTGAGCGCCAGGCTGCGCGGGATGGGCGTGGCGCTCATGACGAGCAGGTGAGGCTGGACGTCGCTTTTGCTGCGCAGCGCGCCGCGTTGTTCGACGCCGAAGCGATGTTGCTCATCGACGACGACCAGCCCCAGCCTGCTGAACTCCACGCTTTCCTGGATCAGGGCGGTGGTGCCCACCACGACGTCGACGGCGCCGCTTGCCAGGCCGGCCAGCGTCTCCTCGCGCGCTTGACCGGCGACGCGACCGGTGAGCAGCGCCACCTGGATCGGCTCGCCGTCCGGGCGCCGCAGCCGACCGAGAAGCCTGCCGATCCCGCGATGATGTTGTTCGGCGAGGATTTGCGTGGGAGCCAGCAGGGCCGCTTGCGCGCCGTGCACGACTGCAGCCCATATGGCAGCGGCAGCGACGATGGTCTTGCCGCTGCCGACGTCTCCTTGTATGAGGCGCGTCATCGGAACACTGCGGGCAAGGTCATTGCGGATCTCCTCCAGGACACGACGTTGTGCGTCTGTCGGATCGAAGGGTAGTGTCTGGAAGAACTGAGCAAGCTCTTCGTCGCCGAGGGGCAAGGGCTCCGCCGTCGCCTGCTGCAGCAGGGCGCGACGCTGTTGCACGCCGAGCTGAATATAGAACAACTCCTCAAAGGCCAGCCGCCGCCGCGCAGCCTCCAGTTGTTCGCGACTGTCCGGAAAGTGAATCTGCGCCAGTGCGGTCGGCAGGTCGAGCAGGCCATAGGCGGCGCGGATCGATTCAGGAAGCGGATCGGGTACGAAGTGCACGTAGCTCTCGATCACTTCGTAGATGAGGCTGCGCAGACGATTGTTGGTGAGACCTTCGGTCAGGCGATAGACCGGCGAGAGGCGACCGGTGGCGACGCGCTCTTCGTCAATGTCTTCAAAGACGGGGTTGTCCAGCGTCTTTTGCCCCATGTAGAGGCCGACTTTGCCGCTAAAGCGTAGCGTTGAGCCGGGCTTCAACTGTCTGATCACCCATTTGTTCCACCAGGTTGCGTGTAGCGTGCCCGTCGAATCGCCGAGGATAGCCTGCACGACGGTGCGGTTGATTCCGACTTTTCGTTCGCGCACGTCCCACAGATTGGCGATGATGGTCGCCTGTTCGCCTGGGCGCAGTTGGGCGATGGTGCGCATCTGGCTGTAGTCGTCGTAGCGATGGGGCAGATGCCAGAGCAGGTCGATGACTTTGCCGATGCCCAGACGTGCCAACTGCTCGGCGGTGGATTCGCCGACGCCCGGCAAAACGGTGACGCGCTTTTCCAGGTCGGCGGGGTCGCGCGGCGGCTTTTGTGGCTGACGAGCCACGCGCGCCTGCGCTTTGGGCATCGGTTCAGGCGGAAGGATTTTTTGCAGTTCCGGTGCGCCGGCCCGTTCGGGCTCCAACGCTTCGACGCCGGTTTGGGCGGAGGGCGTCGGCTCTGCAATCGGCCCTTCGTTCTCCTCCAATGGTTCTTCGACGACGATGACCTCTTCGCTCTCCCCCACAGGGATTTCCAAGGGAGGGAGCTCCTCCTCTTCATCGATCAGATCGCCGACGTCCTCAATGGTTGTGCTTTCGATGGTTGCGATAAAGTCCGGCGCAGCGGCGCGGCGGAGGGCTTTGGCGATGTCTGGACGATCGATCGGTTCGGCGACGCCGTAGGCGCGCATCAGCTCGACGATAGCTGTGATCTGGCGCTCGTCCAGTCCTTCGCTTCGTGCGTCGTTGGCCCAACGTTCCGCCATGGCCTGTAAGCCGCCGATCACCCCGCGGTTGCGCCAGCCTTGTTTTTCTTCGAGAGTTAGCACGCGCTCGATGCGCGTGAGAACTGATGAAGTTCCGTTCACAACGTTCCCTCAGTGCATCCCCTCTCAGCGCATTCTCTCTCAATACATCCCTTCATAGACGAGTACCCCGATAGTGTTGGGGCCGAGGTAGGCGGCCAGGCTGGGCGGGTAGGGAATTTTGTGGATCGGCGTCTTGGGCAGCGTTTCGCGGAGTCGCTCGATCAGTGCGTCGCGTTGGGCGCCGTAACCGTGCTCAAAGACGCCCATCTCCTCTACGGAGGCGAATTCGATGACGAATTCCGCCAGCTTCTCCACCACCTCATCGCGCGTCTGCACTTTCTCCTGTGTCATCAATTTGCCGTCTTCCATCATCAACATCGCCTTGATGCCGAGCATGGAGCCAAGCAGGCTCTGAGAGGCGCTGAGCGAGGCGCTGCGCTCCAGGTAAGGCAGGCTTTCACTGAAGCAGGCGAAATAGAGATGAGGAATGAGGCCGTTGACGATGCGGGCGATCTCGTTGACGGAGGCGCCGGCTTCGGCGGCCTCCGCTGCTTTTTGCACGAGCAGCCCTAAACCAAAAGAGACGCTTTGGCTGTCGATCACGCGGATGGTGTAGCGCCCACGCAGCATTTCTGCGGCCCTGCGCGCCGTCGCCCACATGGGGCTGAGCTCCTTGCTCATGTGGATGCAGACAATCTGTTCACCTTCGCCGCTGGCATGAAAGATGTCGAGAAAAGTGTTGACGTCGGGCGCCTGTACTTCGGGCAGCCGCGAAGCGCTCACGCGTTGGGCTTGGTGGACACGCTCGAAAAGCTCTTCTACGTTGAAGTCGGCATCCTCCTCAAAAAAAGAGCCGCCGACCCTGAGCCGATGGGGAACGACTGCAATTTTGTAATTCTGGATGACGTCCACGGGCAAAAAGGCGTTACTGTCCGTCACAATTCGTACTTTGCTCATAAGTGCGCCAAAAGGTTTGTTTATTCAATGGACAGGATATAGTGGTAATGGGGCTGACCTCCATATGCCAGCTCAATATCCTGTTCAGGATACTCTTGGCGCACTATTTCGGCAAAATTTTGCGCCGCTGCTTCGGCGACAAAGTCTCCATAATAAATGGTAATCAGTGCAGAGTCGTTTGCGTTCATCTTATGGAGGAGGTCGAGCGCCACCTCGGTGACGCCGGCGCCGCAGCTCACCAGTCGGCCGTCGTGTAGGCCGATGATGTCTCCCTGCTTCACTTCGACGCCATCCACGGCGGCGCTGCGCACCGCCTGCGTGATTTCGCCAGTGCGCACGGCTTCGACCTGCGCGTTCATCTGCGCCGTCAGCGCGTCGATGTCGGCGATGGAGGGGGTATAGGCGGTGAGGGCGGCCACGCCCTGCGGCGCCGTGCGCGTCGGGATGACCGTGAGCTGGCGGCTGCGCTCGTCCTTCGCCACTGCCTTGGCCGCCTGTTGTGCAGCCATCAGAATGTTGCTGTTGTTGGGCAGCACGATGACTCGCCTCGTGGGCAATTTGTTTACGGCTTCGACGATCTCGGCCACGCTGGGATTCATGCTTTGACCGCCCGCCACCACGCCCTGCGCGCCGAGCCGCCGGAAGATCTCTGCAAAGCCCGGACCGGGCGCCACCGCCACCACGCCGATCGTCTCCTCATCCAGCAAGGCCTTGGTGGAGGCGGCCGGCGATTCCGTCTGCGCGAGCTCGCCCTGCATGGCGGCGGCCATGTCGTCCATGTTTTCGACGACGACGTCGGTGATGAAACCGGTAGCGACGCCATAGGAGAGCGGGACGCCGGGGTCGAAGACGTGGACATGCACTTTGACCAGATGCTCGTCGCCTTCGACGAGCGGACACTCGCCCATGGCGGCGATGTCTCTGGCGATCTCGGCGACCGACTTGTTGGGTTGTTCGATCAGAAACTGCACGTCGAAGCCCCACCGTTGCGGCGGCAGGGGGCGATGGCCTTTGCGCTCGCGCTGCTCGAAGCGCGCTTGCACGGCTGCGCCGGCTTCAGGCGCAGCGCCCATCTTCACAGGTTGGCCGGTGAGCGCCCGGTGCATGCCCTCAAAGACGAAGAAGAGCCCCTTGCCGCCAGAATCGACGACGCCCGCCTGTTTGAGCACGGGCAACAGCTCGGGGGTGCGGCGTACAGCCTCGTCGGCAGCCTCGACGATGTGGGCCAGGAGTTCGCGTAGATCACGCGTCCGTTGCGCCGCCGCTTCTGCGGCCATGCTGATCTCGCGGGAGACGGTGAGGATGGTGCCCTCGACCGGAGCGGGCACGGCGGCGTAGGCGGCCTCCGTTGCGGCGCGCAGCGCCTCTGCCATGTCCTGCACGTTGAGCGTCGCCTTTTCGCGCAGTGCATGGCTGAATCCGTGCAAAATTTGTCCCAGAATGACGCCGGAATTGCCTCGTGAGCCGTGATGTGCGCCTTCGGCGGCTGCTGCGGCGACGGCGCTGACCGTCTCGTGGCTGCGGGCGGAGATATTCATCCAGGCCGATTTGATTGTCAACAGCATGTTGGTGCCTGTGTCGCCGTCGGGCACAGGGAAGACGTTCATGCGGTTGACCTGTTCATAATTGTGCGCCAGCCATTCGTAGGCAGCCTGAAAGAGCGATTGGAAGTCGCGAGCGTTGAGCGTCGTCAGAGGTTGTTCGTTCGGCCGAGCGTCTTCCGACTCTACGGGAGGCGCAGCCGGTTCGATTCCCGTCGTTTCAGCGTAATTGCGCTCTTCATCGAGCAATTCCATCGACAATCTCCCTTGACAATTGTTTCTTGTCCTCTCAAGTCTTTTTGCGTCACTTTACACTTGCGTTTTTGTCGTTTGGTGAATTTTTGCTTGGACAAACACCCAAATGACAAACACCCAAATGATAAACACCCAAATAATAAACACCGCAATCGGCCAAAGGATTCAAATTTTCATGGAAGCCAAACCGAAAGTCAATCGGCGTGCGTTCTTTTTGACAGAAACAGGCCTCCATGCTACATTTGGAACGTTGTGCAGAAATCATGCCCTGGGACCACGACGGGAATGTTGGCCAGGGTTCTTAAATGCTTGGAGGATAGCGACAATGGCCAAGTGTCAACGATGTGGAAAAGGGACTCAGTTTGGCAACAATCGCCCGTGGTCCCGCAAGGCGACGCGCCGCAACTGGCAGATCAACGTTCAGAAGGTTACCGTGTTCGAGAACGGCAGAGCTGTTTCCAAGAGGCTCTGCGCGTCCTGCATCAAGAGCCTCACAAAGGCGTGAAGCTGTCTTGAGCGTTTTTGCAGTTTGCCCAGGCGCAGGACGCCTGGGCTTTTTCTTTTGATTGCTTGCGTTCTGTTTGGGGGGTGAACTCAATCACTCCCCGTTAACTGCGTTTTTTGCCCTCGTCGTCTATTCCCAGAAGCCGCCATCGCCCGCCGCAGCTGACCGCATCCGGCATTGATTTCAATGCCGCGACGCAGCCGAATCGTGGTTGGGATACCGGCGTCGCGCAGGATCTGGGCGAAGCGCTCCGTCTCCTCGTCGCTCGTGGGCTGGAAGGGGCTGTCCGGAATTGGATTGAGTGGAATCAGGTTGACATGGCAGAGAATGCCTTGCAACTTGTGCGCCATCTCCTGCGCCAGCTCTGGCGAATCGTTGACGCCGGCCATAAGGGCGTATTCAAAGGTCACGCGGCGGTTGGTTTTGGCCACATAGCGTCGCACGGCGGTCAACAGTTCGTCTACGGAATAAGCTTTGTTGATAGGCGTCAGCTGCGTGCGCAGCTCGTCGTTGGGCGCGTGCAGGCTGACGGCCAGACCGATCTGCAGCCCTTCGTCGGCCATGCGGTCGATCATCGGAACCAATCCCACCGTACTTAGCGTGATGTGACGCGCGCCCAGGCCAAAGGCTTCAGGGTCGGTCAGCCGGCGCAGCGCGCTCCACACGTTGTTGTAATTGTGCAGCGGCTCGCCCATGCCCATCAGCACAATGTTGGTGACGTGGGTTGGTCGCTCCGCGTCCGTGTCGGGGGGCAGCGACGGGTCGGCGAGATAGCGGGCGAAATAGAGCACCTGCGCCACAATTTCGCCGGCGGTCAGATTGCGCGCCAGGCCGCCCTGCGCAGTGGCGCAAAAGACGCAGCCCATGGCGCAGCCTACCTGGCTGGAGATGCAGAGCGTGCGCCGTTGATCATAAAGCATCAGCACCGCTTCGATGGTCTGACCATCCGGCAGTTGAAAGAGCGTTTTCAGCGTGTCGCGATCCTTTGAGACGACCTGTGCGATAGGTTGCAAAGGGCTCACCGTGGCGATTTCGGCCAACTTGGCGCGCAACGCTTTGGGAAGATTGGTCATGGCTTCAAAGTCGGCGACGTAGCGCTTGTAAATCCACTCCCAAATCTGGCGGGCGCGAAAACGCGGCTCTTTCAACTCCTGCATGAAATCGCCCAGTTGGGCCAGATCCATCTCCAGGAGCGAACGACGCACAGAGGTTTCAGTTGGAATCATCGATGCAATATTGGCGTTCATTGTGGGGAATTATACCCTGAATCAGAGGCGTCGGACAATGGTTTAGGCTACATTTTCAATTTGGCGCAACCGTATCGCAGATCACTGGCGTTGCCGTGGAGCGTCTGTTACAATAA
>JANWYX010000082.1 GCA_025055055.1 Caldilinea sp. | reverse complement strand
GAGGCGAGACGGCGCACGATCACCCCGCGTTGCGCCATACGCTGCGAGCCTCTGGCCAAATTGACGTTGATAATGGCGGGCAGCAACTGCGGCGTTAAGCCCACGGCCAGGGCAACAGAGAAAAGCAACGAATCCAGAATGGGTTTTTCAAAGAAGACATTCAATGCAAAAATCACCGCCACCATCACCAGCATGAATTCCGTCAACAGGTAGCCCAATCGTCGAATGCCTCGCTCGAATTCCGTTTCCGGCGCACGCAGCGTCAAGCGTTTGGCGATCTGACCGAACACGGTGCGAGCGCCGGTCTCCACAATTAACGCTTTGCCACTGCCGCTGCGCACACTTGTCCCCATGAAAACGCAATTGACGCGCTCGGCCAGAGTCGCCTTGACCGGCGCAACCCCCGCCTTCTTTTCTACCGGGAACGTCTCGCCGGTCAGCACGGCCTGATTGACGAAAAGGTCCTTGGCTTCGAGCACAACGCCATCCGCAGGCACAAGGCTGCCTGCAGAAAGCAGGACGACGTCGCCGGGAACGACCGAATCGATGGGTACGATTTGGGGACGATTGTCGCGCAAGACGGTGGCTTTGGCGTCGACCTGCGCCTTGAGCTTGGCCGCAGCGTTGCCGGCGTTGTATTCCTGGACAAAACTGAGGACGGCGCTGCTCAGCACAATTGTCAAAATGATGATTGCATCGGGCCAATCCTGAACGAACGCAGAAACCAAAGTGGCTACGATCAGAATCACAACGATCGAGCTTTTGAACTGGCCTAAAAACAGCCTAAGCGGGGTGGCCTCCCGTTTGGCCGCGATCGTGTTTTTTCCGATGGATTCCAGACGACGCAGCGCCTCATCCTGACTCAGTCCGGATGGAGCGCTCCGAAGCTGCACAAAAAGCGATGATGGCTCCTCCGCCCAATATGCTTGCTGCGCCGTCGAGGTCGTTTCAGTTGCCATGAACCTGCCTACTTTTTGCACTTTCTCGCTGCACAACAACGACTTGGAGGAGGGCCGTTTTACGCCATCCCACATTGCAAAGCACACCGCTCAATCTGAAATCTTTCTAATCGACCCTCTGCCGAGTTTGGATCATCTGCGCTCCACCAGCGCCATCGCTTCGGCCAACGTGGGCTGTGACTCGACGCCGCCCGCCGCGCGCGTCGACGCCGAACCGCAGGCGACGGCGAAGGCCAAGATGCGCTCCGGCGGCCAACCGGCCAGGTGACCGTAGACGAAGCCGGCGTTGAAGGAGTCGCCGGCGCCGGTCGTATCGACGACCTGAACCTTTGGCGCCGCGGTCTCGATAATCTGCGTCCCGCGCTGCACCGCAGCCCCCTCTCCTCCGCGCTTGACCGCCACGATCGACGTACGCGCCGCCAGCTTTGCCAGCGCGGTTCGCCACTCGTCGCAGCGCGCAATCGCCTTGAGTTCGGTTTCATTGGGCAAAAAGATGTCGACGTGCGCCAGCGCCTCATTGATGCCGCCTGCCCATTGCTCTGTGGGATCGTAATTGGTGTCAAGTGAGACGGTGAGACCATGCGCCTTCGCTTCGACGAACAAGTGAGGAATGTCCGGCCGCAGCGCGTCGAGCATATAAAAGCTGCCCAGATGCAAATGTCGCGCCTGTGCGATAATCTCCATGTCGATGTCGGGAAGGCGCAGCGTAGCCAGCGTGCCGAGATAGGTGAGCATGGCGCGATCCACCCCGCGCGAAAGCACCGTAGTGAGTCCGGTCTTCACCGTTTGGTCGCGACGCACTCCGGCGACGTCAATCCCGCGCGCGGTGAGCGCGTCAAGCAGAAAGTCGCCGATGGGGTCGTAGCCCACCTTGCCAACAAAAGCCACGCGCAACCCCAACCGCGCTGCGCCGCAGGCAAAGATGGCCGTCGAGCCGCCGATGGTGAGTGTGGCGTCGTCGATGACTTTTTCAACTTGCCCAAAGACGGGCGTCACGTCGCCGGAAAGGATCAGGTCGCCGTTCAGATCGCCGACAGCGACGATGTCAAACCTTTTCATAATTGCCATCCTAGGTGGGGGGCCTGCGCCGCCAGCAGCTCATCGGCCAGCGCAACGGCCTGATCGATCGAATGCACATAGCCGTCAAGAACTAAGGCTTGCACAAATTTTTCGCGGCTCTGCTCCAGCGCAGCGTCCACGATGGTCTCAACCCACTGATAGCGCGTGGCCAGGACGCCGGCCAGCGCCGGCGAGAGCGGCGGCTGCTGCAAAGCGCGCACCCCGAACGCATCCACCAGAGCCGGCCCCTCGACGATGGCGTCTTTCGGCAACGAGGGCGCCTGTCCGTGATTGGGAAGATTGGCCGAAACCACCATTCCGGCGTTGGTGCGTACGGCACGGAGGATGTCCATCACCTGTTCATGTTCGCCACTGAAGCGGGCGAGATAGGTCGATGGCAGCGGCGCCTCCTCCAGAGCCACGGCGCGCATTTCGGCAAAGGTGCGGTCGCCGTCGGCGATGGTTCCCTCAAAGCTGAAGGCATCCACGCCCAAACGTTTATGCCAATAGGCGCCTTCGCGGAAAAATTGCGGGAAGAACTCGGTCACATGGCGATCCAACGGCGCGGGAAACGCGCCGAACCAGTGCATCAATTGCCAGGAAAAAGGATGGTCTTCCGGCGATTCGTAAGGGCTGTCGCTCGACGGCAGCGGTTCGGATGAGTGAGCAGCGCGCTCGGCGGCGATGGCGCGCAACTGCGGCATGGCGTCCTCATCCCTAACCCACACCTGCGTCAACCAGGTGAGATGGTTGATGCCTGTGGCGATGTAGCGCAGCGTCTCTACCGGCGCATTGAGGACGCGCGCCAGATAGCGCACCGTCTCCATCACGCCATGACAGAGGCCGACGACCGGAGCGCCGGTCGCCTTGTAGATGGCGCGACAGATCGGTGCCATTGGGTTGCTGTAGTTAAAAAAGAGCGCATCCGGCGCCAGCTCAAGCACATCGCGCGCAATGGCAACCATGGCGGGAATCATGCGCAGTGCGCGAGAAGAGCCGCCCGGGCCAACCGTGTCACCCACGGGGACGTAAATGCCGTAGCGCCGCGGGATGAAAACATCTTGCTCCCAGGCTCGACGCCCGCCCACGCCGACGGTGCAGATGACGGCGGTGGCGGCCGGCAACGCCTCGCGGCGCTCCGGCGTTGCGCGCACACGCAACGGCGCCTTAGCCGCGTCGCTCATCTTCTGTGCCAGACGCAGAGCCACGCGGAGCGCATCGGGATTCGGATCGACCAGGACAACTTCGGCCGGCTCGCCCAACCGAATCAAATCCGCAATCAATCCTGCGGTGAAGACTGCGCTCCCCGCGCCGACAAGCACGATGCGTTCGTTCATGATGTTTCCTGATTTATTTCATGCCGGTGAGCGCCACCCCGCGCACAATCCAGCGTTGGAAGAAAATATAAACAATCAAAATCGGCAGCAAGACGAGGATCGAAGCCGCCATCGTGAGATCGTAGCGCTGGCCATGCTGGGAAGTGTACCACGTGAGCAGGAGCGGCAGTGTGCGCCTTTCGTGCGTGGTGATCACGATCAGCGGCCAGAGATAGTCGTTCCAGGTCGCCATAAAGGTGAAGATACCCAGCGTCGCCAGGGGCGCGCCGAGGTTGGGCATCACCACGCGCCGATAGATGGTGAACTCTCCGGCGCCGTCGATGCGAGCGGCGTCAATGAGGTCGTTCGGAAAGGTGGAAATGAATTGGCGCATGAGAAAGATGCCAAATGCATCGACCATCGACGGAATGATTAAGCCCCACAGCGTGTCGATCAGACGCAGCTGCACCAGGATCAGATAGGCCGGGATCATCACGACCTGGAAGGGAATCATCAGCTGCACCAAAATGAATCCGAAGAGCAAATTCTTGCCACGAAAGTTATACTTTGCGAAGATATAGCCTGCCAACGAGCTGGTGAAGAGCGTAATCAGCACGCGACTTACGGCGACGAAGGCGCTGTTAAAGTAGAAACGCGCCAGCGGCACCTTGGGGTCGGTGAAGATGGTGCGATAACTGTCCAGCGTCCAACGCTCTGGGAAGAAGGTCGGCGGAATGCGCACGATCTCACTCGCCGGCTTGAGCGAGGTCAACAGAATCCAAACAAAAGGCACCAGCGTCACCGCCAAGCCGAGCAACAAAATGGCGTAGATGAGCAGGCGCACGAGCGGTCGCAAGCTGCGCTGTCGATGGGGCGTCTGTTGGGACGAAGAGGCGGCGAGTTGAACGGCACTCATGGTTCAATACTCCCAGTCGGTGCGTAGGATGCGGAATTGCACCAGCGTTACGATCAGCACCATTGCAAACAAGACGAGCGACATCGAAGCCGCCCAGCCCATCGCCTGATAGCGAAAGGCATTTTCGTAAATCTCCATCGTCAGCGAGCGCGTTTGATTTTGCGGGCCGCCGCCGGTCATCACCTGAAAGATGACAAAGACCTGGAAGGATGAAATCATCGTCAGTGTGCAGACAAGCAGAAGCGTCGGACGCAGCAGCGGAATCGTGATGTGGAAAAACTCCGACCAGCCGGTGGCGCCGTCGATGTGCGCAGCATCACGCAGCTCATGAGGGATGCCTTGCAGCGCTGCGATGAAGATCACTAAATTATAGCCAAAATCCATCCACACATAGGCGATGATGACTGCGATCATCGCCAACGGCACGCCGAACACAAACGCGGCGGGGTCGGTGAGCCAGGCCTTAGGAGGCGTCAACCCGATCATCTTGATAAAGTTGTTGAGTAATCCTTGTTGAGGGTGATAGACATAGCCCCACATGATCGCCACCGCCACCGCCGAGCTGACCGTCGGCAGAAAGTAGATGGCGCGAAAGAGCCCTTTGACGCGGTTATGTACATTTTCAACCAGAACCGCCAGGGGCAACGTGATCGCCAGATTCACGATCAGCACCAGAAAAGCAAAAAGGAGGGTGTTTTTGACGGAGATGCGAAAGAGCTGGCCTGCCTGTGTCTCGGCGAACATGGCGGCAAAATTGCCCAACCCGATGAACGGATTACGCCCGCCCAGGCCAAACGGACCGTCACCGACGCGCACCGGCGAATAGTTGAAGAAACTCAGCACCACCACCCAGATCATAGGGAAGAGAGCAAAAACACCGAGATAGAGAAAGATGGGGATCAGCGCCCCCCACACAAAGACGCGCTGCCCGGGCCGCAGTCCGGTGCGCTCCTTGCGCGGCGCTCCTGCGCGTCTCGCAATCGCTACTTGGCTCATGCTGGGCTTTCCTTGTCGGCTACCAATAGACCTTACGCAAACAGATCACTCCAGAGACACCGAGAGCGCAGAGTTTCATCTTGACGGGGAGTGTGTGCGGGTTCTGCACCTCGAGAGAATTTACTGCAGAGGCGCCGAGTGCGCAAAGTTTTCCATCTATAAGACCTCTGCGGCCCTGCGCCTCTGCATCACAACGTGCTGAAATCGCTACTGCGCTGCGTCGACCATCTCGTTGGCCTGCGCGTGGATCGTCTGCGCCGCCTGCTCCGCCGTCATGCTTCCTTGCAACGCCTGCAAGATCGCCGGATAGATGATCTCGTAGAAGAGCTTATCGCGATCGGTGAGATCGCCGATGTAATGTCCGTAAGGCAGCAGCTTAAAGGTCGGTTCAATCCAGGGCGCCTTTTCCAACACAGGCTGCGGATTCTCCACCAGCGCCTTCAAGGCCGGGATCGTGCCGGTCACGCCGTTAAAAGTGATGGCGTTCTCTTGCTCGGCGGTCATGAAGCGGACCAATTTCCAGGCGGCTTCCTGGTGTTTGCTGTTGACAGAGACCACCTTGCCCCAACCGGAGTCGGCGGCGTAGTTGCGCTCGGAGCCGAAGAGCACCGGTGTGTTGACGTAATCGAATTTGAAGTCCGGATAGTTAACAAGCCCCTGCCCGGCCGCCCAGGAACCGATGAAGCTGGCTGCGACGACGCCCGCAAAAAAGCCATCGTAGGGTGGGTTGCTCTCTGCGTTGAACAGCACCGGATCGACCAGCTTATCCTTCTGCACCATATCCATCAGCAACTGAATGGTAGCGATGGCCTCCGGCGTGTCGAAGGTAAAATGTTTGCCGTCCTCGGCGAAGTAACTGCCGCCCTGCTCCAGGATGCCTTCCAACAGCAAGAAGGGGAGTCCATCGCCGCCGATAAAATGGAAGCCGGCGCGCACCATGATGTCGCCGTCGAATTCGCTGAGACGCGAGGCTTGTTCGCGCAGCTCGTCCATGGTGTTCCAAACAGGCGGATAAGGGACGCCCTTTCCCTCGAAGAGCGCAGGGTTGACCAACGCGCCGCCGACTTCGAGGTTGAATTCATTAGGCAGGCCATAGAGCTTGCCGTCGCAGTAATAACCGTTCAGCGGTGCCTCGAAGAAAAGCTCCTGGGCCTCCGCATAGCCCATCACGTCCGGCGGCATTTCGGCCAGCCGTCCACCCCTGGCGTAAGAGCAGACCCACGTTCCGAACATTTCGATGACGTCCGCCTCTGTGCCTGCCTGCATGGAAGTCTGCAGTGCCTGGATGAACTGGTCGTACTCGAATTGTTCGTATTTGACTTCAATATCAGGATTTGCCTCCATGAACTTTGCGATCACTGCCTCATTGGCCTGAATGAACGATGGGTTTTGATGGGACCATAGACGGAGGGTGATTTTACCTTCGCCGGCTCCGCCGGGAGCCGCCGCAGGTGCGCCGCACGCCGCCGCCAGCAAAGCGATCACGATGAATAGCGCGAAAATCTTGCGTTGCATGATGCTCTTCCTCCTCTAGAAGAAAAAGACGGCTGATTTTACTCCAAAACAACAACGGCATCCAGATGTTCCGGCCGGTCTGGATTCAATCCCTTTGCCAACGACCGCCCCAGCGCCAGAATCTGGCCAAAGGGCAGGTAGAGCGGCGCACCGGCGATTGCGCCGAATGCACTGCCGAAAGCAACGTCCACCTGGCGGGCGCCGATGCTGAGCGTGCGCCCGCCCAACGCAGCCATCTCCGCGAGGACGGCAAGGTCGTCGTCGCGGCGCTCCTCCGAGACCAGCCCCACCACCAGGGCGGTGGGCGTGATCATCGACTTGGGGCCGTGGCGGAACTCCATGAAGTAAAAAGGCTCACTGTGGCTGAGCGTCATCTCTTTCATCTTGAGGCTCAGCTCACAGGCCAAGCCGTAGCGAAGACCCGACCCCAAGAAGTAGAAACGATCCATGCTGAGGTCTGCACCCAGTTGTTCCAGCGTGGGGCCATACTTCGCCAACAGCGGCGCCAGCGCGTCCGGTAGCCGTCGCAGCTCATCCAACAGCGCAGCGTCGCCCGCCCACAACGCTGTGAGCGTCAGCGCCGCCAGATAAAGGCCGGTGAAAGCGCGCGTCTGCGCCACGCTTTCTTCCTGAACCGAAGGAAAAACCAAATTGAGGTCGCCTAACTCGGTCAACGCACGGCCCGGGTAGCAGCTGAGGGTCAAAATGGCTCCACGTGCATTCCGGCGGAAAGTTTCGCACGCCCGCAGCGTCTCCGTCGTCTCGCCGGAGCGACTGACCGCCACGAGAAGGGTGCGTTCGGCGGGCGGCAAGGCGAACGGATTGCGCCACACTTCCGACGCAGGCAGTCCACAGGCGCGCACGCCGGCCAGGCGCTGTAGCGCAGCTGCAGCCGCCAGCGAGAGGTAATAGGTCGAACCGCAACCGATGAAAACAACTTGGTCAAAGCGGGCGGAATGATAGAATGCCCGCACTCCTTGCTGCTCGGCGTCGAGCGTCGAAAGCACCCCGCGCCATGCCTCCGGCTGGGAGAAAATTTCCTGTCGAGTGTGAATCCCGAGAGAGATGGAAAGGTCTGTCATGGAAAAAGGCCCTTCGAGTTTGTGTTTTTTTAAATGCGGACTCACAAAATCGTAATAGATGCATCACGCAATGCGCACGTCGATCCCTCGCTCGCGCAACGACTGCACGATCTCCTTCGGCGCAGCGGCGTCGGTCACAAGGATGTCCACCACCTCGAGCGGCGCCACGAAGACGGTCGAGACCCGCCCCAGCTTGGTGTGGTCGGCGACCACGATCACCTCGTTGCCGATACGTAGAATTTCGCGGTCGACCAGGCTCTCTTCGAGCGCGTTGTTGGTCAGCCCCTGTTCGAGGTCAATGGCGCGCACGCCGAAGATCACCTTGAGTGCGCGCAGCTCTGCCAGCGCGCGCAACGTCAATGCACCCACCAGTGAGCTTTCGCTGGCGCGCAGCACGCCCCCCAGCACCACTACCTCCACGCCCGTCGCCCCCGCCAATGCATTCACCACCAGCAGCGAGTTGGTGAAGACGGTCAGATTGCGTCGCTCGCGCAGCTGGTGGGCCACCTCCATCACCGTGGTGCCGCTGCTGAGAAAAAGCGTCTCTCCATCTTTCACCAGCGACGCAGCCAGCGCAGCGATGCGCTTCTTCTCTTCGGACTGCTCTAGCGCGCGCTGCATCACCGGCGGCTCCGGCGGCGCACGGCGCACGGCAATGGCGCCGCCATGCACGCGGCGCACCTTCCCTTCGCCGGCCAGTGCATCCAAATCGCGGCGCGCTGTGGCCGGACTGATCGCAAAGCGCTCCGTAATCTCCGGCACGGTCACGCGCTGCCGCGCCTCGATCCACTCCAGCAGCAGCCGTTGACGCTCCAATGCCGATTCTGCAATGGGCTCCTGCATTTTGGCACCATGAAACGACGATAAGATCGCAAATAATCACAAAACAATCATGAACACTCATACTCTACTGCGAAAACTCTTATTTGTCAATCATTCTTTTCCACACCAAACTCTATGCCGTGCAGCGGCGGCTGCAAAGCAGCCGACAGAGCCATGAGCGCGCCTGCCGTCTATAAGCAGGGCTGCAAACGTTCAACTCTGGCGCTCATGGCAAAAATGGCGCCCGGCGGCTGAGGTTGGCCGGCACCCAGAAGGACAATGAAAATGAAAAGGGGTTCGGTGTGCGACCGAACCCCTCGAAAAAACTGAGAGCCGCGAACGGGGATGTCCCGTGAACGGAGATTTACATTGATGTGGCGACGATTCCAGACCTGACCAGTTGGTCGCGCAGCGCAGCGCGGGCGCGACTGAGGCGAGATTTGACCGTGCCCAGCGGCAGTCCTAGAATTTCCGCAGCTTCGGCATAATCGCATCCATGCACGTCGACCAACATCACGACGTCGCGGTGATAAGAAGGCAGCGCCTCGATTGCCGACAGTAAGAGCCGCATGCCCTCGTTCTGAAGGACAATCCTCTCCGGGTCTTCGTCCATATAATGCGAAATCGCCTCTTCCGCCGGCAGATAATCCAATCCGGCGCGTTCGGTCAGCTCGTCCAGGCTGACGGAGGCGCGCCGGCGCTGTTGGCGCAAATGGTCGTAACAAGTGTTGGTGACGATGCGCAGAAACCAGGAGCGAAAGTTGCCTTCTTGAAAGCGCGCCATCGCTCGATGCGCTTTGATCATGGCCTCCTGCACGGCGTCGGCTGCAGCTTCTTCCGTGTGCAAGATCTGCTGCGCCACGCGTTCCGCCGCAGCGCGATACAGGTCAATCAGGCTGCCGAAGGCGCGTTCATCTCCACGGCGGGCAGCCTGGATGGCTCGATCTTGGTCGGAAAGGTGTTGACCCGGCGCCGCCTCCCAGGTCAATTTCGTCGCAGCGGGGGGGTGAGGCGACAGTGCATAAAGCGCCGAGGTCGCTGTGGTGACACTGTAGGTCATGGTCTTTCCTTTCTGTGCAACTGCGCAAAATACGCAATTCAAAGACCATGATACCCACGGAAGATTAGGAAAACTTGAAAATTTCAGGACCGAAATCGGACCGTTTTCGTACGCTCATCAGGCTTCCAGCATGTAGCCATAGCCGCGCACCGTGTGGATAAAACGAGGATTCTCGTCGCCGTCCGGCTCGATGCGGCTGCGCACCCGGCTGACCATGCGGTCGATGTTGGCGTCATAAACGTCGCCCTGCGCCTCGGGCCAAACGGCCTGGGCGATTTCGTCCTTGCTGACCACGCGGCCGCGGTTCTGATAGAGGAACCAAAGCAGCTCGAATTGCTTGGCGCTGAGCGGCGGATCAAGCAATTTGCCATCGATGTACACTTGGCGCGTGGCGATGTCTACGCGCAGCCCCGGCTCACCGACGGCGAATAACGCCGGCGCCGTCACCGTGGCGGCAGGATCGTAGAAGCGAAAGCGCGTCGAGGCAAACTGCACTTCCACGCCGTCCGTCAGCCAGGCCGAGCCGCCCGGCTCCACCCGTTTGCCGTCGACAAAAACGCCGTTTTTGCTATGCAGGTCGCGCACCTGATAACCTTGCTCCAGGCGCAGAATCTCGGCGTGCCGCCGTGACGCATAGGGATCCTCGAGCCGTACGCCTGCCTCCGCTGCGCGACCGACCGTCGTCACCTCCTGACACAGCTCAATTTCTTGTCCGGCCATCGGGCCGTTTAGGCAGACCAGTCGTCCATGCCTGCTCACCCTGCGCTCCTTTAGCCGCCTCTCCATTCTCTGTGCTATACTCGCTTGCAGGCTATATGCACTTGCAAGATGTTGCATGATGCGGCGAACTTTGTGCACACCGCCGTTCGTTGGAACTATAGCAGCATGCAGGCGCGAGTTGCAAAGATTGCAGGGTCATTCCTGAGGTTGATTGTAAGGCTATGCTGCCAGCAGGACGGTCATCGTTTGATTCCAGACAGGGGCCGTTGACGTCGCCGCGCGCAGCGATGGACGCCGCGCGCGGCCTGCTGACAGGCTACCAACTGGGTCGCTATCGACTGGAAGCGCGCTTGGGCGGCGGCGTGATGGCCGCCGTCTACCGCGGGATCAATGTGGAGACGCGCCAAACGGTAGCGGTGAAGGTACTGCTGCCGGACGCCGACGCCACAGTGCGAGAGCGTTTCCGGCAGGAGGCGCGCACGCATCGTCGACTCGTTCACCCTCATATCGTGCCCGTCCTGGAAGAGGGATGCGAAGCGAGCGACGGCATCACCTATCTTGTGATGGCGTTGGTCGAGGGGCCAGGGCTAAACGAAGTGCTCGAGGCACGCGATCGACTCGGCGTCCGCGACGCCGCCGCTATCCTGGCGCCCATCGCCCGCGCTCTCACCTACGCCCATGCCCAAGGCGTAGTTCACCGCGACGTCAAGCCGGGCAACATCCTGCTGCAACCGAGTGGAGCGAACACTTCAGGCGCCGTTTTCGTTAAGGCGTTGGGAAGCCATTTCACTCCTTTGCTCGGCGATTTTGGCATCGCACGCGCGCTCGATTCGCCCGAGCTGACCGGCATGGGGCGCACTATCGGCACGCCAACCTACATGTCGCCTGAACAGTGCGCCGACAGCCACGAGATCGATGGGCGCTCTGACCTCTATTCCCTGGGCGCCGTCTTTTATCGTTGTCTGGTCGGACGTCCTCCATTCACCGGCTCAACCACCCAAATTCTGCATGCGCATGTCTACGAAGCGCTGACGATACCGGAGAGTGTGCTGGCAACGCTTCCATCGCCGGCAGTGGAAGTACTGCGTCGCTGTCTGGCCAAAGACCCCGCTGACCGCTATCCATCGGGGGACGCGCTGGCGGAGGCGCTGGAAGAACTCCTCCAGGCGCCGACGATTCACGAAGAGACGCCGGTGGAAGCCACCGCCACCATGCCTGCCTTGCAGGCCGTGTCTGCGGCGCCGGCGAATGTGCGGGTGCTCGTGCCGGGTGTGCAGCCGCGCCCTGCAGAACCAGAGCAGCGTCGCCCACCGCCGGCGCATCCTGCTACCCAACCATCCATCGTCCCGCCGCTGGTTGCAGTCGCTGCACCGACGAGAAAACGCTGGCCGGCCGCCCTGCTTGGCGTTGCGCTGTCGGCGCTCTTGCTCTTCGGCGCCGGATGGGCTGCACTTCGCCTCCTGCCGGACGCACCGTTGCACTTACTCGCAAGCGTTGGAGCGATTGACGCAGCAACGCCGGCCCCGGTCGATGCGCCGCCCCTATCTGCAGTTGGGGCCGTCGACACTCCGGGACCGGTGGCGTCGCCGACACCCCCGCCGTCGACCGCAACCGCGCCTGTTGCCGTCAATCCGCACGAGGACGTCAATTCGCAGGAGGATGCTGCTCCCACTCCTCCCCCTACGTCAACGCTGCCGCCGGAAAGCACCGTCACACTTACGGCGGAGGAATTGCAACAGCGCTGGCGAGAGGCGGAGGAGGCGCTGGCTGCACAGAATTGGCAAGCGGCGATCGACGCTTACACCTTGATCCGACACGTCAATCCGGACTACGAACGCGAGACGCTCACCGCCCGCCTCTTCGAGAGCCGAATCGGACTGGCGACGGAGCATCTCGTCGCCGAACGACTCGAGCTTGCCGCGCAAGAGCTGGAGCTGGCGTTGTCCCTACGCCCGAACGAGGAGACGGCGGCGCCCATCCAGCGCGCGCTGGCGGCGTTGCTCAGCATGGATCCCGCCGACGCGCAACCGGTGCGACAAAACCTCTGGGGTGCGCTGGTCAACTACGCCGGACGTCTGGAGGCCGAAGGTCGTGTCTGCAGCGCAGTGAGCGCGCTTCAGGCGGCGGTCGCCGTCCTGCCTGAGGGGGCGGCCGACACCCCGTTGGCGCAGTTCGAGGCCGAATGCGCACGCGCGCAAGCGCTCGCCGACATCGAGAAGACCCTGGCCGCAGGCGCCGGTCGCATTCTCTATTCCACCCAAGAAGGCGACCGCTACAATATTTACGCTGCGCCTGCCCAAGTCGGCGGCGTCTCGACGTTGTTGATTGCGGATGGCGCTCAGGTCAGCCCGCCGTACGCCGGCTCGTTGCTTGCCTTTCACAGCGCCGCCTTCACCGAACCGGGGATTGCACTCTTCGACCTGGCGGCTTCTCTCGGTCCCGCCGAGCGCACGCAGCGTATCACCCAGGCGGCGGAGGACGCGCGCGATGCGCCACCCTCGTGGTCTCCTGACGGCGCAAAGATCGTTTACAGCAGTACGCGCACCAGCCCCGGGCGCCCGCGCATGTACGTGCGCTCGCTGAACACCGGCGAGGAAATCGACCTCGGTTTCGGCAAGGATCCGACTTGGGAGCCGGGAGGCGAACGAATTCTCTTCAACGGCTTCGATGATCGAGGCGAAAACCCGGGCCTTTACCTGATCAACGCCGATGGAAGCAACCGGCAACGGTTGACCGATAACGGCAACGATCTACGACCGGTTTGGTCGCCGGACGGCGACAGCGTTGTCTTCATGAGCACGCGCGACGGCGACATGGATGTCTATCGCCTTTCCCTGCGCGACGGTTCGCTGGTGCAGCTGACCAATGACCCGGCCCAGGATGGACTGCCGGCGATCAGCCCGGATGGCAGACTGGTCGTCTTTGCCAGCGATCGAGGCGGCGTCTGGCGGCTATATGTAACTCCGATCGACGGTGGGCCCACAGTTCCCTTGCTGGAGATTCAGGGCGTTCTTGTGAACTGGTTGGAGCATTCGGTGCAGTGGACGCGTTGAACAACGACCGCGCGCAGTCGCGCAGCGAGCTCGAATCCGGGGCGGGCCTGGCCGATCTGACCGGCAAACAGCTCGGCCGTTATTTGATCGGGCAGCGGCTGGGCAGCGGCGGCGTGGCCACCGTCTATCGAGCCTATGACCAGGTGCAGGGCCAGACGGTGGCGCTCAAGCTCCTGTTGCCGGGCGCCGATGAAAAGACCTATCTGCGTTTTCGCAACGAGGCGATGACCGCCAGCGCGCTCCGTCATCCTCACATCGTGCGCGTTTTACAAGTGGGTGCTGCACCCGGCGGCGAGATCGCCTACATCGCCATGGAGCTGGTCGAGGGCGAAAGTCTCTCCGATCTGCTGCGCCAGCACGGCCGCCTGCGCCCCGAAGAATCCGCCAATTTGTTGGAGCCGATCGCACGCGCCCTGGCGGCCGCCCACGCCCGCGGTATTGTCCACCGTGACGTCAAGCCGGGCAACATCCTGTTGCGGCCCGCCAGCCCGGGCGCGGCCTACAGCGTCCAAATCGAGGCGCTTGAATATCCGATCGTTCCGCTGTTGACCGATTTTGGCATTGCGCGCGTGCTCGATGCGCCGGAGCTGACCAGCATGGGGCGAACGGTGGGCACGCCGGCCTATATGGCGCCAGAGCAATGTGCAGGCAGCCGAGAGATCGACGGTCGCGCCGATATCTATGCGCTTGGCGCCGTGCTCTATCGCTGCATCACAGGTCGCCTGCCCTTCACCGGCACGACGACGCAAATCTTGCATGCGCACGTCTATGAGCCGCTCACCATCGACGACGCCCTCTATCGACAGCTATCACCCAAGATGATCGAAGTGCTCCAGCGCAGTCTGGCCAAACGGCCGGAGGATCGCTACGCCAACGCCGACGAGATGGCCGACGCATTGGCGCTGGCGGCGGGCCGCACCCCGCGGCGGGGCGATGAACCGACGGAAGCCACTGCCACACTGACAATGACGGCGCTGCCCACCGCTTCGCCTACGACGGAGGCCACGTCGACAACCGTATTGGTGCCGGCGCCAGGCGGGCCGATGCGCAGCGCCCACCCGCTTTTACGCACCGCCTCTGCCTCTCATCAAACTGCAGGAATGACGGCGACGTCGGTCGAAGCGCAGCCGTCGCCGATCAAAGCTGCAGCAGCCGGGGCAGGCGGCCGCCGTTTGCCGCCCCTGCACGAGATTTTGCTCACGATCGCAGGCGGCCTGATCGTGATGGCGATCGGTGTCGTCCTGGGCATGCAGACCCCGCGGCTCTTGCGCGCCCCACTGCCTTTGCCGGCCATCGTTGCGCCGCCTGGGACAGACACGCCGACGCCATCCACAGAGGAATCCGGAGCGGACGCCGATTCGACGCCCGTCTGGTCGGCGCCCTTCTCGACCGAGACGCCGGCCAAACCCACCGACGAAGCGACGTCTCCGGCCCCTCCGCCGACGGAGACGCCCACGGACGCACCTGCCGTGACGTCGACTCCCACCTCCACTGCCACGGAGACGCCTACGCCGACGAGCACTCCCGCCGATACGCCGACGCCCGACGCCGAAGCGACGCTGGTCGCCTGTCTTTCCCTGGCGGACGAAACACTTCTTCGTTATATCGGTGGGCTCGATGCAGAGCAACGCATGCGATTGGGATGTCCGATGGCGGCGGCTCAGATCGGCCCCGCCCAGATGACGCCGTTTGAGCGTGGATATATGGTGGGGCTGAACGATGCAGACAACCTGTATATCGTCTATCTGCGTGAAGGGCGATGGGAGCGGCAACCGTTGCTTGAGGAAGGCGAACTGCCGTCGGACATCCCCCTCCCCCCCGCCGGACTCTATCTGCCGGAGGGACGCTTTGCGCCTCTGTGGGCTGCAGAGGGGCGCTGGCAACGACTTGGATATGCTGTAGAGCCGGGACCGGTTGATTTTACGGCCGTACTCCAGACGTTTGAAGGCGCGGTGCTGATCGGCAACCGGGACGCCACCGAGGTCGCCGTGCTGCCGACAGGGGGAGAGTGAGTGCGAAAGGTCGGTCTGTGAAAGGCTCTATGCCCCTCGAAATTGATCTTGCGCCCAATCATAAAGTCGGATTGATTGTGGACAGCCCGCTGTTGCTTTCGCCTGCGGCGGCCGGTTTCGGCGAACTGCCGCTGCGCCCCGTCGATATCGCCCACTTGGGCGCCATAGTCATAGGGCCGATCAGCGCAGGCGGACGCGGCTACGGCGAGCCGGTTCGGCTCGTTGAGGTGGACGGCGGTGTTCTGGCCTCGAGGTCTCCTTTCAGCCGCAGCGCGGCGCGGGCAGTCGCCCGCTTCTCCTCCACATGGGAGCGACTGCAGCGCCCGGTGATCGTGCAGCTGGTGGATGCAGCGCCGGTCGATTTGGTCAGGGCAGCGCAGCGCGTTGTGCAGGCGTCGTCTGTGGTCGGCGTGGAATGGGCGCCACCGGCGATGCTGTCCGGCAAACAGGTGGGCGATGGGGTGCGCGCACTGGCGCGAAATCTCGAACTCCCCATTTGGATCAAGACTCCGCTGGAGTGCGCAGTGGAGTGGAGCAGCAACGCCGTAGAGGCGGGCGCCGTCGGCGTCGTGGTCGGGCAACCTTTGCAGGGAGCTGTAATGGAAAGCGATCCGGTCACAGGCAGAGTGACGCCGCTGCTGGGCGATCTCTACGGTCCCCTCACCTTCGCACCGATGTTGCGTGCTTTGGTGGAGGTGGTGAAGCTCGGCTTGGGCTGCGCCGTGATCGCCTGCGGCGGCGTCTACGGCGAACATCATGTGCAGCAGGCGCTTGCCGCCGGCGCACGCGCCGTTCAGCTCGATGCATTGTTGTGGACAGAGCCTAGCGCTTTTTCCTCTGCGCCAACTCCTGCGCCTGTTCAATAATCTGCGTGCGCACGACGCGCCCCACCGGCCATTGGATAATTTCTGCGATCTCTGCAGCCGGACGTCGGGCCAATTCTTCAAAGGTGAGAATTCCGGCTTCCTTGAGACGGCGGTCAAAGACCGGTCCAACGCCGTTGATCTGTGTGAAGTCGTCGACCTCCACAGGGAGAGACGCCGCTGCAGTGTGCGCCACCGCCTCCGGCGAAGAGGTTTCCTCAGCAGCCCTGCTCGGAGCAACCGGCTCCAAAGGTTCGCTCATGAGGGATTGCACCGCCGGCGTCTCTTCAGGCTCCGTTGCCTTCGATGATTCAGGTTCAGCCGGCGAGGTGGCCGGAGCCGGTGCAGGCGTTGCTTGCGCTGCGGCGGAGGTGGGGGCAGGTACGGCCCGTTCACCCAGCCTCAGTGCTTGAACCAGGATGGCGCCAACACCCAGCGAGCCGACAATGACGGCAATCAGATAGGCGAAGAAGCTGAGGCAACCGCCGAGAATCCAGAAAAAGGCGATCAGCGCGCCGAGAACGACGATGCCCACGGCAGTGCGCGCAGGGACATTCCATCGAACGTTAACGGCTTTTTCGATTCTGCGTCCCATCTCTTCGCCCAGAGCGGCCAGCCCGCCCAGGTTGAGTGCAGCTAAAGCCAGGCCGAGCAAGACAGCCGGCGGTCGGAAACAGACGGTGATCCAAAGAAGGCCGATCAGCGCCAGACCGAAGAGATTGAAAATCAGGCCGGCCGCAAAGCTGAGCGGCGTGCGTTCGATCAAGGTTGCGCGAGTTTGCTCCACCCAGGCCGGACGCAACAACATCAGCAGTGCGCCGATTCCCACTGCCACGCCTAGCAAGAGCAGAGCGCGCAGGGTGCGCACAATCAGACCGAGAAAAATCTCCATTGCACTTGGCGGCTGCGCTTTGGGCGCAAGCGGCATACTTGCCACCGCTGCCAGTCCGGGCAGCGGTGGCAAGTCTATGCTGACCGCCGGCCCGCGCACTACATTGCCTCGAACCACCGAACCGCGCGCTTGGCTGATCGCTCCGCTCACGACGCTGATGTCGCCGTCGACGACTGCATCGCCGCCCAGGCTGACGTTTCCTCTCCAGGCCGTGACCGAACCGCCGACGGCGCCGTCAATTGTAACGTTGCCGCTGAGAGCCGTGACATTGCCGCTGACGACACCGCCCCGCTCGATCTGAACATTGCCGCTGTACACGATCAGATCTCCATGGATGGCGCCTTCTTTCTCCACCGTCACGTTGCCCTGATAAACGACGACGTCGCCTTCAATAACCTGACCGCTGTGTACGCGCAGGTTGTCGTAGAAGACCTGGCGTTGTACGATCGCCGGCCGGTCGTCGGCCCGAGTCCCAGCAGCCTGCAACGACGTCGGCAAGAGCGCAGCCGCCCCCAGCATCGGTGCGATTAAGAGGAGAAAAGATAGGAGCGTTCGTCGCAGGAGAAAAGGATGGTTGAGTCGCATAAAGGTCATCCTAATGTGCACGGAGTCCGGAGATCCCCCAATCAATTCGACGATCGGCCGGAGCAGAGCGAGCCCTCGGTCGCCATCACGCCGCTCTATCATTTGCGTGCATCTGCATGGGCGCTACGCCGCAACAGTTGCATCCAGGCGGCCGTCATCAAAACGACAAACAGCGCATAGGCGACGCCTAGGAGCTGCGCCTGAGGCATCCTGGCGAGCGCCGCCGCCGTCTCAACCGTGGATGAGGCCCACAGTTTCAGCGATGCATATACAAACGCCAGCGTGCGCAGCTGTTCGCCGATCCATTGTCCCTGGGTAAATAGGATCAGCGCGCCGCCGACGACGATCGCCAGGAAGACCATGGTCAATGCAATCACGGTCAGCACAGCCGACAACAACAACGCGCGTTGCCGGCGTTGCTGCTCTTGTTGCGCAAGCCGTGCCTCGAACCGTTGCACAAAGCCAGAGGCAGGTGCGACGGCCGGCGTTCCTGCCAGATGGCGATCGATCCACTGCCAGGATCGCCACGCGTGCGCCAGCTCTTCCCGATCCGCCAGCAACGTCTCAAAGCGGATGCGCTCGTCAGCGTCGAGCCGGTCATCAAGCGCCAGCGACATCAGCCACTCAAATTCTTGTTCCAAGGGACGCGTCGTTTCCTGCAGATGCTCGTTCGTCTTGTTTTCCCCGTTCATTGCGTCACCTCGATCGTATTGCGTATTGGCCGTGTTTCGTCATGCATTGTTTCACCATGCATTGTTCCGTCATGCGCAATTTCACAGTTCCTCACGCACTATGCAGGCCGTCATGCTCCGGGCGCCATGCACAGAACACGCGCCACGCACCGGCTTTCACGCTTCATCTCTCCTGCCTGCGCTTGGCTGCGTGTCGAGCGGGACGCGCTCGATTGCGAGGATGCATGCTGTGCATCAGGCGGCGTTTCGTTCATTTGTTGGCGGTACAGCGCCGCCAGCTGCTGCCGCGCGCGAAAGAGCCTGCTCTTCACCGTGGCGACCGTGACGTTCATCGTCTCTGCAATTTCTTCGTAGCTCATCTCCTCCCAGTATCGCAGCACCAGGGGCAAGCGATACTCCGGCGCCAGCCGTTCGAGCATGGTTTGGACTTCGATGCGCGTCTCCTCCTGGAGGGCGCTTCGCTCCGGCCGCAGCTCCGAGCCTTCCAGATTCTGCAGCACCGGATTGTCGTCGATCGAAATCTGCATGGCTTTGCGTCGACGCAAGCGGTCGATGCAGTGATGATTTGCGATCGAAAAAAGCCAGGTCGAGAATTTCATCTCTGGGTCGTACTGTCCAAGACGACTATAGGCGCGCAGAAAGGTCTCCTGCGCTGCATCTTCGGCCTCCTCGATATTCCCCAACATGCGATACGTCAGATTAAACACCGGACGCTGATAGGCTTCCACAAGCCGACTGAACGCCTTTGCGTCGCCCCGGCGGGCCTGCAGGACCAAGGTCTGTTCCCGGTCGTTCATGACTACGAATCTCGCTTCCCTGTGCAAGGCCGGCGTCACCGGCCTCTTGCGCCGTCATTCGACAATACGCAGCCGCAGGCAGAAAGTTGCAACCGTGCAATTTCTCCGGAAAGACGCCGGTGGTTTGTGAGGCGCTTTCGGCGTGAAGTATAATATATCCATTCAACGGAAAAGTCACGAAGAAAAAGTTACGAAGAAGGTGATCTGGATTTATTACTGATAGGAGTTCAGCAGGTATTATTGATTGATAGATGAAGGATCGCCGCGCGCTCCATCGAGGCTTGAGCGAACCGGCGCACCTGATATAAGGGAAGATCGCATGCGACAGACATATCCATTTACAGCCATTGTAGGTCAGGAGCGCATGAAGCGCGCCCTGATCCTGAACGCAATCAACCCTCAGATCGGCGGCGTGTTGATCCGCGGGGAACGCGGCACCGCCAAATCGACGGCAGCGCGCGCCCTGGCTGCGTTGCTGCCCATGCTCGAGGTGGTCCAGGGGTGTCGCTTCAACTGTGACCCGCAGCGCCCCGACCTTTTTTGCGACGAGTGTCGCGAGCGTTTGGAGCGAGAAGGAACGCTGCCGGTGACCTATGTTCCCACCCCTTTCGTCGACCTGCCGGTGAGCGCCACCGAAGACCGCGTCGTCGGCACGCTCGACATCGAAAAAGCGATTCAGAAGGGCGAGCGCCATTTTGAGCCCGGCATCTTGGCAGCGGCCAATCGCGGGGTCCTCTACGTCGACGAAGTGAATCTGTTGGACGACCACGTCGTCGACCTGTTGCTGGACAGCGCTGCCATGGGCGTCAACGTCGTCGAGCGCGAGGGCATCAGCTTCCAGCATCCGGCGCGCTTCGTGTTGGTCGGCTCGATGAACCCAGAGGAAGGCGATCTTCGGCCGCAGCTGCTGGACCGCTTCGCCCATGCCGTAGACGTCGTCGGCATCAGCGACCCTGCGCAACGCGTCGAAGTGCTGCGCCGCCGCGTCTTTTTCGAGCAGGACCCGGAAGCGTTTATTGCGGCCTACGAAGAATCGGAAAAGGAGATGTGCAACCGCATTTTGGAGGCGCGCCAACGCTATCCGCTGGTCAAGTACACGGAGAAGGACCTCTACACCATCGCTGCGCTGACTTCGAGCTTCAAGGTCGATGGTCACCGCGCCGACATTGTAATCCTCAAGACGGCGCGCGCACAGGCCGCCTTTGAAGGGCGCTTCCAGATCAACGACCGCGACATCCTGCTGGCTGCAGAGTTGGCGTTGCCTCACCGCATGAAAAAACAGCCCTTCCAGGACTCTGTCCTCAATCCCGACCAGCTTCAGGCCAACATGCGCCAGGCGCGCGCGGAGGCCGAGCATGCCATCGGCGACGAAGAGATGCAACAGGAGGGCGAAGGCAAGGCGACGACCGACGAAAAAAAAGCCTGGAGGGCGATGAGTCGGAGCTGAACCAAAGCCCAGAAGCTGGCGAAGGCGGCGTTCCTCAGCCCGACGCCTCTCCTCAGCAAAGCTCATCGCCCGGCGACAACAAAGGCGCCCGCAAACCGGTGAAGATCGGAGAGACCTTTGAGGCCCGGCGGCTCGATACGCCGCTGGATAGAATAACGCGCGAGCGCGCCGGCAAGCGCTCCTATACGCGCACAGAGCGCAAGCGCGGCCGCTACATCAAGGCTCGGCCGGCGGGCGACCGGCCCGAGGACATTGCGTTCGACGCCACCTTGCGCGCCGCCGCGCCCTATCAAAGCCGGCGGCATGCGCAGGCCGACAACGACCTTGCGCTGCACCTACGCAAGAGCGACCTGCAACGCAAGGTGCGCGTGCGACGCACCGGCAACCTCATCCTGTTCGTGGTGGACGCAAGCTGGAGCATGGCAGCCAGCGAACGCATGGAGGCCACCAAGGGAGCGATCTTCAGCCTATTGGTCGACGCTTATCAACGCCGCGACCAGGTGGGGTTAATCGTCTTTCAACGCGACAAGGCGCGGTTGGTGTTGCCGCCCACCAGCAGCGTCGAACTGGCCCAGCGCGCATTGCAAGATCTGCCCGTCGGCGGCAAGACGCCGTTGAGCAGTGGCCTTTTCCTGGCCTGGCAGGTACTGGAAAACGCCCGCCGCCGCGACAGCGAAATCCGCCCCTTGATGATCTTGCTCACCGATGGGGCCGGCAACGTCAGCATGACCGGCATGCCCGCACAAGAAGAGTCGCTGCGCATCGCCGAACTATTCGAGCAGGCGGGCCTGAAGTCGATCGTCATCAACATGGAGCATGCCGCCTTCGATCGCGGCCTGGCGCAGAAACTGGCCGATGCGCTCGGGGGCGTCTGCTACAATGTGCCCGATCTGCGCGCCGACACGCTGCTTTCCACCGTCAAGAGGGAGATCGACGGATGAGCGAGAAGCGGACCGCCTCCAAAGCGTGAGATCATGAGAGCTTGAGTTAAGAAGAGTGATGAACAAAAGGGAAACTATCTCCTCTTCTCACAGCCAGCGCATCATGACGCCGGCCAAGGGAAGTTGGGAGGAAAAGTTGCTTCAAGGGCAGGAGTTGCTCGCAAAGCAGGACGAATCCGGTCGCATCCTGCTGCAACAACTGATCGAGCGCCTATTGCAAATGCCGGAATCGATACGAATGGCCGGCAATCAACGATTGAACAATATCCTGCTCGTCGCCATCGACTCCCTGGCGTCCCATTTCATGTCTCGAGACCGCTTTGCCGAGGCCGCCACACTGCTCGAAACAGGCGCAAAGGTCGATCCTTCCACACAACGCGATGGATGGCGTCTTCGCCGCGCAATGGCGCTGTTGCTCGGCGGTGCGCAAGACGAAGGCTTTGCGCTGCTCAAAGCGCTTATTTTGGCGGAAGAGGAGCTGCAGAAACGTCTTCAACTCTGGGAAATGTATCTGGATAAGGCGCTACGTTGGCGCCTCTTTGATCGTGCACAGCAGGCGATCGTCGAAATCGAGCACGGCGTGAACCGCGCCTCGGCAACGTCGGACGACGCCGCACAGGTACGTTCGTTCCAGTCTATGCTCGCTTATTTCAAGGCGCGGCTTAGTCTGGCGCAGCATCGGGTTGACGAAGCGCTGGCCTGGATGGAATATGCGGCCGCCCAGGCGCCGCTCACTTCCGGTCGCATTTATGGTTTTGTGCTCGAACTGATTGAGCGGAATCATTATACGGAGGCGCTAAAGTGGGCGCAGCGCGACCAGGAGAATCCGATGCGCATCAGATTTTTGAGCGGTTATCTCCACTTTCATCTTGGCGCGCATGCAGAGGCGGAACGACTGTGGCGGCAGGTTGTCCGAGCCTTCTCAGACGCCGCTGCGTCCGAGAGAGCCGATATTACGCCGATTGTGTTGTCGGATTATTATCTTGGCGGCAAAGAAGGGCTCGGCCTGAGCATCGTGCTGGGCAGCATGCGGGCTCAGGATGAGATCGTGACGACTCAATTCTATTTGGCCGGTCTGGGATGGGCGATGCGCGGGGAAAAATTCTCGGCGCATTCGAATTTCAAACTTGCGCTGTTGCGCACAAAGATGCTGACCATCGATCTGAAACTACCGTCGGCATGGTGGCTGTTCTGCAAGGATTTGATTGCCGCCGCAGACCTACCCGAATATGAAGCCTATTTTGAAACGTCACCTACATTTTGAAAATTGCAAGTTATGACGTCATTCGGCACACACAACAAATACAGCGGCGTTCTGGACGCCGCTGAAGTGCAAGAATTTCTTCCTTTCGCCCGACGTCTTGCCGATGTAAGCGCGGCTGTGATCCGACCCTACTTTCGCAACGGCGCAGCGGTGGAGCTGAAGGCCGACGCATCTCCTGTCACCCTCGCCGACCGCAACGCCGAGCTGGCGATGCGCGAGCTGATCGAGCGCACTTATCCCGAGCACGGCGTGCTCGGCGAGGAGTTCGGCAGCCATCGACCGGAGGCGCACTATCGCTGGGTGCTTGACCCGATCGACGGCACCAAGGCGTTCATCTCCGGCGCGTACCTTTTCGGTACACTGATTGCTCTCGTCAAGGATGGACGCCCGGTGATCGGGGTAATCAACCAACCGATCGTCGGCGATTGCTTGATCGGCACAGGAGACCGAGCCTGGCTCAACGGCCAACCCGTGCGCGTCGCTCCCTGCAGCCGGCTGGAGGACGCCATCCTCCTGAGCACCGATCACTGGAACGTCTTCAACCATCAAAATGGCCCTGCCTACGAACGCCTCACGCGTCGCGTCAAACGCTATAACAACTGGGGCGATTGCTACGGCTACATGTTGGTGGCGACCGGCGGCGCTCACATCATGATGGATCCGATCATGAACGAATGGGATCTGATGGCGTTGATCCCGATCATCGAAGGCGCTGGCGGTCGCATTACAGACTGGAGAGGCGGCGACCCAATTCAGGGGTTGAGTTGCGTCGCCACCAACGGCGAGCTGCACGATGCCGTTATCGCTGCGTTGAATCCGGTTGACGCCTGAAAAGAGACGTCTCAGCGCTGTCAGCCTTCGGTCAGTTGCTCGGCGAGATACACTCAGCCCCCCGTCTTGTCCGGCGCTCGATGCCTTTCGACCGTCGGAAACAGGTCTCTCAATTTGACGAGGAGGGCGAGGCAAGGTACAATGCCGAAGAATTTGAGCAAGGCCCCATCGTCTAGTGGACTAGGACTCAGCCCTTTCAAGGCTGCGACAGGGGTTCGAATCCCCTTGGGGCTACAGAACAGAACGAGACCCGCAGCGGTCGCTGCGGGTCTCGTTTGTTTTCTACTGTTTTTTACGGCGCTTTCCGATCACGCAGGGGCGGCCGGAGCCTCTGGATTTGGCCCGAAGTGTTTGAGCATCACGAGCGGATCGCTGCGGCTGGGGTTGTGAATCGTCACCCCGCGCGCGGCGGCCTGTGCCGAGACAAAATACTCGTCGTAGGTGAGCTGACCGAAGCGAATCAGTGCCGGCGTCTCGACCGGATGTTTGTCGATCGTCCCGTGGCCCTGAATGGTGATGAAGCCATAAGGGCCGGCGTCACAGATCGTCACGATACGGCCGGGCAGCACCGTCAGCTCCTTGGCGGCGAAATACTCGTTGCCGTAGGTAATCCACTTTTCAATGTAGCCCTCCGCCTCCATCTCCTCAATTTGCTTGACCGGAACGGGTGGGCGGAAATATTTGGCCTTGAGGTCGGGCAGCACATTCGCCTCCCAGTCCACCATGCTCACCAGAAAGTCGAGATCATGGTGCTTGTCCGGCGGTACATTCTTGACCAGGTTGCCCCAGTCGATCGGCACATCCGCCACCAGCGACTGGAACATGGCGAAGACGTCGCTCGCCCACTGCGGCTCGTAGGTGCACAGGCTGCCCGGCGCGTGCAGCACTCCCGCCGGCACGTACCAGCCGGTTCCCAGCTCCAGCCGATAGGCCTTGGACAGGTTGGTGATCTTGTTGTCGCCTTCGTTCCAGATCTCCAAGCAGCGGCGCACCTGCTCTTTCGTCGTGCCCGGTTCGAGGCCGAAGAAGGTGTGCGGAAAGGTGCCGCCGTGATTGTTCAACTGAGGTGGGAAGTAGTAGGCCTCCGGCTTGTGCTCCATGCCGACGAGCGAGGCGAACTCTTGCGTCTGATGCAGGTGGTGGGGCAGCGGGTCGCGGTTGTCGAAAAACTTGGAGTAGACCGGCCAGCGGCCGTACTTCGACCACATCTCCTCGCCCAGCAGCGCCGCACCTAGCTCCGCCACTGCGTCGAGCAGCAGCACTTTGTAGGTCGTCCCGCCCTCTTCGTAGACGACGTAGCTCAGCCCTTCGTCCGGCGTCGTCAACGGGCCGTTGTCCGCCTTGGTGGTGGAGGCGAACCAGCGTTCGTCGATGCCGCCGCGGTGCGCACCGAACGAATAGTAATCGCGCGGGTCGAGCTTGATGCGTTTGCCCGGGATGCAAAACGAACGCGGCACCCAGGTGGGCGCCAATCGCAAAATTCCTTCGCCGGCTTCAAAGGCGGCGCGAATGATTTGTGTTTGGGACAGCATAGGTCAATTCCTTTTTGAGCAAAAGAAAAAAGTTAGGGGGATTGAGGCGGCAAGGAAGGGGGTGATGGGAAAGGAGTGCGAGGATGGCAGGACCCCTCCACACACTCCAAGTCCCCTACACCCTTATCATCCTATCGTCCCAATATCCCCCTTGGTCCAATCCTTACACCCGCTATTGCGGAATCTCGCCGATGCGCTCCGCTTCGTCGAAGTTGTCGATCGTGATCAGCTTAGGCTGCAGCAGGATGACGTCATTGGCGGGCTTTTCGCCCTTGACGATAAAGTTGACGATCGTCTGCAGCGCGGTGCGCGACTGTCCGCCGGGGAACTGCTCGACGGTGCCGTACATGGCGCCTTCGCGCACGGCCAGCAGCGCCTCCGGCAGCGCGTCGAAGCCGATGATGGGGATGTTGAGACCCGCCGCGCGCACGGCCTCCACTGCGCCGAGGGCCATGTCATCGTTGGCGGCAACGATGGCCTGCACATCCGGGTTGGAGGAGAGACAGTTCTCCGTCACGGTCAAGCCACCGTCCCGATTGAAATTGCCCGTCTGCTGGCAGACCACCTCGATGTTCCCCA
>JANWYX010000075.1 GCA_025055055.1 Caldilinea sp. | reverse complement strand
GTTCGGTCCACAGACGCGGCGGCAAGCGACCGGCCTTGGCGAGGGGATGATACTCTTTCCACTCTTGTTTTGTCAAGGGCGTATTAATTTGCCCTCGATGCAGCTCCTGAGAGTCCGGCCGCGCTGTGAAGATGGGCAGCTCGCGCAGCGCCAACGTCACCTTCACCGTGCAACCTTCCTGCGGGATCGCCTCGACCTGCGCCCGCCAGCGGCTGTCCGCAGCGTCGCCGAGCAGACGCAGGGTGGTGCGCGGATCGGCGTTGGAGATGACCACCGGCGCATGGATGCGTTCCCCGCCGATCAGCTCCACGCCCTCGCCGGGCAAGATGCGCGCTACCGGCGTCCCTGCGGCGACCGTGGCGCCGAGATCGCGTGCAATGTCGGCCAAAATGAACGAGACCATGCCCATGCCGCCGCGCACGTAGCCCCACGTGCCCACCGTGCCGAACAGCCGCCCCGACGAGTGATGGAAGTTAATGGAGGCCGTGCCGGGATCGTGGGGGCTGGCATTGGTGCCGATCACTCCTTGCCCGAGATAGGCGGTTTGCAACCGCTCATCGTGGAGATATTCCTCAACGTACTCCACCATCGACCAATGCAGCACTAGGTTACGCGCCTCCGGGTCATTCTTGAGACGGTCTTCGATCATCTCTCGGGACGGGCGCCGACAGAGCCAGATGTCGTCTTCCGTGGGCGGGCGCAGGGCGTTGCGCGCACGGCGCATGACGTCGGTCATGGCGCGCCAGCCTGCAACATCGCGCGGGGAGAGGCGGCGGATTTCCTCCTCGCAGCGCGCGTCATCATCCCAGAGCTGGATGCTGGCGCCATCGTCGAAAGGCACAAACATGCCGGCTGTTGCCGGCGTCCAGTGAAAGCCGTAATCGACCATGCGCAGCTCGTCGATGACGATCGGGTGCAGCAGGCCGCACAGATAGGCGCATGGAGAGACGCGGTATCCAGGCCAGGTCTCTTCGAGCGTGCACGCACCGCCAAGTCGTTCGCGCGCCTCGAGCACGAGCACGTGTTTCCCGGCGCGCGCCAGATAGGCGGCGCAGGCCAGCCCGTTGTGGCCGCCGCCCACCACGATGGCGTCCCAGCGGCGCTGCGCCAGCTCGCGCACCGGCGCCGGCAGGCCGACACGACCTAACGCACTGCGCGCAGAAGGTTGTGAAAACGTTGATGTCATGGTTGGGTTCCTTTCCCAAAATTGCTCCTAAATCACTTCACATTGATTCAATGTCGGCGTCGGGGGGAAGGGGGCGTGCGGCTCCGTCTGGTACCAGAAGGCGGTCGAGGCAATGTCATCCTGCAGCGGCAGATAGCGCGGCTTGCCTTCGAGTGGAGAGCGCCAGCCCAACGCTTGGATCGTCACGCGCAGGTCCTGTTGAAAGCGGATGGGATCCATGACGTGCCAGCGATACATGCCGAAACGCTGTTGGCTGCGATAGAGGCCGTCTGGCTTGATCACCTGGGGCAAGCCGCTGTACGGCCC
Source organism: Caldilinea sp. (assembly GCA_025055055.1). GTDB lineage: Bacteria > Chloroflexota > Anaerolineae > Caldilineales > Caldilineaceae > Caldilinea. The sequence goes on along the minus strand of JANWYX010000075.1, from coordinate 3,535 downwards.
GCTGAAGACGCCGTATTGGCCGGGCGGGAACTCGAAGTTCCAGGCGCCGCCGAAGTAGTCCTCGGTGCCGGTGCCGCAGATGGTCGGCCACTCTTCGTCGCCGTCTAGATAGAACTTGATCTCCCCTTCGCCCCACCAGCCGTTGTTGTGGACGCCCCAGGCGATGTAGGTGCCGACGTAGTGGCCGCGCCCTCGCACGCCGTCGAGCAGCGTGTGCACGGTGGCGTAGGGCAGCGGGTTGCTGCGCCGCCACTGGGCGTGAAAGTAGGCGCACTCCTCCGGCACTGCGGTCAGGGCGTAGGTGATCTGATAATAAAAACCGTTGACCGGGTCGGGAGAAAGATTTTCGACCGTGATGCGCGCCCGCTTGCGAAAGGGCATCTCCCAATAGCTGTTGAAGCCGCCGGCCGGGTTGACCGCCACCGCCAGCGAGGTAATGTTGCAGCGTTCGCACCAGCCGTTGGCGAAGAAATCGCCCAGCGGCGTCTCCACCGAAGGCGTCGGTTCGTCGTCCCAATAGAAGCGAATGAGCAGACGCCGCCAGGCCGAAGGATGCACCGTCAGCCAGATGTGCTGAATCACGCCTGGCCCGTCGATGACGGCGAGCGTCACCGTGGCGTTGCCGGTGATGTTGATGCAGGGGGAAATTTTCCAACCCTGTCCCAGCTCGCGTGCGGCGACGGCGCCGGTTCCATCCATGGCGCGGCCGCCGCCACCCTTGCGCCCGTCCGGGTTTTCCGCACTGATCGAACGGGTGAGTGCATCCGAAAGGCGGGACAACCCGCCCAGCCCTGTGCTTAATCCTGAAAATGGCATGATTTCTTCTTGATCCTTTCTGAACATGAAAGATGCTGCAATGTCGCGCCAGAGGCGCACCCTACATGAGCCGCCGGGCTGCGCCAAAGGCGTTGCTTGACTTAGGTTCGGCCTCCGGCCGGACGCTGCTCGTGGACGGCGGCGCCACGCCGATGAGCCGCGATGTCACGTGGAAGGCCGATGCCCTGCATCCAAAAGCGGCGCCCTCCATCATGCTTGCAACAAATACTCCGCCACCAGCCGTTGAAAATGATGCACGCCGTTCTCCCGCTTCACCGAGAATCGGCCTTGATTGTACGCACGGGAGTGCAGGTTGCGCTGCACGGCGTTGCAGATTTCCATATCTTCGCGCTGAATTTCATCGCTGAACGCAATCGACTGTTGCATCGACTCCCAACCTTCACCGCTGCCGGGATGCTTAAACCACCATTCGAAGATGGTGAGCGTTCGCTCGACGTCGAGTGGCACAATGATGTTGATCTGCATGTTGTCCGGGTAGAAATTGAGCATCAGGTTGGGGAAGACCCAGTAGTAAAGCGCCTGTTGTTCGCCCTCGCTGCGCAGATAGCGGCGGTCGCGGCCGGGAATCTGTCCGGAAGGGGGCGCCGGGCGGATCGGCGCATGTTGCGACGAATAGTAGCGGAAGGTTTCCACGCGGTATTGTTCGTAGTCGATTTCACGATAGAGGCCCGGATGAGCGATGGGGATATGGTAGCCTTCCAAGTAGTTGTCGACGTAGACCTTCCAGTTGCAATCGACGTAATAGTCGCGACGCTCGACCGGCTGCATGGAGGCGATGTCAAAGCCGGCACGCGCCACCTCCGTCGGAATATCGCCCAAGAACTCAAGGAGGGAAGGCGCGCCGTCGTCAAGGTTGACGAAGATGAAAGGCCCCCATTCGGTCACGCGCACTGCTTTCAGACAGTAGTCCTCCGGTGACCAGTTGCGCACGCCTTCGAACTCCGGCGCATTGAGCAACCGCCCGTCGAGCGCGTATGTCCAGCCGTGGTAGCGACATTGCAACGACTTGCGGTTGCCTTTGCCCACCGCCACCGGTCCGGCGCGATGCAGGCAGACGTTGTGAAAGCCGCGCAGGACGCCATCCTGCCCGCGGGTGATCACCAGCGGCTCGCCGTAGAGGTCATAGGTGAAAAAATCACCCGGCCGCTGCACCGGCGCCGTGGAGCCGACCCACTGCCAGGTGCGATAGAAGATACGTTCCTTTTCCAGCGCTAACAACGCAGGATCGGTGTACCAGCGCGCCGGCAGCGTCCACGCTTCGTCGAGGCGGTCGGTCGGCATGTAATCCGAAAGGAGGGTTGAGATGTTCGCCATACGGTCAACTCCTTCTTCTCAGGTTTCGTGGTCGTTGGAGTTTGCACAGGTGACTTGCAGCGCCGACGACTTCGATCCGGCGGACTCCGCACAGCCAGTCCGTTGCGTTGAAGCACGTGCGTATAGATCATCGTCGTCTTAACGTTTTTGTGACCCAATAACTCCTGAACGGTACGAATGTCGTAGCCGTTTTCGAGCAGATGCGTGGCGAAGGAGTGGCGAAAAGTGTGCGGGCTGACGCGTTTCGGAAGGCCGGTCGCCTGCGCCGCCTGGCGCACCGCCTTTTGCACGCCGCTCTCATCGATATGATGACGACAGACGGCGCCTGACCCCGGCTCCCCCGAGAGACGACCCGAGGAAAAGACATATTGCCAGAGCCACTCACAAGTGGCGTTGGGATACTTGCGTTCCAGCACATCGGGCAGATAGACGGCCCCCATTGCCGCGCGCCGGGTCCTGCTCGTGCAGACATTTCACCCATTGCAGATGCGCTCGAAGGAGCTCGACCAGGGACTCGGACAACATGGTGACGCGATCTTCGTTGCCTTTCATGTTGCGCACGATGATGGCGCGACGCTCAAAGTCGATCTCTTTCACACGTAGGCGCAGCGCTTCCAAAAGGCGCAGCCCACTGCTGTAAAGCAGCTTGGCGATCCGCTGATGCACGCCGGTCATATTTCTCAGCACCCGTCTTACTTCCTCGCGCGTGAGAACCGAAGAAATGCGTTTGTCGCGACGGCTGCGAGCTGCCTGAATTGGCCCGGGCAGTTGTTTTAACACTTCATGGTAGAGAAACAGGAGCGCACTGAAAGCCTGATTTTGCGTGGAGGCCAAAACGCACTCTTCCACAGCCGGATAAGTTAGAAACGCCTCCATTTCAGCGGCGCCCATTTCGTCGGGATGACGCTTGTGATGAAAAAGAATAAAGCGTTTGCCCCAGCGCACATAGGCCTCTTCTGTCCGGATGGAATAGTGCTTTCGGCGGACGACCTCGCGCACGCGATCCGGCAGTTTCCCAGACGACACGAATAAAATCCTTTCAAGGAAGGCTTCGAAAAAATCCGTATTGACCGAGCCATAGCTCTGTCTTCTCGTGTGAAGAGAGTCTTACAGTGCAGCTTTGAGCCAGTTTATTATACGGAAAAATTCCGCAAAGGCAACGTGGTAACTTCATGGTTCTCTCGGCAATAGACCGGTATAGTATCCTCTCACTACAACCAGAAGGATGAAATGCGAAAGCCGATTAAGCTCCGCCCATGGACAACCGAAGAAACAGCCGAAATCCGGCGATTGGCAGCCTCGTGCACCGAATCCTTCCGCATGGTCCAGCGCGCCCGTTTGATCGCCTCCATGCTGGATGACCCTCACCTTACGCTTCAGAAGC
>JANWYX010000072.1 GCA_025055055.1 Caldilinea sp. | reverse complement strand
GCACGCCTCCGGCGCCGCATCGCTATAAGGCCCCAGGCAGTTGAAAATATCGGACTGGACGATGGCGGCTCCATCGATGCGCCCCCGATGCACCGGATAGCCGGGCGCTGCAGGCACACCTGTGTTGTGAAAAGCGTCGTTCGTGAAGCGGGGGCCGTTGTGACAGTTGATGCATTGCCCCTTGCCAAGGAAGATGCGCAGCCCGGCGATTTCGTCGTCGCTTAAAACGCCGGTCAGAGAAGAGCGCCCGTCGTCGCCTAAAGACGCAACATAGCGATCGAAGCGCGCCGGTTTCGGCAGCAAGGTGCGCTGATACGCAGCCAGCGCTTTCCCCATGTTGGCGAAAATGCGGTTGATTGTGTCCTGTTCCTTTGGCGTCATTGCCTCCCAAGCCGCAGCGGCGTCGGGGTCATCGACCGGGCCGGCGCGGCGCGGAAGATGGCCGAGGTCCGGCAACGGACCGAAGAGCGCTTCGTATTCCGCCGCATAGTATTCAGCGATGAGATGGGCGTAGAAGGTGCGGTCGCCGCCGTGCTCGACAACGTTTTCCAGTGGCAGAAGCGCCTGCGCCCACTGGCTGTCGGCCTTGCCGTCCCAGGTGAACCAGGGGCTATAAGCTGCGCCGACCAGTGTCATCGTGTTGAGTGGAATCACTCCCACGCCCACGCCGAAGGGGCGGCCGTCGGTGAAATGGCGCTCCGGCATGTGACAGGAGGCACAGGACACTGCGCCGTTGGCGCTGAACCGTGTATCAAAAAAGAGGCGTTCACCCAATGCAGCGGCGCCCGGATGGTCGGCTACTCGGTTAGAGGGGTCTGGGGGCAGCGGTTCCAGCGCGTCGAGCGCAAGGCTGCGAAGCAGCGCCACCTCGTCGGCGCTCCATCTCGGCGAGTCGGTCAGGAATGCAATGGCGCCGGCCGCCAACAGTAGCGCCATCGCAGCGCCGACCATAAACAAGAACAGGCGCGCGTTCCAGGGTACGCTGCGCTGCATCTCCACGCTACCTCAACATGAGATTGAAGACGACGCGATCGTTCTCGCCGTTTGCTTCAATCTCGAACACCACTTCCCACCAGCCGCCCATCTGGAAACGCATTCCTTCGACCCGGTAGTTCCCATCCCCCAGATATTGCGTCACCTTTGGCGCCGTTGGCATGCCGTGACGATGCTCTGGCATGTCGCCGTGTACCTGAATCACGGCGTTCTCGACCGGCGCGCCGTCCGGCGTCTCCACATGGAGCGTCCAGGTATGAAGCCGATTGATGGCGATCGGGTTCAACTCGCTGGTGAAGCTCACGCGATAGCGGCCCGCCTCGCTGAGACGCGTCGTGCTGAAATCTAGGTTTGCCGGAGCGCTTGCATTAGTCGTTGAAGAGGCGGGAGAAGATGAACAACCTGCCAGTATGAGCCCAGCCAGAATCACGAGAGAGTAGAGGCGATGCATGGCGATATTCCATTGCTTCGATGTTTCGTGCTGCATGTTGCACAGGATTGAGCGAGGTTCATTGGATCGGATAGCCTTGTTGCGCCCAGGTGATGATGCCGCCCAGATCATAGA
>JANWYX010000446.1 GCA_025055055.1 Caldilinea sp. | reverse complement strand
CACAAACGGTGAAACAGAAAAAGGAGTCAGCCATGAAAAGATTGTTGCTTGCCATCGCGGCATTGGCGCTTGCGCTGAGCGCAGCCGCCTGCGCCCCCGGCGCACCCACCGGCGCCCCATCTGACCGGTCTGCCGCAACCGGCCAGCCGGAAAAAGTGATCATGACCTATCTACACGGCGGCGCGCCGCCGGCGGACATGCAGCTCGTGGTCGACGCCATCAACCAGAGGATTCGCGATCAGATCAACGTCGAGATCGAGTACTACCCTCTGCCCATTTTCGAAGCGTTCACCGGCAAGTATCATGTCCTTCTCTCCAGCGGCGAGCGCATCGACCTGATGGTCATCCCTTTCCAAAACATCGTTCCCTACGTGGACGCCGGCCTGCTCAATCCTCTGGACGATCTGCTGGCGCAGCACGCGCCGACGATCATGGCGCTCAGCAAGGAATTCCCGATCCTCCAGACCGGCACGGTGCGCGGAGAGGTCTACGGCGTCGCGCCGGTCTATGCGACCTACGGCATTCAGACCGGCTTCATCGTGAACAAAGATTGGGTGACGGAATTTCAAGTTCCGGAAAAAGAGATGTACACCCTTGACGAGATGGGCGAACTCTTCGGCAAAGTCAAGGCCAAATATCCCGACATGTATCCGGTCTGCCTCAATCCCAACATCCTCTTCATTCCGCCCTTTCCGATCGATAGCCTGGGGGCAAGCGCCTCCTCCGGCGTGCTGATCGGCCTGGAGAGCACGCAAATCGTCAACCTGTGGGCGACCCAAGAGTATGAGGATTTTGTCCTGAAGATACGCGAATGGTACGAGGCCGGCTACATCCCGCCCGATGCGGCTACGACCACCGCCACGCTCGCCGAGCAAACCAACGCCGGTGTCTGCGCCGCCTACCCGATGATCATGGAGCCCGTGCAGACAACGACCACCAAAGCCGCGATCGGCTTTGAATCGGTGCGTATGCCGACCTCGATCAACTACTATCCTTCCCTGTCGCCGAACGCATTCGCCAACTGGAGCGTGCCCATCACCGCCCGGTCGCCGGAAGCCGCCGTCAAATTCCTGGACCTGATGTACGCCGACCATGAGCTGGCGAACATGCTGCTCTGGGGCATCGAGGGCAAGCATTTCGTCAAGACGGACGTGGAACAGGTCATTGCCTTCCCAGAAGGGGTGAACGGCCAGAACAGTGGTTATTACGTGACCTATGGTCTCTACGGCGACCGCAGGTATGAATATCAATGGGATGTTGGGGCCACCCGGCGCTTCACCGACGAATACACCGCCGCCAATATGAAGAACCCGACCAAAGCCGTCGGCTATATGTTCGACCCCACCGGCTACACCAACCAGATCATCGCCATCGACGCGGTGGTGAACAAGTACAACGTTGCACTGTTGACAGGCAGCGTGGCCGACGTCAAGGGCACGCTGGAGAAGATGAACGCCGAGCTCAAGGCCGCCGGCATCGACGAGGTGATCGCCGCCAATCAGGCGCAGTTCGACGCATGGTTGGCCTCGCGCTAGCGTGGATATGGCGCCCGTAGGTCACGCCGGAGGTGTGACGGGCGTTCTGAAGCGCCGCATGAAGTATGCGCTCTGCCGTGTAGGCACCGAATGAATTCGGCGCCTGATAGGAGAAGCTGCGCTGAAGCGCACTGGGCGATCGCACCAACCGGCTTGGGCGGGTTTCTCCTGGGAGACGCTGGGTTTGAACCGGCGGGACCGGCAAATAAGGAAATGTATATGTCGAGCCAATCATTGGTTTCTTCCAAAATTATGCTCCGGAAAAAGACGGCGGTCGCAAAGCGGCGTCGCGACCGGTCGAAGATCACGGCGACTTATCTGCTGTTGCTGCCGGGGCTGGTCTATCTGTTCTTCAACAACTACCTGCCCATGGCCGGAATCGTCATGGCCTTTAAGCGCATCGATTTTCGGCTGGGCATCTTTGGCAGCCCTTGGAACGGCCTGGAGAATTTCAGATTCCTCTTCGTCTCCGGCGACGCCTGGATCATCACGCGCAACACGATTCTCTACAACGTAGCGTTCATTGTGCTCGGCATCCTCGTCGGCGTTACGCTGGCTATCCTGATGTTCGAGCTGCACGAACAGAAGATCGCCCGCGTTTACCAGACCCTGCTCCTCCTGCCGATGCTGATGTCTTGGGTGGTCGTCAGCTACCTGGGCTTTGCCCTGCTCAGCACCGAAACCGGCTTCATCAACAAGACGATCCTGTCGCTTTTGGGCATCGACAAGCCGATTGCCTTCTATCAGGAGCCGAAATACTGGCCGTTCATCCTGGTGCTCGCCAACATGTGGAAGGGGATCGGCTTCAGCATGATCGTCTATCTGTCGTCGATCCTCAGCATCAATCCCGAATATTTCGACGCCGCCAAGGTGGACGGCGCTTCCAAATGGCAGCAGATCCGCCACATCACGTTGCCTTCGCTAAAGCCGGTTGTCATCATTTTGGTCATCTTGAGCATGAG
>JANWYX010000045.1 GCA_025055055.1 Caldilinea sp. | reverse complement strand
GCCCCTAGACGTAGCCAGTGTAAGAACGCAACGATTGCTGAGGACGAGAGTGCGACCGCCGTCTGCTCCTGTGACGCTGGCGCGGCAGTCAACGCTGCGCTCGTCTGCGCTTCGCCGTTGGCTAACGTCGCCTCAGCGCTTTCCTCGACGGACGCAGCCGTTGATTCTTGCTGCAGTGCGAAGTCTTTGCTGCGATCGATGCTCTCTTCACCGGCGGTTGCTTCGTCCGATGGCGGGGTAGGAGCAACTTCATCCGGCGCGTGCTCCGCTTCGGGCGTCAGAACGGGTTGCGCTGTCTCGGCCGCTATAGGAGAAGCGACCTGCGCTGCACCTTCCGGCGCTTGCAGGGCTGTCTGCGGCAGGAGATTCTGGGCACTTTCTCTCCCTGTCGAAGCGACGGGTGGAACAGCCGCCGGCCGAACCTGTCCCAGGCCAGGGGAGAGAGAGCTTTCGTTGTTCATTGCAGCTATTCCGCTCTCGGCCCTCATCGGGAGCAACGGATCTTCGTAGGAGCTGCCAAATGCAGCGTCTTCTGCGTCCGACGCTGCAGGAAGGGTAGCGCCTTGCGGCTGAACGTTCGGAGCTGTACTGCTTGCGACCACGGAGGAGGGTTCCTCAACAGTCTCCGCAGCAACCGCGGCGGCGCTCACAGACGCTTCGGTGGGTTGCAGCGCCGGAGAGGCCTCCTGCGCAGGGCTATCTATCTGGCGGGCGGTCGTTTCTGTCTCGTCGCGGCGATCGAGCGCAGCCCGCAGCTCCGGCTGCGCTGCTTCCGCCGTCGTGGGAACGGAAGAAACGGCTGCGTCGGAGAGCATAGCGGCCGGCGGTTGTTCTATCGTCAAAAAGGTGGGGAGAATCAACGTCACCAGCAGCAGCGCTATGCTCGCAGCCATGGCGTTGCGCCAGACCGGGCTGCCCGCCTGCCAGAAGCGTCGCCAGCCCTCGACCCACTCGCTCCATCTCCCCGGGCGAGGCGAAGGCGTCCCCCTGCGCGCGTCCGCCACGCTGCGCGGTTCTGCGGTTACGATGCCGGCGACAGGGGCAGGTTCATGGAGGGGCTGCCCCACCTGATCCGTCGTCAGCGCAAAGGAGCGCGGCGCCTGCAAAAGTGGGAGATTGCGCAGAAGGCGCACCGTCTCCTGCAACGTCGCCAGCCGCCAGGCAACCGATGCATCGTCGAGGATGGCTCGTTCGATCAGCGCACGTTCCTCTTCGCTCACAGCGTTATCGATGTAGGCGGACAGCAGCTCGTCCGTAATCTCTGGATACCGTGATGTCGTCATGGTTTGTGATAGTGTTGCTATTGCCTCGCACCGGGCGGCTATAGCACAATCTCTTTATTATGGACGGAACGAAGACGGCAAGAGTTCCGGGCGCCGGAGCAGAAAGTCCCGCACGCGGGTGCGCGCTCGATTGAGGCGCGACTTCACCGTTCCGATCGGCGCGCCGGTGATTTCGGCAATTTCTTCGTAAGAGTATCCATGGACGTCGCAGAGCGTCAGCACCAGGCGCTGGTCGGGAGGCAATTCGGCGAAGCTGCGCTCAATTAGCTCGGTCAATTCCATCCGTTCCACATAGGCGTGCGGATCGGCCGAGCCATCCTCCAGATGGGGCGAGTATTCTTCTTGTTCGACCAGATCGTCGAGGCTGTCGGTGACTTTGCGGTGGCGCGAGCGCAGCAGGTCATAGCAGGTATTGGCCACAATGCGGATAATCCAGCTTTTGAAGCTGCCGCCTTGAAAGGTTGCGATCGAGCGAAAGGCCTTGATGAAGCTCTCCTGAACTACGTCGGCGGCCGTCGCCTCGTCCTGCAAAGTCCGGTAGGCAACGCTGTAGGCAAGGTTCTGGTATCGCAACACAAGTTGATTGAACGCACCGAGATCGCCGGCCGCCGCCTGTGCGATCAGGGCGTCGTCGCTCTGTGAGGCGTTGTAAGAGTTATGCATGTCCATCTGCCAATTTTGCAGTCCTGGTTTGACGTTTCCTTACCGACTTAGTATACTGATTGTCGGTATGAATTTGCGCCGAAGTGGCGGAACAGGCAGACGCGCACGACTCAAAATCGTGTGGGGTGACCCGTGTGGGTTCGACTCCCACCTTCGGCACTCAAAAAAGAGCAATGCACGTTCATCGGCGACTCATCGGGTGCATGATCTCCGATCGTGGACATGCATCGCCGCCATGCAGACAAAAACTTGCGTTCGCTTTCCTCACCTGCATTTGTGCGTCCTCAACATTTCTACACCACCATTTTAAAAGGATTATAGCAGGGGCGATGAGCTTCCTAGAAACAAGTTTGCGTAGGAAAAAGGACAGCCTGCGGTCCGGCACTCAATGAGAAGAGTCGGTACACTGGTTCGGATAAGAAGCAGCTGCGAACCATGACGACACAACGGAAGTCGAAGATGAAAAGAGTTAATTCATTTCCTCTGATCGGGTCCTTTTTTAACGCATCGTGTTGGCTCCTCTCTATCAGAGCTACTTTTCCCGGTCCGGCGCTGTGGGTCGGATTGTTGGTTGTTGCGCTGGCGTTGACTGCATGCGCCGCGCCCGGCGGGAGAGGGAGCGATGAAGAGCGCTTAATAGAAGAGACCAGGCGCATTGCGCAGCAATTTCAAGCCGACCGAGACCTTGCCCAGGCGCAGGCGGCGTTAGAAGCCTTGGAGGTCGCCAATCCCCGGCAATGGCTCATGCTCCAGACTGAATTGATGATCGCCGAGGGTGCCGATCCGACGTTGACGGCGAGCATGGTCGAATTGACCGAGGCGCTCAACATCCAATCCAACGTGATTCGGGCCTATGCGGAACGCCAGGGGTTGCTTGAGCCGACGCCGACCTTTGTCATCGAGGCTGTCGTCGTAGCGCCGACGCCCACGCCCACGCCTTCACCGTCGACGGCGGAAAGGACGGAGGCGGGCGTGGCATCAGCGGTGCCGGTTGCCGGGGAGGAGGCGGCGAGTGAGGAGGCAGGGCAGTTTGCGTTGCCGACACCGACCCCACTGCCCACGTCGATCCCGCAGGGACGCTCCACCGGCCTGGTGAACGTGCGCAGCGGCCCTGGCACGACGTTTGCGATCGTCGCCTC
>JANWYX010000223.1 GCA_025055055.1 Caldilinea sp. | reverse complement strand
GATAATCTTGATCAGCGTCGATTTGCCGCAGCCGTTCTCTCCCACCAGACAGTGAATCCGCCCCTGTTCGATGGTGAGGCTGACATCCTGCAGCGCTTTTACACCCGCAAAAGATTTGTAAATGCCAAGAAGGCGGACGATTGCATCGGACATGAATCGGTCGTCCCGAAAAATAAGGTTCTCGCTTTTGATGTAAAAATTTTATCCAGGAAACGCTTCAGCATGACATCAGGGTTCTTCCCCAAAAGGGGATGGGGATGCATGGGCCATGCAGACGGCGCTGCAACCCGATGCCCCCAATCCCCAAAAGAACCTAGATTTTAGAACGGATACTCTCCGGCCGTCTCGGCGTCGACATAAACCGGCGCATCGGCGTACAGCACATTCTTGCCGACCAGCTTCAGGTTTTCATAGCCGGGGATGCCCAAGTTGGTGCCATCGCCGATCTCTTCGCCGTTGATCTGCATCAACGCCAGCTTGTTGCACGCATAGCCGGCCACCGCCGGATCCCAGAAACCGATGACGTCGATGGCGCCGGTGTAGAGCAGATTGCCGGCGATCGAAGGCAGGCTGGTGCCGACGACGGCGACCTCATCCTGCAAGCCGGCTTCTTCAATGGCGCGGCCGATGCCGGCGACGTCGGTGGAGGCGCTGCCCTGGAAGCCCTTGATGTTCGGATAGGCGGCCAGCACTTCTTTGGCCTTCTGATAGGCGATCTCGGCGTCATCAAAGGTTTCGTTCTTGTCGCCGACCAGCTTCATGTTCGGGTAAGCCTCGCGTTGGCGCTCGATGCCGCCGTCGACCCACTCGTTGTGCGTCTTGGAGCCAAGGCTGCCGACGAAGACGGCGTATTCGCCTTCCTCGCCCATGAGAGCGGCCAGGCGATCCATCAGACCGGCGCCGAAAGCCTTGTTGTCAAAGGCCTCGATGTCCCAGTGCATATTGGTCTGATTGGAAGCCTCATGGGTGATCACCACGATGCCGGCGTCCATCGCCTTCTTCAGCACGGGGTCGAGCTGCACCGGATCCATCGGGACGACGCATAGCGCATCCACACCCTGCGCAATCAGGTCCTCGATGATCGGAATCTGCTGAGCGGCGTCGGCCTGAGCCGGCCCAACCAGCGAGGCGTTCACGCCATTTTCGGCGCCGAATTGCTTGACCCCCTCCTCCATGCGGTTGAACCAGTTGATGCCTGCGATCTTCACGACGGTGACAAACGTTAAATCTTTCGCTCCGGTCTCGGCCGGCGCGGCAGGTGCAGCTTCCTGTGCAGCAGGCGCAGTCGCAGGGGGCGCAGCGGCCGGCGCAACGCAGGCGGCGACCAATGCAGTCAGCAACAATACGATGGCGGCGAACTGTACTCGTTTCATAGCGATTTGACTCCTTATTGGTGATTGTAAAAAACAACGCAACTCTATCAACTGCGGGCAAAGCGCCCGATCAGTTTACCCGGATGGATTCACCAGGCAACGCAACATCACCACAAACGCCTCGCACCCAGCGTCGACCTTACCTTCGGTGCGCTCGCCGACCCAACTGGCGCGACCGACTTTGCTGCGCAGCGGCGTCACGCTGTCGCGACCGGCCTCGGCGGCGGCCAGCGCAGCGCGTCCCGCCTCCTGCAACGACTGGCCGCTTGCAATGGCGGCGGCAAACGCCTCGGCGGCCGGATGCAAAGCGTCGATGACGGTCTTATCGCCCGGCTGCGCCTTGCCGCGCTCCTGCACGCCGGCATCGGCGGCGGCGAACATGGCGGCGAGGTCTTCGCCGCCGAGCTCGGTCTTGCCTGCGGCGACTTTGCCTGCACGCATGAGCGCTGTGGCCAGCAATGTGCCGAAGGACGAGGAGCCGGCGCGATTGGCGGCCATGCCGGCCTTGCCCAGCCACTTGCCGATGTCTCCCTCAACCGGAGTGGTGGCAGCGAACCCCTGCAGCGCACGCCCGATCTTGCTCAACGTAATGCCCAGGTCGCCGTCCCCCATCTGCTGGTCGAGCGCGGTCAAATATGCTTCCTGCGCCACCAATTCGACGCCGACGCGCTGCACGGCAGCGACGACGGCGGCGGCGTCAACGCTTCCACTCATAGCTTCACCTGCACAAAGAAGGGCGTTTGGGCGGGATGGTCGAGCAGCGCCGCCAGCTCGTCGTCGACGCGCATCAACGTGATCGAGGCGCCGGCCATCTCCATGCTCGTGGCGTACTCACCGACGTAGGCGCGATAGACGCTCATGCCGCGCTCGCTCAGCATCATGTGCGCCTTGCGATAGATGATGTACAGCTCCTCCAGCGGCGTGGCGCCCAGTCCGTTGACCATCACCGCCAGACGATCGCCCGCCTGCGGCTTAAGATCGTCGAGGATGGCGGTCATCATGCGCTCGGTGATCTGATCGGCAGGCTGTAATTTTTCACGCTTCATGCCCGGCTCGCCGTGGATGCCCATGCCGATCTCCATTTCATCTTCGCCGATCGTGAAAGTGGGTTTGCCTGCGCGCGGCACCGTGCACGGCGACAACGCCACACCCATGGTACGGAGATTGGCCAGCGCTTTTTCCGCTGCAGCCACAACCTCATCCAACGAGCCGCCCATGTCGGCTTTGGCGCCCGCGCACTTGAAGGCGAAGACCATGCCCGCCACCCCGCGGCGTCGATGCGCCTCCTCCGGCGGCGCCGAGGCGACGTCATCTCTCACCAACACGGTGCGCACTTCGATGTCCTCCAGAGCGGCCATCTCTGCGGCCATGTCGAAGTTCATGACGTCGCCACCGTAGTTGCCATAGATGTAGACGACACCTTTGCCCCCATGGATGCGCTGCGTCACCGCCAACATCTGCTCGGCGCTCGGCGAGGCGAAGACGTCTCCCACGGCGCAGCCATCGAGCATGCCTTTGCCGACGTAGCCGAGGAAAACCGGCAAATGGCCCGAGCCGCCGCCTGTGGCCAGCGCCACCTTGCCCATCACGGGCGCATCGGCGCGCACAATGCAATGCAAGTCGTCCCCCGCATGGCTCAGCATGTCCGGATGCGCCTTCAGAAGACCATCCAGCATCTCCGGAACGAAATCAGCAGGTTGATTCAGAATTTTTTTCATGGAAGCACCCCTACGAGTCGTTTGAGAAAACGATTTCAAAAATTAGCAAACGCTACAAACAGACAGCCGCTTGGCCACTTCACCGTCAGTTTGTCCGATTCCGTGCGATGCAAAGCCATTTACAAGGTGAGCATCGCAACTTGAGCTTCGAAAAATGGGGATAGATTGATGATGGTGATTATAGCATATGCACGTTTTTTCCAAAATCGCACAAATGCGCAAAACGCCGAAGTGTATGGAACAATAGGCAAAGTAAGGGGAGCGTCGGACATACGCTTGATGCGGAGAGAAAGGGATGTTCCGGCGCAGGATGCGAAACTCAGAAAGGATTTTGTGAGTCACTGACCTCCGGTGTGGGCATAAGTCGAGCGATCTTCTTTCCAAGAGGCGTTCCATTGGACGACGCCCGATGAAAGCGCAGCGTAGGGCAATCAGAGCGATGGAGCAGAGGAAACGGGTTTCAAGGTCAACTGCTCGCTCAAGGCCCAGAGCCTATCCTGTGCTGCAACGTCATAGGAGCGCGGCGAGGAGGGTTTTTCGCGGCAATTCGCAAAGTACTTGCCGCTTACGCCGTCGACTGCAGGCGAGGAAGCAAGATAAACGCTTGTCTCGGCGCCTTTATCCGGTTTCAAAGCAAACAGATGGACGATGGGCATAAAAAGTCCCACCACGCCGCCGTTGTTGCGTCCGAAGCCGGTCGCCACGAAGCCGGGATGCAGCGCATTGGCGGTGATGCCCGTGCCTGCGAGCCGCCGCGCCAGCGAATAGGTGAACATGACGTTGGCGAGTTTCGATTGACTGTAAGCGCGCCAGCCACTGTATTTGCGCTCGCCCATGATGTCATCGAAGTCGATCACGCCGTTGAAATGGGCGTCGGAGGAAACATTGACAATGCGCGCCGGCGCGCCGGCGCGCATCAAGTCTTGCAGCCGGTGCGTCAGCAGGAAATAGTTCAAATGGTTGAGCGCAAAAGTCATCTCATAGCCGTCGGCCGTGACAATGCGCTTTGTAAAGAAAGCGCCGGCATTGTTGATCAACACATGCAGCCGATCGTTGCGCGCTCGATACTCCGCCGCCGCCTTTTCAATGCCTGCGAGCACCGAGAGATCGGCGGCAATCCAGTCAACGACGGCGCCGGTTTGGCTGCGAATTTCGTCGGCGACGGCGCGACATTTCTCGGCGTTGCGGCTGACGATGGTGACGCGGGCGCCCTGGGCCGCCAATCGCTGCGCAGTGACCTTGCCGATGCCGTTGGTCGCCCCGGTGATCAACACAGCCTTGTTTTTCAGCGTCCATTGTTGCTCAACCATGAGAAAGCGCCTTTTTCACTCAAACTGCTGAGGTGACAGCCTCCTTCTCCCGAGGGCTGTCACCTCGATCACTCTGCAATCAACCGAACTCGATCAGACCAGTGCAGCGTTGAGGTGGATCTCGACGCCGGCAAGCGCCTTGGAAACCGGGCAATTGGCTTTGGCTGCAGCGGCGTACTCTTGAAATTTTTCCGCCTCTAGGCCGGGCACCGAAGCTTGAGTGTCCAACTCGATTTTGGCAATGGTCGGGCCGGCCTCGAGATACACTTTCGCTTTGGTTTCGATCCGTTCGGGCGTGTATCCATCTTTGCTCAACAAAGCCGACAAAAACATGGAAAAACAGCCCGCATGGGCCGCGCCGATCAGCTCTTCCGGGTTTGTGCCTGGGGCGTCCTCAAAGCGCGAGGCGTAGCTGAATGGGCCTTCAAATGCGCCGCTGCCCAGTTTCATGGCGCCGGAGCCTTCTCTAAGCGTCCCTTTCCAGGTCGCTTCTGCTTTGCGTACAGGCATATGTTTCCTCCTTGTGTGTATGTTTTGAAGTGCTTTGAAGTGAAAGTTGTCAACGGCCAACGTTGCGTTAACCGTACATGGGAAGCCGGGAAAAAATCTGTGAGCCATCTCCCAGAAAGAATGTCATAGCCTTGAAATAAAAAAGAGGCTCGTCTGAGCCTCTTCTGTGCCGCAGGAGGGACTTGAACCCCCACGAGCTCTATGCCCACTACGCCCTGAACGTAGCGCGTCTGCCAATTCCGCCACTGCGGCTTACAAAGCAAAGAATAACATGAGCGTAGCCTTGTGTCAAATTTAGGAGAAAGCGATCTAAGGGGCGGCGCCCGGAGGAGTCGGCGGAGCCTGCGGCGCTTGACTGACCGGCACGCGCCGAGAGTCGATGTACCAATCCGCAAACGTGGCAAAACGCTCGGCGGGCGTGTTCAACGCCCCGATCTGCACGTTGTTCACACGCGTGCTCACACCATAGGTGTACAGCGGATGAAAAAGCGGCAAAGCAGGCAATTCTTCTGCAAAGATCTCTTGAAATCGAGCGTACAGCGTCTTGCGTTGGGTTTCATCGGCGCTCTGACGCGCCGTTTCCATCAGTTGATCCGCTTCGGTATTTTCCCACCCTGTGTAATTCTGACCGTTTGCATCGATCTGACTGCTGTGCCACTGGGGGAATGGGTCTGGATCGCCGACTTGCTTCCAGTCGGTGAGAGCCGCTTCAAAAGTGCGCGGGGCCAAAAAATCCGCCACCAGACCGCTGAACGTAACCGGCTGCAGACTTGCGCGCACGCCGATCTGCGCCCAGTCGGAAACTAGCCTGGCGCCGATCGTCTGATGCCGCAAGTCGTCCTTGACGAGCAGGATAAAGGCCAGCGGCCTGCCGTTCTTCTCGCGCACTCCATCTCCGTTATTGTCAACCCAGCCCGCCTGCTCAAGCAGAGACCGGGCCAGGTCAGGGTCGAATGGATAGGTTTTCACATCTTCATAAAACGCCCAATGATTAGGGGAGAGCAAGCTGTGCGCCACTACGCCCTGTCCCGCCAACGCGTCTGCAATCAGCTTTTCTCTGTCGATGGCGTAAAGCAACGCCTGTCGCACATTTTGCTCCTGGAAAAAAGGAACATTCGGATTGTTGAGGTTGAGCAGGATGTTCTCGTAGCTTGAATCGATCGACGAAAAAAGCTGAATGTCATCCCGCTCCGCCATACGCTGCACGTCCGTCGGCAGAATGGTGCTGAGCGCATCGATGCGCTGTTCGTCGAACGCTGCGAGCATGCTGGCGTAGTCGGGAAAAGAGTAGAACTCCATGGCCAGAATGTAGGGCATGGGACCGCCGCCAAAAGGAGTGGGCTCCAGCCGAACGGCGTCGGGTGAGATCCTTGCGATTCGCATCGGCCCCGAGCCGATCGGGTTGGCGACCAACGGTTTCGTCAACAGCTCCTTGGCGGGCACGTCGCGATAAACGTGCTGGGGCAGAAGGCCGACCGTCATTAAATCGATGAACGGTGTAAACGGTTGCGGCAAGGTGAGCTGAATCGTGCGATCGTCGAGCTTTTCCACGGTGACATTCCGCCACAACCCCGACAACCCCGGAATATCGACCAGAGAGGGGTCTTGCAGCGTGGTGAAGGTGAAATAAGCGTCATCGGCGGTGATCGGTCTCCCATCATGCCAGAAGAGATTGGGCTTCAATCGAAATTGATGGATGCGACCGTCGATGAGGTTCCAACTCTCCGCCAAGTCCGGCACGACGCGCCCATTCTTATCAAAGCGCATCAGGCCGCGGTAGACAAGTGCGCACAGGTCGCTGTCAACCCCAAAATCGTTTTGACACCAGACCGGATGCAGAAACTGCGGCACGCCGGCGACGCCTTCGCGAAAAACACCGCCGCGATCCGGCACGAGCACCGTCGGCACGGAGTACACAGCAAACCCCAGCGTTACGACGAGCGCCCCAATTCCTGCAAGCGCAATGAAAATGAGCCATCGCATGTGACGGCCCAAGGACTCAACCGGCGAAGCGATTTCCGGAGAGGCAGCGTGAGAAAAGTGCGGAGAGTGCATGTGGAAAACAAGCGACGGGATGGCGAGAGCAATGAATCCGTGTGTATTCGAACTCACTGCAATTTCATTGCGATCGGCGCCCGATCGCTCAGCTGACCATCACTGTGACGAGACAGAGCAGCAAAAAGATGCCGGTGAGCACAAAGGTCAACTGCCAAAGCGTCTTTTCAATGCCGCGCCGCGTTCGGTAGATGTCCCCACCTCCGAACACAGCCCCCAAACCTGCACCGGTCTGCCCTTGAATCACAATGACTGCAATGAGAGCGATCGCAACGATGTTCATTGCGATCATCATGAAAGTGACAATGTTCATTGAAATCTCATCCCTTTGTGGCGCCGCAAACAGTCCTAACGCTCTTGCGACCTTCTGCGGTCTACATTTTGCGGTCTACATTTGTACTTGTTTTTAGCACCTGCTTTTTTAGGCATAGAAAACATCTTTAGACATAGAAAACATTATGCATAAGAGCTGTTCGCTATGCACAAGAGCCTAGTATAACCGGCGCCTGAATGAACGCCAAATTCACCTTGCTTTTTTCGCCGAGAAGCAAATTTCGCCAAGGCTCGAAAGCCCCGACAAAGTATCAGCCAACCGCCGGCGGACGATCTCCATCCGCAAACGGTCTCTTCAAATGGCGTCCGATAGTCAAAGCAATTACGCCTGTGGAGCAGAGGAATCGCCGGACACGCCCGACGGTTCGCTCGATTTTGGCGCCTGAGTTTTCTTGTCGCCGTCCATGCCCGCCTCTTTGCGAAATTCGCGGAGCCCCTTGCCGACTGCGCCAAACACTTCCGGCAGCTTGCCGACGCCAAAGAGCATGGCGACGATCACCAAAATGAGAAGCAGCTCAACAGGTCCCAAGTTGAATGGCATGAGAATCTATCTCCTTACAACTCCAGCGGACGTCCCTCGTTGCCCTACGCTCATCACAGGGGTGCAGCTGCGCAGAGAAACAGTGAACGCATCCGACAACCGAAACACTCCATCCTTGCTGCGGCGCCTGAACCCGGCGAGACGCCGACAACGCATGTGAACGCTTTCAACCATTATAACATGGCACCATTATAACATGGGGGAATGAGGACGCAAGTGGGACGGGATGCTTTTGACCGGGATACTTTTTGAAGCGGTGCGCTTCGCCGTCGCGCCAAGAATGGCGCACGTATGCTAGAATACAAGCTGCTATGTTGACCGAATTACGCATCCAAAATTTCGCCATTATCGATGAGCTCTGGCTGGAATTTGGGCCGGGGTTGAATATTTTGACCGGCGAGACCGGGGCCGGCAAGTCGATCATTATCGACGCCGTAGGGCTGCTGTTGGGCGACCGTGCGGCTGGAGAGTGGGTGCGCGCAGGCGCCGAACTGGCGCGCATCGAGGCAACGTTCACTCTGCCCGCCGACCCGGAGCGCAGTCTAGAGATCCGTTCGCTGCTCGAAGCCGAAGGCCTCGACGACCCCGACAATCCCGACTGGGTGGTCTTGAGCCGAGAGGTGCGGTTGAACGGACGCAACCTCTGCCGCATCAACGGGCGCAGCGTCAATCTACAGCTTCTCGCCGAAGTGGCCGGCTTGCTGGTCGATGTACACGGCCAGGGAGAGCACCTGGGGTTGTTGCGCCCGCGCACACACATTCATCTGCTCGATCGTTATGCAGGCTTGCTAGGATTGCGCGCACAGGTAGCGGAGCGCGTCGCCGAGCTCCGCCGCGTGCGCAGCGAGCTGCAACGACTTCGCCAAGACGCGCGCACCGTGGCGCAACGCCTCGACCTCCTCAGCTTTCAGGTGGAAGAGATCACCGCCGCACATCTGCGTCCCGGCGAAGACGCCGAACTGGAGTCGGAGCGTCGCCGGCTGGGCAACGCCGAGGCGCTCAACACCCTGGCGCTGACGGCGGTGGGCATCCTGGAGCAGGGCGACGGCGAGCTGCCGGGTGCCATCGACATGGTGAGCGAGGCCGTCGGCCGCATCGAAAAGCTGGCGCGCATCGATCCCGACATGGCGCCGTGCGCCGACGAGGGGCAAGCGCTGCTCGAGCAGCTGAGCGAGCTGGCGCGCACACTGCGCGACTACGCCGAGGCGCTGGAGTTCAACCCGGAGCGGCTGGCCGAGGTGGAAGAACGCCTCGAGCTGATCGCCAATCTGAAGCGCAAGTATGGCGACGCCATTGAGCAAATTCTTGCCTATGCGGCACAGGCGCAGCAAGAGCTGGAGGAGCTGAGCAACCGCGAGGCGCGCACCGCCGACCTGGAGCATCGGGAAGAGGCGCTGCTGCGCGAAGTCGGTGCACTGGCGGCGGAGCTGAGCGAAAAGCGCAAGGCCGCAGGCGAGGCGCTGGCGCGGCAGGTCGAACAGGAGCTGGCCGACCTGCGCATGGCGCGGGCGCGCTTTGGCGTCTCGATCGAGCAGGTAGAGCAGGTGGACGGCGCCTATTTGCCCGACGGTCGTCGCGTCGCCTTTGACAGCACGGGGATCGATCGCGTGGAGTTTCTGATTAGCGCCAACCCGGGCGAGCCGCTCAGGCCGATGGCGCGCGTGGCTTCGGGCGGCGAAACCGCGCGCTTGATGCTGGCGCTCAAAAGCACGCTCGCCCACGCCGACGCTACGCCCACCTTGATTTTCGACGAAATCGACCAGGGCATCGGCGGCCGCGTTGGCGCCATCGTCGGACAAAAGTTGTGGCGACTGACCGGCGCCGCCGCCCATGAAGCGAATCTTGCAGCGCATCAGGTGCTGTGCATCACCCACCTGCCGCAACTTGCCGCCTTTGGCGACCATCACTACACGGTCAGCAAACAGGTTGTCTTGGAAGATGGCGAAGAGCGCACGCATACGATCGTGCGCGTCCTCAGCCCCGCCGAACGCGTCGAAGAGCTGATGGCAATGCTCGGCGCGCAGAGCGAAGCGGGGCGCCGCTCGGTGGAGGAAATGCTATCCGAAGTGGCTCAAGTCAAGGGTGGAGCGTTGATGCTGGGTTGAGTTGACGCCTGCTCGACAATCGTGAAAGGCTCAGCAACCGTGAAAGGCTTGGAATGAGTAACTCCTGGCAAAAATATCTGACCGACTACAATGAAGGGCTCGGTCTGGTCTATGAACGCTTCGTGCTCAACGACTTTCTAGAGCGCCTGCGCCGTGCGTTTGATCTTCGCTCCGTGCTGGAGGCGCCGCTCTACGGCATGGCGGGCGTCAGCGGCATCAACGACGTGACCCTGGCGCAGGCCGGCGTTGATGTGACCATGGTCGACGACACGCCGGAGCGCATTCGCGGAGTGCAGCGCATCTGGAAAGACGACTTGCAGCTTCCCGTCAATCTGGTCTGCATTTCGCCTGAAGCGTGGGGACGGTTGCCCTTCGCTGCTCGCTCGTTCGACCTAACCTGGCAGTGGGCAGGCCTGTGGCACATCGCCGATCCGGCCGGCCTGTTGCGCGAGCTGGCGCGCACAAGCCGCAAGCTGGTCTTCGTTGCCATGCCCAATACCATCCAGATCGGCTATTGGATGCGCAAACTGGTGATCGACCGCGAGTTCTTCGCCACCCATGACGAGACGTGGACCGACATCGGTCGCATCCGCCGCATTCTGGAGACGGAAGGGGTGGAGATCATCGAAGAGGGGGTGCTGGATACGCCGCCGTGGCCCGACACGGTGATGCCGGCCAGCGAAGTGCTCAAACGGCTCGGCGTGCGCAGCAAAGCGCTGGAGGAACGATTCACCGGCGACGGCTGGCGCTGGAGTACAATGGCCTATTATCTCGACCAAGAGCCGGACCTGCGCGAGCGCGTGATGAAGTATGCCTGGCTCGACCATGCGCCTCTGCCGTGGCAAATCAAGGCAATTTGGGCGCACCATCGCTACTTGCTGGGCCGGGTTACCGCATAGACATCCGCAACACCCAACGCGCCCATTGCCGGAAACTTCGTTCAAACTCGTGACAGACGGCTCGGAAGAGAGGACACCTGTCACGTGAAAACAACCCATCTCACCGTATTATTCAGAAAGAGGGAAGGAGGTCGTATGACGAGTGAACTGGCCGGGAAACCGGCGCCGCGAAGTCTGCTGGTGAATATTCCTCGATTGGTTACAGCCTATTACACGCACCTTCCCGATCCTGACAATCCGGCGCACCAAGTGGCGTTCGGCACATCAGGGCATCGTGGCTCCTCCTTACGCAATTCATTCAACGAGCATCACATCCTGGCCATCAGTCAGGCGATCTGCGATTATCGCCGCCAAGAAGGCATCGATGGACCGCTCTTTCTCGGCATGGACACCCACGCCCTGTCCGAGCCGGCCATGGCGACGGCGGTCGAAGTGCTGGCCGCCAACGACGTCGAGCTGGTCATCCAGGCCGGGCTGGGTTACACGCCGACGCCGGTCATCTCTCACGCCATTTTGACCTACAATCGCAACCGACAGGCGCACTTCGCCGATGGCATCGTCATCACGCCTTCGCACAACCCACCGGAGGACGGCGGCTTCAAGTACAACCCGCCCAGCGGCGGTCCGGCGGACACCGGCGTGACCAAACGCATTGAGCGTCGCGCCAACGAGCTGTTGCGCGAGGGGCTACGCTCGGTCAAGCGGCTTCCCTGGAGCAGGGCCAAGACGGCGCCCTGCACGCATGAGTATGATTTTATCGCCGATTACGTAGGCGACCTCAAAGATGTGATCGATTTCGAGGCCATTGCAGCCGCAGGGCTGCGCATCGGCGTCGACCCGATGGGCGGTGCGGCGGTCGCCTACTGGGAGCCGATTGCGACGACCTACGGCCTTAACTTAACCGTCGTCAACGACGCAGTCGATCCCTCTTTCAGTTTTATGACCGTCGATCATGACGGCAAAATCCGGATGGATTGCTCTTCGCCCTACGCCATGGCGAGCCTGATTCAGCTCAAAGATCGTTTCGACATCGCTTTTGGCAACGATCCAGATGTGGACCGCCATGGCATCGTCACGCGCAGTGCAGGCCTCATGAATCCCAATCACTACCTGGCCGTCGCCGTGCATTACCTCTTCCAGCACCGTCCCGGTTGGCGCAGCGACGCCGCCGTAGGCAAGACGCTGGTTTCCAGCTCTATGATCGACCGCGTGGCGAAAAGCCTGGGACGTACGCTGGCCGAAGTGCCGGTGGGCTTCAAGTACTTCGTGGAAGGGCTGCTCAAGGGAGATTTCGGCTTCGGCGGCGAAGAGAGCGCCGGTGCCTCGTTCCTGCGTCGTCGCGGCACCGTGTGGACGACCGACAAGGACGGCGTCATCCTAGGGCTGCTGGCGGCCGAAATCACCGCGGTGACGGGCAAGGATCCCGGCGAGCATTATCGAGCGCTGGAGGAGCGCTTCGGCCGCGCCTTCTACGCCCGCATCGATGCGCCGGCCACCCGCGAGCAAAAGGCGCTGCTCGCCGGCTTGACGCCTGAAAAGGTCAAAGCGGAGACGCTGGCCGGCGAGCCGATCATCGCCCGGTTGACGCGCGCGCCTTACAATCAGGAGCCCATCGGCGGCCTGAAGATCGTTACCGAAAACGGCTGGTTTGCGGCGCGGCCCTCCGGAACCGAAGATGTTTACAAAATTTACGCCGAAAGTTTCATCAGCGAAGAGCATCTACGGCAGATTCAAGTGGAGGCGAAGCAGATCGTAAGCGACGCCTTGAAATCAACATAACCTTTGTTCGAGCACAGAAATCGGTCGGGCATATGCGAATCACAACTGCAGAGGAAGCCGTTCAGGTCATCAAGTCAGGCGACAGGGTGTTCATTCACGGCGGCGCGGCAACGCCGGCGCAGCTCGTGTTGGCCATGACGGCGCGTGCGCCCGAGCTGCGCAACGTCGAAATTGTCCATCTGCACACAGAAGGCCCGGCGCCCTACGCCTCGCCGGAGTACGTCGACAGCTTTCGCACCAACTGCCTTTTCGTGGGCGCCAACGTGCGCGAGGCGGTGAACGAAGGAGTGGCGGACTATGTGCCGGTCTTTTTGAGCGAGGTGCCCGGCCTGTTTCGCAAGGGCGTCATGCCGCTCGACGTGGCGCTCGTGCAGGTCTCTCCGCCGGACCGGCATGGTTTTTGCTCGCTGGGCGTCTCGGTGGATGTGGCGCGAGCGGCCGTGCAAGTGGCCCGCCATGTGATTGCACAGATCAATCCCAACATGCCGCGCACGCATGGCGACGGGCTGATCCACATCGGCAATATCGACAGCGCCGTGGTGGTGGACGATCCACTGCCGGAAGTTGCTCCGGGAGAGCCCGGGCCGATCGAGACCGCCATCGGACGCTACGTCGCCGAGCTGATCGAAGACGGCGCCACCCTGCAGATGGGCATCGGCGCCATTCCCAACGCCGTACTTTATGCGCTGCGCAACCATCGCGACCTGGGCATCCACACCGAAATGTTCTCCGACGGCGCCATCGACCTGATCGAACGTGGGGTCGTCAACAACGAAAAGAAACGCATCCATCCGGGCAAAGTCGTCGGCGCCTTCGCGATGGGCACGCGGCGGCTCTATGACTTTATCGACGACAACCCTCAGGTAGTGCTGCTTGACGTCGCCTATGTCAACGACACGGCGGTGATTCGCCGCAACCCCAAGGTGACGGCGATTAACAGCGCCATCGAAGTGGATCTGACCGGTCAGGTCGGCGCCGATTCGATCGGCACGCGCCAGTACTCCGGCGTAGGCGGGCAGATGGACTTTGTACGCGGGGCTTCCCTGTCCGAGGGTGGTAAGCCGATCATTGCGCTGCCCTCGACGACCAGCTCCGGCATTTCGCGCATCACACCGTATCTGCGTCTCGGCTCCGGCGTGGTGACGACCCGCGCCCATGTCCACTACGTCGTCACCGAATACGGCATTGCCTATCTGTACGGCAAGAACCTGCGCCAGCGCGCCCGCGCTCTGATCGACATTGCGCATCCAGACCATCGCGAGGAGCTGGAAAAAAAGGCGTGGGAGCGCTTCAAACGCTGGCCGGAGCACGCGTTCGCATGATGCGCCTGCCTGTTGAACGTCTCACATTGACGCCGCTGACGCCGCAACAAGCCGCTGACGCCGCCTGGCTGCACAGGGTGGGGCAGCCAGGCTCTTTTTTGACGGCTCTCGGCGACGAGGTGCTCACCGTCCTGTATCGCGTTCTGCCGCAGTCTAGGGTTGGGTTTGGCTTCGCCGCCATAGACCCGCTGCAGCCACAGAAGCTGTTGGGTTTTGTCAGTGCGACGACCAGTGTGGCCGCATTGTTCCTGGAAATGGGGCTGCGCCGCTTTCCGGACTTTGCGCCGGCCCTGGCACGACGCTTCATCCAGGAGCCGACGCTGGCGCTGCGCGCAACAGAAACCGTCCTCTATCCTTTCCGGCATGCGACGTCCGACGCTCCATCGCCGACGGGCGAGCTGCTTTCGATCATGGTGAAGCCAGAGCTACGCAGCCACGGCGTCGGCGGGATGCTCCTCGCGGCGCTCAAGGCCGAATGCCTACGTCGAGGCGTGGCCATAGTCGATGTGACGGTCGCCGCCGACAATCAAGGCGCCCAACGCTTTTATGTGCGGCATGGATTCACCTACGTGCAAGCATTTACGCTGTATGGGCGGCCGATGCATCTGTATCGTGCGCTTCTTTTAGAGAAAAAGACGGCAGCATAATAGGAGCGAGCAACTCCTATTGCGCAGGAACTCTCTTTGGCGGCTCGTGCAGAGCAGCGTATAATGGGAGTTTGTGCTGTTTTGCACGAGAGGGAACATGAGCCAGCAACGCTACCGATATTGTCCGCAATGTGCGCATGCGCTCGAAGACCGACCGGTCGAGGGCAAGCTGCGACGGGTGTGTCCGGCCTGTAATTTCATCTATTTTCCAGATCCCAAAGTGGCCGTCGTGGCCTTGATCGAACAAGCGGGGCGCGTTCTGCTCATTCGACGCGCCGTCGATCCGGCGCGCGGACGATGGGCGCTGCCCGGTGGATATATGGATGCGGGTGAAATGCCCAAAGAGGCCTTGCAGCGTGAAGTGCAGGAGGAAGTCGGCATCACAATTGACGTCGGCGATCTTCTGGAGATCTTTCCGATGGTCAACAGCGGCGGCCTCAGCCTCGGCATCGTGCTTGCCTATCACGCCTCTCCGCATGCAGGCGCCGGTGAGCCGACCGCAAGCGACGACGTTGACCGGGCTCAGTGGTTTTCCGCCGACGAGCTGCCGGCGGAGCTGGCTTTTGCCTCTACCAAAGAGTTGTTAATGCGTTGGCAGCGCAAATTCATTTCTGAAACCGGAGGTTTATGATGACGGCATCATCTGAAGCGGTGATTCCAGAAACGACTGTGGGAACGGCTTCGGCGTCACAATCGACGAGCGGGTCATCGATCGGCGTCAAGACCTTTTTGATCACGGGCGGCGCCGGCTTTTTGGGAATCAATCTCACGCGCTATCTTCTGGCGCGAGGGCACAAAGTCGTCAGCCTGGACATCGCCGATTTCGACTATCCGGAGCGCGATCAAATCACAGAGATCAAGGGCGACATCCGCGACAAGAGCGCCGTGGATCGAGCCATGCAAGGCGTCGACATCGTCGTCCATACGGCGGCGGCGCTTCCGCTCTATGCGCCGGAGGACATCTATACCACTGATATCGACGGTAGCCGCAACGTGTTGCAGTCGGCGTATGAACATCGGGTCGAACGGTTGATCCACATCTCTTCGACCGCCGTCTACGGCATCCCGGACCACCATCCGCTGTACGAAACCGACAAACTGCAGGGAGTTGGCCCCTATGGCGAGGCCAAGGTGTTGGTAGAGGAGTTATGCCAGCAGTATCGAGAGAAGGGGATGTGCATTCCGATTATCCGTCCCAAATCTTTCGTCGGGCCGGAGCGATTGGGCGTGTTTGCTTTGCTCTACGATTGGGCAAAAGACGGCAAAAATTTCCCGGTGCTCGGCTCCGGCAACAATCGCTATCAGTTGCTCGACGTGGAAGACCTGTGCGACGCCATTTATCTCACCGCTACGCTCCCCTGCGATAAGGTCAACGACGTCTTCAACATCGGCGCCAAGGAATTCGGCACGATCAAGGAGGACTATCAGGCCGTGCTCGACTACGCAGGCAAGGGCGGAAAGATTGTTCCGATTCCGGCGGGCCCGGCCATCTGGCTGCTGCGCATGCTGGAGAAAGTGAACCTGTCGCCCCTGTACAAGTGGGTGTACGAAACGGTCACCGAAGATTCATTTGTTTCGATCGAAAAGGCGGAGCGGGTGCTCGGCTTCCGGCCCAAATACTCCAACAAAGAGGCGTTGATCCGCAACTACCAGTGGTATATCGATCATCTGCACGAATTCGAGGGCAAGTCCGGCGTGTCGCACCGCACGCCGTGGAAACAGGGAGCGCTGGCGCTGGCGAAGTGGTTTTTCTAAAGGCAGACGCCAAATGAATTTAACGTCGTCTGGAAGGAGAAGCTGTGTTCAAGCGCGACAGTGAGATGTCGGCCGGCCTGAGCCGGTTTCTCCTCCCAGACGCCGGATTTCCAAGCAACGGTCGTGTTCTTTCTGAAAAATTGCGGCGATTTACGCCTTATCGACCGGGATCTCCTGAGACGCCGGCTCCTCTCCAGTGGTCTCCGTCGTAGAGGACTCCGCCTTCTTTTTGGCCTCCAATTCTTGAGCCGCCTTCTCAAGCTGTTCACTCAGAGCGTGAAGCCCCTTGGTCAGCGCCTCCAACAGTTCGTTTACCACCTTGCTGGAAGCCACTTTCTCGCCGACTTCACCGGCTTTGGCCTGCAGCTCCTTTGCCTCTTGCGACGAGGCAACCTTCTGAAACGAGCTTTCCAGCGTAGAGACGATCGTTTCGGCCCCGGTGCGCAAATTCTCCTCGAGCTGTTTGCGCTGTTCGCTGTTCCACCAGGATTTGCCGAGCGAGACGAGTCGATTGGCCGCCTCAGCGAGCTCATCCAGCAATTCTTGGGTGGTCTGTTTGGGGTTGGTGTCGGCGCCGCTCTCCGCCTGGGAGGACGTTGATTCGGGATTTGGGGTGGTCGGCTGATTTGCTTCCATAAGAGTTTCTCCTCTGAATCAGATTGCCATCAACTATACTCCTCACATACGTTGTCCTCGACGAAAAGTTGCACGGAGCGTGCGTCGGAATCAAGACTTTTGGTTGGTTGCGTTCCTAGCGCAGCGCATTAACCAGAAACGCTCCTGTCATGAAGCGCGCAATCAGATCAGAATAAAATTGCCCTGGCGACCACCTTATTGTACCCTTTGGAGCGAACAGAAACAACCCCCTGAAGACCCAAAAATCTTCGGAGAGGATTTTAGCATGAACAGACGGCTGCTTTTCACCGCTCTTATCACATCGGCGGCGTGGGGGCTCTTGCGCACCCCGCATGGGCGCTTTCCCTGGCCCCCGCCCAACGCAACACCGCGTCCCGTCGCCCTGATCACCGGGGCATCGGCCGGCATCGGCGCCGAGTATGCGCGTCAGCTGGCGGCGCGCGGCATTGACTTGACGCTGGTAGCGCGACGTGCAGAGCGACTACACGAACTTGCTCGGTCGCTGACGGCCGCCCACGGCGTCCACTGCGAAGTCCTCGTCGCCGACCTGGCGCATGACGAAGGCGTTTCGCTCGTCGAGGCGCACATTCGCAGCATGGACAACCTTGCCATCCTCGTCAACAACGCCGGCTTCGGCACCGTCGGTCGGCTGGTGAACGCCGATCCCAGACGCCAGCAGGAGATGATCCAACTGCACGTCATGGCGCCGATGCGATTAACGCAGGCAGCCCTGCCGGGTATGATCGCGCGCCGCCATGGGGCGATCATCAACGTAGCCTCTGTCGCAGCATACTGGCGCTTTGTCGGCAACGTCAACTACGCCGCCACCAAAGCCTATCTGGTCGCCTTTTCAGAGGGGCTGCAGATCGAAGTGCGCGGGGGTGGCGTCCATGTCCAGGCGCTTTGCCCCGGCTTCACGCGCACAGAGTTTCATCACACCGAAGAGTACAAAAAGCATAAGCCCCGCCGGTATCCCGGTTTTCTGTGGATGTCGGCGGAGGAAGTCGTGCGTCAATCGCTGGATGCGCTCGGCAACGGCCGGGTGGTTGTCGTTCCCGGCCTATTCTACCGCGCATTGGTGCTGGCTCTGCGCACGCCGGTGATCGGCGAGACGCTGATGCGCATTGGCCGGTTGGTCGTCTCAGGGTGATTTTGGATGCATCAAGAGTGCGTGCCGTCGTCAGGAACGGACTTGTAGAAAGCAAATCGTAGAAAGCAAAGAAACCCATGCAATCTTATGTTCACATCGATGCAAACTGGCACTATCATGGCTTGCGCGCTGTGGTGATCGAAAACGATCGGCTGCGCTTGGTACTCCTGCCCGAACTGGGCGGCAAGCTCTGGTCGCTGGTCTACAAGCCGGTGGATCGCGAGATCTTCTGGCATAATCCGCGCATGGCCCCGCGTCCTGCCCCTTACGGCGCCGCCTATGACGATTGGTTTTGCGGCGGTTGGGATGAACTCTTCCCCAACGATGCGCCGACGACATTTGCAGGCGATGTCTATCCGGATCACGGCGAGTGGTGGGCGATGCCCTTCGAGTGGGAGATCGCAGCGCAGCGGCCGGAAGAAGTGACCGTGCGCTGCCGGCGCTACGGCGTGGTGACCAACACGACGATCGAACGCCAGATCACGGTGCGGGCAGGACAGCCAGGGTTTTCCATCCATTACCGGCTCCATAACGCCGGACCGCAGCCGCTGGATTTTCTTTGGAAGCTGCACCCGGCGCTGACGATTTCGCCCCATGCCCGCATCGACCTGCCCGCCTGCACCGTGCTGCCGGAGACCGGTTTCAACGACAGGCTGGATGGACACCCCTTCGCCTGGCCGACGGCGCGCAACGCCCATGGCGAGGCGGTGGATATGCGCGTCGTCCCTGCTCCTGAAGCCGCCACCTGCGATTTTTACTACGCCACCGATCTGGCGGCAGGCTGGTGCGCCCTCACCGATGCGCAGGCCGGCTATGGCTTTGGGCTGGCCTTTGACCCGACGATCTTCCGCAGCGTCTGGGTCTTCGGTGCATACGGCGGCTGGCGTGGACACTACGTCACCATTCTGGAGCCGTGCACGGCCTATCCCTATCGGTTGGAGCAAGCAGTGGAGCAGGGGACGGCCAGCCGGCTTGCTGCAGGCGCCGGCATCGAGACCACCGTGACCGCCGTGCTCTATCAAGGGCGAACAACGGTGACGGAGATCTCTCCGGACGGTGAAGTGAGATGAAGAGCCAAGGGAACTTTCAGGCGAGATAGAGGAGGAGCTGAGATGGAAGAATTGACCGGCAAAGTGGCGTTGGTGACCGGCGCCGCCCGAGGCATCGGACGAGCTGTGGCCGAAGTGTTCGTACGCGAAGGCGCGGCCGTGATGATCGCCGACTTGCTCTCGGACGAAGGCGAGGCGACGGCAGCCGAATTGCGCGCAAAAGGGGGACGGGTCGCCTTTGTGCAAGGGGATGTGACGCGCGACGCCGAAGCGATGGTGGCGGCGACGGTAGCCGCCTTCGACCGCCTCGATATTTTGGTGAACAACGCCGGCGTTTTTTACAACGCCGACGCCCTGAATACCCCGTTTGAGGAGTGGCTGAAAGCTGTGGACGTGATTTTCTATGGAACATTTCACTGCAGCCGCGCTGCAGCTCGCGTCATGGTCGAGCAGAGACAGGGCGGACGCATCGTCAACATCTCTTCGGTGAACGCATTCTTGGGTATGGCGCAGTCCAGCCACTACAACGCCGCCAAGGGCGCCGTCGATCAGCTCACACGCTGTCTGGCCGTTGAGTGGGCGCCCTACGGCATCCTTATCAACAGTGTGGCACCCGGCTTCGTGGACACGCCGATGTCGATCGTCAACGGCGTCAACGAGCTAGAGACGCCCGAATTTCAGGAGTTCTACGTCAGGCGGCGACGCATCCCGCTCGCCCGCGCAGCGCAGCCGGTCGAGATCGCCGAGGCGGTCTGCTTTCTGGCTTCCCCGCGCGCCGGCTACATCACCGGCCACACGCTCGTGGTGGACGGAGGCTTATCCATCACGTTTTAATCGATAGACGGCGCCGTCG
>JANWYX010000189.1 GCA_025055055.1 Caldilinea sp. | reverse complement strand
CGATGGCGCTGCGATGCTCGGTGCTCAGGCTGATGCGAATCGGCCAACGCGGATATTCCTGTAAACGCCAGAGCGCCCAGTCGATGAGGAGGCGATCGAAAACGCCGAAGTGTTCAGGCCGCGTCCAAAGTTGCAACACATGCTCCCCGCGCCAGCGGCGTGCATTGAGCACCAACGCCGCCTCGAACCGAGACGAATTGCGAACGGCGAGACGGTGAAGGTCGTTTCTCCCCAGCGTGCGCCAGAACCATTCACTGAGCCGTTCTTCGAAGCTCGCCTGAAAATCACTGCGTCGAATGGAGCGCCACCACTGCGCCTGCGCGCCAAGCTGATGATTGACCAGCTCATAGAGCGGCTGCCATTCCGAGACGGAAAAGGGTTTGAGCCAGGGATGGACGGGCTGCTCGCCGATGCGCGGCGCACACGATGCGCGTAGCTCCGCCATGCCGCCCACAGGCTCAAAGCCAAAGCTCTCATACAGATGACGGGCAATCTGGTTCGATTCATACACCTGGAGCACTGCCCACAGGCCACCCGCGCGCGTCGCATAATGGAGCGCCGCTTCCATCAAACGCCGAGAAATGCCGCGTCCCCGAAAAGCAGGAGAGACGGCGACGTTGGCGATCTGCCAGCGCGTGGCGTATTTGTCGGCGCGCTGCACCGTGATGTTGCCGACCACATGCCCCTGCTCCACCCAGACAAAACCGTTTAATATGTCATTCAATTCACCGCCGCGGCTAAGCGCCCCAATCAAGCCGCCAAAGTGGCTCATGGCGCGCATTTCGCGCAGCGCCGCCGCCCCGCGATCGTCCAGCTCGTTCGCAAAAGAGATGGAGATCAGCTCGGCGACGGCGCGCAGATCGCGGCTGACGTCAAAGGGTCGAATCCCGGTCTCCAGTCGCTGATCATACGGATATCCGGGAACAGGAATCACGGCCATAAACAACTGTGAACTCAGTTGAGCCGATCGATTCGCTTAAACTGCCGACCGGCATCTATCGGCCTGCTACATCGCCACGCGCACCAACGCCGGACGCAAGACGCGCCCCTTGAGCGTGTAACCGGCTCGCAACGTTTCAAGAATGTGACCGCTCTCCACGGTCTCGCTCGGCGCGCTGGAGATCGCCTCGTGGAGCGTCGGATCGAACGCGCCGTCGGTTGGGATGGGCGCCAGCCCCTCTTCTTCGAGCACAGCGTAGAGCTTGCGCCGGATTTGACGCACGCCGTCCACCCAGGCGTTCCACGCATCATCGCCCTCAGGGGCATGCGCCAGCGCCAGGTCGAAGTCATCCAGCACCGGCAGCAATCGTCGGATGATATAGGCGCTGGTGCGCTCCATCTCTTCGGCGAGCTGACGCTCCTGGCGTCGACGGCTGTTCTGGAATTCCGCCGCCAAGCGCTGCGATTTTTCGGTGATGTCGGCGCACTGCTGCCGCGCCTCCGCCAGCTCTGCCTCCAGACGAGCGACGGTTTCCAGCAGAGCGTTTACGTCGACTTCCGGCGCCGGAACAGCCTCTTCGCTCGATGGTTCGGAAAGGGCGTTTTCGAGACCTTCCACCAGTTCAGCCGCAGCGCTGTCCGGGTTCGGTTCCATTCCGGTCGGTTGCATTTGCTCTGTGTTTTTCTCGATCATAATTCTCTTACACCTCCTAGCAGATCCTCGTTTGGAAACGCATAAGCGTCTCCTGCAATTTTTGGGTTTACACAGATCCTTTCAACAGCAACTTCCAGAATAAGCGATGGAGTTTAACGGATTGTCCTAACAACTGTAGACGCAACTCTCGGCTGCGTCACTACGAAATTTTGTTCCATGCCAATTCTAATTTTAATCGCCGCCGTAAATTTCTTCAAGCTTTTCACTCATGATGCATGAAACAAAGCGAACTGCGCCGATCGTTCGGCCATAGCGCATGCGCACCGGCCCGATGACGCCGAGCAGGCCAAACACCCGATCGCTGGCGCCGTAGCGCGAAAGCACGACGCTCACGTCGCGCAATTCTGTATACCGCCCATCGCCTGAAATGAGGACGTAGACGTTGCCGCTTTCCGGCAGATCTTCGGCGATCTGCTCGATCAGGCCGGGGTCTTCGAGGACGCGCACGATGCGGCGTGCACTCTCGCGCTCGGCGAATTCCGGGGCGCTGAGCACCTCTGCCAGGCCATCGCGGAAAAAGAGCGCGCCATCGGTCTGCTCGATGCGTCGCATGGCTTCCAGGGCGACCTCGGCCACCTGTTGCGCAAAGGGTGACAGCGACGCCATGTGGGCCGCAACGCCGACGCTGTCTAGACCGCCGAGCCGGTCGTTGAGCTCGTTGCTGATGCGGCTCAGCTCATGCTGCTCCATCGGCTGGTCGAGGTCCAAAATCTGCTGCTTGACCGCGCCCTCCTGAGACACCAGCACCAGCAGAACTTTTGTGCCTTGGATGTGGACCAGCTCCATGTGTTTGAAGGTGCAGCGCGCCACCCGGGGAGACGTCGCCACCGCTGCGCTTTGGGAGGTGCGCGCCAGAACCGCCGTGCTGGTGCGCAGCCACTGGTCCAGCTCGGCCGGCGCCTGGCGAAACTGAAGCCGAATCGTCTCTTGTTCTTCCGGAGGCAACTCTAGATTAGACAAAAGATAGTGCACAAAAAACCGGTAGCCCAAGTCCGTTGGAATGCGGCCTGCGCTCGTGTGCGGATGGGTGAGCAGCCCCATCCGCTCCAGCGCCGCCAAATCGTTGCGAATCGTGGCAGGACTGACGCCGAGATCGTAGCGCCCCACGATACCTGCGCTGCCCACCGGTTGGGCGGTCTGCACAAATTCTTGAATGACAATCCGCAGCACCTGCCGTTGGCGCTCGGAGAGTGAATCAATGGAAAGTTGGTCTTCTAGCATGGTTTCCTATCTGCTCAGTATGCGTTGCGGTTGGTGCCGAAGATCGTCTGCAACACGGTGCGCAACAAAATCATGATGTCGAGGCCGATCGACCAGTTTTCGATGTACCAGAGATCGTATTTCGTGCGCTCGACGATCGACGTGTCTCCTCGCAACCCATTGACCTGCGCCCAGCCGGTCAGGCCGGCCTTCTCGCGATGGCGATCCATGTAGCGAGGAATGATCTGCCGGAACTGCTCGACATAGACAGGGCGCTCTGGCCGCGGGCCAACCAGGCTCATCTCGCCGATCAAGACGTTGATGAGCTGCGGCAGCTCATCGATATTGAAGCGCCGCATAAAAGCACCCAGCTTGGTCTTGCGCGGGTCGTCGGGCGTCGTCCAACCCGGGCCGTCGCTTTCGGCGTCCTGACGCATCGAACGGAACTTGATGATCTTAAACGGTTTTGCGTCCAACCCCATGCGCTCCTGCGTATAGAAGACGGGGCCGGGGCTGTCCAGCTTGATCAGCAGTGCGATCAAGAGCATGAAGGGGCTGAGCACAACCAGGCCGACGGCGCTGAGCACAATATCCATCCCGCGCTTGACGGCGAGTTTCCACCCCTGCAGCGCCACGTCTCGGATCGTCAGCAACGGCAAGCCGCCCAGGTCGCCGATCGTCACTTCGCTGGCCATAATCTGGAATACGTCTGGGAAGACGCGAATGCCCACCTTCTCGCGCTCACACAGGCTGATGATGTTGACGAGATCCTGATGGCTGCTCTCGGGCAGGCCGATGATCACTTCGTCGATGGCATAGCGGTCGATCAGCGCCGGCACGTCGGCAAGCGAGCCCAGCAGCGGTGCGTCCAACCCCTGCAGCGCGCGTTCACCCTTGCCGGCGTCCACTACGCCTACGACCTGATAGCCCAGCTTGGGATGCATCTTGATCTTCTGGAGCAGCATCTGCCCCACCTCGCCGGCGCCGATCAGGAGCACGCGGTCGTCGCCGATGCCGCGCGCCTGCGCCCACCACTGCAGTTGCGCATGAATGACGCGACCGACGGTGTCATAGACTATGGTCAGCCCGGCGCCGAGCAAAACAAAGGCGCGATGATACTGAAAGTCTCGCGCAAAGAGGGTTAGCAACGCCACGGTGAACAACATGGTCAGAAGGTTATAGATGACCACCTTAAAAAACTCATCTAAATGGGTCACCGGCCGGCGCCGCTGATACATGCGCTGACTAAAATAGATGATGCTCATGACCGCCGTATAGACGCCGGGCAGGAGCAAAAATTCTCCGAATTCGCCGATAATGAATTCGGGATTGCGCTTGAGCAACCAATAGGCGGACCAAAATGCAAGCCAGATGCTGGCAAGGTCCACCACCGCCAGCGCCACCATGAAGAAAAATTGCGCACGCTTCAACACGCCGGGCCGGCTTGATCGCCGCACAATGTACTCAGTTGGCGTGGTTCGATCCGAAATGCTCTGTTGCATCTACCTGCCGTCCACATTGACTTGTTGTACCGGCGACGCATCATCGAGACGCCGCTCTCTGGTGCAAAAACGCCAGAGATGTCGCCCTACATCCAACGCCCCCTTGCCCACAATTCCGAACAAGATCGCTTTATCCAACGCCCAGTTGGTTTCCCGTCGGTAGTGTTTCTGATAAAACAGCCACATCGCCTCGTAAAAGTCGATGCGCGACTTGCTACTTTGGCTGCTGGCCGCTTCCTTCACGTGCGTGATCTCCACCTTGCCATTATACCAAATCTCCCAGCCGGCATCCTTGATGCGTTTGGACCAATCCAGGTCTTCACCGTACATAAAAAAGCGCTCATCCAGAAGCCCCACCTGCAGAATCGCCTCGCGGCGCACCTGCATGTAGGCGCCGACAACCGAATCGACGGGATGAACGCTGTCCTCCGGCAGGTATTCCAAATTGTAGGCGTTGAAACGTCGACTTTTTGGAAAGAGCCGACTCAAACCTGTCATCCGATAGAAGCTGACCTGCGGCGTGGGAAAACTGCGGCGGCAGGCGCGATCCAGGCTACCATCCGGCCGACGCACGCGTGGCCCGGCGACGCCGATCGTAGGGTGATCGTCCATGAATCGCACCATTTTCGCCAATGTCGTCGGAGACAAGATCGTATCTGGGTTCAGAAGGAGCACGTAGCGCGGCAGGACTTGTGGGGGCGACGGATTTTGTGGGTCGAAGCCCAGCGCGCGCAATGCAACGTTGTTGCCGGCGCTGTAGCCAATATTGGCCGGGTTGACCATCAGCCGGACGTCGGGAAATTCGCTGCGCACCATGGCGACGCTTCCATCGCTGCTGGCGTTGTCCACAACGATCACCTCCACGCGCAGAGCATGCTGACCGGCCTGAATTGAACGCAGGCAGTTGCGCAGTAAAGTCGCCGTGTTGTAATTCAAAATTACAATCGCCAGGTCCGCCGACGATTGAATCGGGCGCTCCGACGCAGCAGCCATGGACGATTTCGCCCCGAATTTCTCTGATTGCACCCTCGTTCGCAAGCGCTTTATCTCCATTGTAGCATGATTCGGTTCAGGCCGAAATTGAGTCAGAGAGAGGAGCCGCCTCTGGCGCGGTGCATCGCCGCCTCGATGGTGCGTTCGGCCGTCGCCGGATCGAGCTTCAAAAAGTGCGTCGCCGCCTGCAATAACACCTTTTGCGGCGCCAACCCGATCAATTCAGACGAGGCTACTTCCACGCCTTCCGCCGCCGCCAGTGTCGCCACGCGCTCATAGACCACGTGCAGCGGCGTCACGTCTGTATCGAGCAGATTCATGCTGACCTGCGCCAGTCCCTCGACCAAAAAACCTTTCGCCTGGACGGCCGGTAGACCACCGCTGCTTTCGCGAATTTGTTTGGCGATGCGTTTGGCAACCTCCACATCCGAAGAGCGCAGGTAGATATTGTACGCGATCAAAAACGGCCGCGCGCCGACCACCACAGCCCCCGCCGGCCCCACCTGTGCCGGCCCGTAGTCCGGCGCACGCTCCGGCAGGTGGATGGTCTCGAGCAGAGCCTCGAACTCCCCGCGGCGGATGTCGGGCAGCCGCCTACGCTCCGGCCGTGTGGCCGCCGCTGCGTACAGGTAGACCGGCAGCTGCAGCTCTTCGCCGATGCGCCGCCCCAGTCGATGCGCAAGCTCCACGCACTCTGCGAGCGTGATCCCTTCGATCGGCACGAGCGGGACGACGTCGGCGGCACCGATGCGAGGATGCTCCCCACGGTGCTCGAAGAGATTGATGTGCTGCGCCGCCGTCGCCACAGCCCGAAACAGCCCCTCCAGCACAGCATCGGGCTCGCCGGCCACCGTGATGACAGTGCGGTGATGGTCGGGGTCGCTGCTGACGTCCAACAATAACACGCCCGGCGCCTGGATAGCCTCGACTAGCGCCGCAATGACTTCAGGACGCCGTCCCTCGGAAAAATTCGGCACCGCTTCAATGATTGCCATACGTTCCGCTCTCGATCTTCGCCACTTCACTCGGCCGCAAGGAGGTTCTTACGGTCGCCCGGCCTTCATCCGTTCCCTGGCCGAACAATTCCGGATTTGCTGCACCCTACGCGTGCCCGACTCGATCACTTCGGGTATTATAACGGGTATGGTTCAAAAAGATAGGACAAAAATGGAGCAACTCGAACGCATTGCGGTGGTCGTAGAGGCGGCGACCTGGGATCGGTGGCTGACCCAACGCGAAGACGGACATCCTCTTCAACTGAGCGGATGGGGAGGGCTGAAGGAACGCTTTGGATGGAGGGCGCATCGCATCGCCCTGTGCGATGAAACCGGGGCGCAGTTGCGCGCAGGCGCCCAACTGCTGCTGCGCAGCGCATACAGCTTTCAACTGGCCTACATTCCGCGCGGTCCGCTGGTAAATTGGCAGGACGAAGAGCAGTGCGCGGCGCTCTTCGGACTGTTGGAAAATGAGTGCCGTCGCTTGGGCGCAAGCGTCCTTAAAATCGAGCCGGCGCTGATCGACTCCCCTGCCAACCGGACCTTGCTGGCGCGCTGCGGCTTCCGGCCCAGCCGGCAGGCCATCCAGCCTTCCTCCACCATTCTGGTCGACCTCGCCGACGACGAGACAATGTTGGCGGCGATGAAGAGCAAGTGGCGCTACAACGTACGCCTGGCCGAACGCAAAGGAGTCATCGTGCGCGCAATGGAGCGCAGCGACTTGCCCGCGTTTCACCGCCTGATGCAGGAGACCGGCGCGCGCGATGGCTTCGCCGTCCACAGCGACGCCTATTTTGACGCTGCCTTTGACTTGTTGACGCCGGAGCACGCCACCTTTCTGGTGGCCGAGTACGCCGGCGAGCCGCTGGCGGCCATCGTTGTGGCGGTGGCCGGGAAACACGGGGTCTATCTGTGGGGCGCAAGCAGCGAGCGCGAGCGGGGCCGCATGCCCAACCACGCCTTGCAGTGGGCGGGGATGCGCTGGGCGCGGGAGCACGGCGCATCCGTCTACGACCTATGGGGCGTTCCCGATCTGCTGGGGCAACTGGCGACGGCAATGGCGCAAGGCTGCGAGCGAGGCGTCACAGCGGAGATGCTGCCGATTCAGCTCGATGCGCTGCCCGATGGCGGCCTGTGGGGCGTCTACCGTTTCAAGCAAGGATTCGGCGGCCGCGTTGTGCGCACGGTGGGCGCATGGGACAAAGCGATCCACCCGTTCGCCGCGCGTTTGTATTTCGCCGGCCTTGCCCTCAAGCAGCATAAGGCCGACCTACGCTATTCGGTGCAACATGCGAGTGAAAAGCGACGTGCGCCGGTGCGCTCCTTTCAGCATAAAGGAGTGCCCTCATTTCTAACGCAAACAAACGCCTCCGGCGCGCGCTACGAGCTCGAACAAATTGAGGAGCCAGACCGTTGGCGCGCGGCGTTGGCGCAGACACCTTCACCTCATGTGCTGCAAAGCTGGGAATGGGGCGAAGTCAAGGCGCAAGCCGGCTGGCAAGCGGAGCGCATCGTCGTGCGGTCGTCCGGCGCCGCAGCGGCGTTTCAGTTCCTCTGGCGCGAACCCATCCCCCATCTGCCGCTGCGCGTCGCCTACATCCCCAAAGGGCCGGCGTTAGACTGGTCGGATGTGGAGTGCGTGAATGCAACGCTTTCTGCAATTGAAGAATATACACGCAGCAAAAAATGCGTCTTTGTTAAAATTGACCCCAACGTGCGCGAGGACGCCACGGCGGGTCGGCTGACGTTGCATGCGCTGCAACGGCGGGGATGGCGCTTCAGTACAGAGCAAATTCAATTCAAAAACACAGCGTTCACCGATCTGCGCGTGGGCGAAGACGCATTGCTGGCATCCATGAAAAGCAAATGGCGCTACAACATTCGGCTGGCGCAGAAGCGGGGCGTGTGCATCCGCTGCGGCGAAGAAAAAGACCTAGAGGCATTCTATGCCCTGTACGCAGAGACGGCGCGACGCGACGGCTTTCTGATTCGGTCGGCCCCCTATTATTGGACGGCATGGAGGACCTTTCTGGCCGCACAGCGCCAACCGGGCAATCCGGCCGGAGGCGCCCTCCTTCTGGCCGAACGTTCCGACGATCCGGAGCCGGTGGCCGGACTCTTTCTGCTACGCTACGGAGCGACCGCCTGGTATTTCTACGGGGCCAGCAGCGATCGCCATCGTCGCGACATGCCCAATCACCTGCTGCAATGGGAGGCGATGCGTTGGGCGATCGCCCAGGGCTGCACTACCTATGATTGGTGGGGCGCGCCGACCCGGCCGGAGGATCCTAGTGATCCATTGCACAGCGTCTGGCAATTCAAACAGGGGTTTGGCGCGGAATTGCAGCCGCATATCGGCGCCTGGGACTACGTGATCTCGCCGCTCGGCTACCGAGCGATCACGCAGGTCCTTCCTTTTGCCCGCTCTACAATGCGATGGGCTAAAGAATTCGCCGAGTCAGGCAAATTTGTCTTGCGCCGCACAGGATCGCCGATGGAAAGACCAGAACACTGACCGGACCGACGACAACGGGGCAGGCGAGCGCCCTCCTCGCTTCGGGCGTCCATGCTTATCCTCAGGCCCCTCTCTGTGCGAGAGGCTCTCTTGCGGCGCGCATGAAATGGTAATCGCCACGCCGCTCCATCGAACTCTTCGCGCATCGTGATGTAGGCGCCTCGTGTCAACCCAGAGAGCTTTCTTCGCACGCGCCCTTACACATTGCGTTCTTTTCTCTGTGTTATACTTTTAACGATGGCCGATACGAAACGCGCCAAAGGTGTTCATGATGGAAAACTTAAAGGCAGGAAATTGAGCAGGAAACACATTGTCCAAAATCGCACTCCGGTTGCGCACCGCCAAGGCGACAGTCAGTCTAAGCGCAACGAACATGGCGCCATTTTCAAGGACTGGGGGGGGCGCATTCGTGTAGCGTTGACCATGCCGAATACCTATTACGTCGGCATGTCGAGCCTGGCGCTGCAGCTTCTCTATCGCATTTTCAACGCCGAGCCGGACGTCGTGTGCGAGCGCATTTTTTGGGAAAAAGGCGCCGTGCAGGCGGGCAGGCCGCTGCTTTCGCTGGAGAGCGAGGCGTCCGCCGTCGATTTCGATGTGTGGGCATTCACCATTTCTTGGGAGATGGACTATTTCAATGTCGTCGAGTTGTTGCGACAAGCCGGCGTTCCACCTCTTGCTGCAGATCGCGCTCTGTCTCGACAATGGAACGGCAAACCCTGGCCCTTGTTGATTGCAGGGGGCCCCGGGGTGACTATGAACCCAGAACCAATGGCGCCCTTCTTCGACGCCATCTTGATCGGCGAAGGCGAAGAGGCGGTTCCCCACTTCCTCGAGCTCTGTCGTCATGGCGGGCTGGACGAGCGCGAGGCGCTGCTGGCCGAACTCGACCGCACACCCGGCTGGTACATACCAACGCTGCGCCCTTCCAACCGCAACCATCCCCTCTTCCGCAAAGTCGAGCGGCTGTGGGTACGCAATCTGCCGGACTTCGACACAAGCAGCGCGCTTTACACGCCCGACACCGAGTTTGCCAACATGCACCTGATGGAAATTGCGCGCGGCTGTGGCCGTGGCTGTCGCTTTTGCCTGGCCGGTTATGTCTACCGACCGGCGCGCGAACAACCTCTCGAGGCCCTCTTGGCATCCGCCGAGCGCGCTCTTTCGCTTGGCTATACGAAAATCGGGCTGGTCAGCGCTGCCGTGAGCGATCACACCCAGATCGACGAACTGGCGGTCGCACTCCAACGGATGGGCGCCAGCCTCAGCGCCTCTTCTATGCGCATGGACCCAATCTCCGTGCCGCTGATCAGGGCGCTGGCCGAAACCGGCGCCAAGACCCTCACCGTGGCTCCCGAGGCCGGTTCGCAACGGCTGCGCAACGTCATCAACAAAACACAGACCGAAGAACAGATGATGCGCGCCATCAGCCTGGCGCAAGAGTTCAATTTCCCTCAACTCAAACTCTATTTCATGGTCGGCCATCCCACCGAAACCGACGACGACATCCAGGCGCTGATCGACTTCACGCTCGAAGCGCGGCGGCGCTTCAAACGGCGCATTGCCATCAACGCCACCCCCTTCGTCCCTAAGGCGCACACCCCTTTTCAGTGGGAAGCGATGACGCCGGTCGAGACGCTGCGCAGACGCCAGAAAATGATTCATCAGGCGCTGGCGCGACACGGCATAGAAGTGCGCGCCGACTCGCCCGACTGGGCTGAGGTGCAGGCGGTGCTCAGTCGCGGCGACCGTGCGCTGGCTGCAGTGCTGCTGGCCATTCCCTCCGGAGGACTGACGGTGAAATCCTTTTTCCAGGCGATGGCTGCGCAAGGCCTAGAAAAGGCGCACTATGTTGGTGCATGGAAAATCGGCTCGCCGTTGCCGTGGGACGTGGTGCAGAGCGGCGTCAGCGAAAACTATTTTCACTATGAATTGCGGCTCGCCGGCCAGAATAGAACCGGGTTGAGCTGTCCGCCCGACAGCGCCGGCTGCATGGCCTGTCAGGCGTGCGATCGCGCATGGGCCTTCCGCTATGGTGACAACTCTCTTCGTCCCGTGCCCGGAGCCAAAGGCGGCCCTTGGCGCGCCGAAGATTGGATGCCCTGGACGCAGCTCAGAACACATGCGCAATCACCTAAAGAGACCCCTATCGACCTCTAGCGTTTAGCACCCATCTTTTCCAGAAAGCCTGTGATTTGTAGATCTGAAAGTAGATTCGGGAAGTTGCAGAGGCGAGGTTCGTCCCCCACCTAGGTCACGCTGGAGGCGTGACATCCCAATCCACCCAGAGCATGCGGTTGGAGGCCGAACCTGCGTCCATTGCCACGTTTTTGTGAAAATTCATAGATCTGTTCTGAGAATGGTGGCATTTTTCATAGTTATCGGGACCGCCGAGGCATCACACCTTCCCGAAAAAGGCAGCAAACTTTCTGCACTCAACCTCGAAATCGGCAAGCCGTCAGCTTTTGCACTGAATTTTCCTACTCAGTCGGTTGGCGACAAGAGCTGCCGCCGATGCTAGATCTCATTTCGATTCATTATCCTCATTCCGACTGATGATCTGGTGACGCATCGATTTCGCCTTCTGAAGCGCTCACAGTGAAGAGCGTCCACACTTTGACGCGCCCACAAATCATCCAATAATTGCGGTGAAAACGCCAACTTGACGAATTCTTGGGTTTAAAATTCGATCACTTTACGGTATTGTAATTTTACAAAAGTTGTAGTATACTGCATTTGTCGTAGCCAACAGCGCCAATGGTCTACATCAAAAGTCCTGTATCAGTGGCCGATTCGGCCTACACCACATCGCTGATCAGGCCGTTCATCGAAAAGTATTGATTTTGATCTTTTGCAATTCAAACAGAAGGGGAGAGACACCATGAACCGCAGCACCATCCGCTTTGGAACCATTTTGATTGCGACGCTCACTGCGCTTGCCCTCGTGATTAGCGTCAGCGTTCCCGCTCAAGCAGGTGGCATCTGGGCCAACGGCGGTAACAAGGGCGGCATCTGGGCCAACGGCGGCAACCGCGGTGGCATCTGGGCCAACGGCGGTAACCGCGGCGGCATCTGGGCCAACGGCGGCAACCGCGGTGGCATCTGGGCCAACGGCG
>JANWYX010000025.1 GCA_025055055.1 Caldilinea sp. | reverse complement strand
GATGAGGTGAAAGACAAGCTGAAGCAGAGCGGCTATTCGCTCTCCGGAGGGCAACAACAGCGGCTCTGCATTGCACGGGCAATCGCCGTCAAACCCGACATCATTCTGATGGATGAACCCTGCTCGGCGCTCGACCCGATTGCGACGCTGCGCATCGAGGAGTTGATGCGCGAGCTGGTGGCCAATTACACCATTATCATCGTCACGCACAACATGCAGCAGGCCTCGCGCGTGGCGGACTACACGGCCTTCTTCATGGTGGATGACTCGCGCACCGGCTATCTGGTGGAGTACGGCGAGTCAGAGCAGATTTTCACTCGCCCTAAAGACAAACGCACCGAAGATTACATCACCGGCCGTTTCGGGTGATTTTTTGACGCACAATGTGCGGCGTCTCCCCAAG
Organism: Caldilinea sp.; assembly: GCA_025055055.1. Taxonomy (GTDB): domain Bacteria; phylum Chloroflexota; class Anaerolineae; order Caldilineales; family Caldilineaceae; genus Caldilinea. The sequence continues at coordinate 10,220 of JANWYX010000025.1, read as the reverse complement.
ACGCCGCACGATACGGCAGCGTTTTCCTTCCTGCTTCCACTCCTCCCTCAGACGACAGACTAAGCGCCACAGAATCGGTTTGCTCTTCGTCAGGTTCCTGACAAACCTGCTCATTTCCAACCGATCAAATATCAGATTAAATATCGGAAGTAAGTCGTGAATTGCGCCGATCAAATTTCAAGTTGTTTTTGCGATCATTTTTAACGTAAGCGCAGCTTGCCTTTCTGTCATCGCTTCACTCAACAGCGCGCACCTTCTTCATCTGTCGCTCTCGCAGCAAAATCAGACTGTTCCGCCGGATAACGTAAAAAGATCGACAAAGCCTTTGGTCGTCCGGCGGCGCCTAACTTAAAGAGATGGTCGGTACTTAAAGAGATGGTCGGTTGACGAACAGCTGTGAAGAAGCGGCGCTCAAGTGAAACCCCGGCGAGGGTGCGCCTCCTTTGGGCATACAGAAGGCGAACACGGTCGAAGAAGTCAGCATCACAAGGATGGTCAGAACGTTACGGAGCGTTGCGATGGGATCGAGAGTTGAGAGTCCATCGGATTTTCTATGGACAAAGAAGCGCGTCGGTTCAATCAGCGCTGCATTGTTTGGGGCAATTGCACTGATTGCAGCGTTATTTTGGGGCATTCGCGGCGCGGCCCCCATCTTCGAGAAATCAGATGTCCCGACGCGGCGCACCGAGGCCCCTGCGCCCGCCGTCTCCCAGATCGCTGCGCCGGCGCAACCGATTTCAACCCAAGAGAGCGATGCTGCAGACGTCGCTGCTCCTGCGCGCCCGACTGAAGCCGCTCGGCGAGGGGCCGCCGACGAAGGCCCGCCAGAGCTGGAGATCGTGGCGTTTGTGTCAGGAGAGGCGATCACACAGCGAGATTTCCGCGAGGCGCGCGCAGTCGATGCAGTGATGGCTGCCTTGGCCGGGGTGCAGCCGGCGCCCGCCGAAACGATCGTGGAACAGCTCGTCAATATGGCGCTCGTGTTGCAATGGGGACAAGTCACGGTTGATTCCACGCAGGCCAACGCTGCGCTTGCGCAGTTCTTGCAGACACATCACAAAAGCCGTGCCGATCTGGAGGCCGCGCTCTTGGCGCAAGACGTAACTTGGGATCGCTTCGAGCGCTACTTTGCCCGCCTGATCGCCGCCGATAGATATCTGCGCAGCCAACAGGCCGCAACGGGTGCATCCTCCGCCGAGTTGCTGCAATCTTGGAGGCAGCAGACGCCGATCAGCTTCGGGCCGGCGGCCGGCGCCGTGTTCGCCGCTGCAACTCCGGCGACGCAAACTGCAGCGGAGGCGCTTGCTGCACCCTTAGCCGAATCTCCCATCGAAGATGAGCCTGCTGACGAAAAAATTGCGCCAAGCGTTTCTGAAGCGCGTGGCGTTGAAATCGGCCAACTTGCGCCTGAGTTTCTTCTCCCGACCTTGAACGATTCCTCGCCGAAAACGCTTCAAGACTTCAGCGGCCGCCCGACCGTGCTCTCTTTCTGGACAACATGGTGCCCTTATTGCTTGCGTCAAACGCCGGTGATGGTTGAGGCCAATCGCCGATGGGATGAGCAAGGTGTTCAATTTGTAGGGGTTAATGTTAGGGAAGACGCCGGGGTGGTTGCGCCTTATGTTCAGCAGCATGGGATCGAGTATCCGGTCTTGCTCGACGCCGACGGTGTTGTCGCCTCCTCCTATGCCGTTCAAGGGTACCCGACAACCTACTTCTTAGACGGAAACAATCGCATCGTGGCTCGTCATGTCGGTGCGTTAACAGAAGAAGAATTGAATAATTATCTACAGACGCTGCGGCCTGCTGAATAAAGGCCGTAGGAGAAGGATTATGAACGCAGACCATGTCCAGGCGATACGCTCAGGACGTGCAGCCGTTCTTACCGCCGGCTGGCGGAATCCCGGCGAGCAGATTCGCAAACTGGCGAATCTGCTCATGTTGCTTTCGATGCTGCTCTCGACGGTGTCGCCCCTCTATCAACCGGTGACCAGAACGACGCCCAGTTTTGTATTCGACAACGAGCTGCGCGCCTTCCCGGCGCTGCCGGAGCGTGCAGACGCCGGCGGCGCACCTGCACTCGATGCAAGCATTCAGCCGCCGGGTTCAACGTGGACGCCGATCCCGAAGAACAACTCGGCGCAGCCGGAGATTATTGGTGCGCCCGTCGAACTGCTGGGCGACGCGCTGACGCCGGCATGGCTGGGCGACTGGGCGCGCTCGGAGGCCGAATCTGCGCCCACCGACCGGATAGCCGATATGCTGACGCCGGCGTGGCTCAACACGACGCCTGCCTCGGAAATGACTGCGTTTGCAGCCGGCGACGTCGTAGCGAACGACCGCAAGGCGCTGCCTACAAACTGGCTTATTCTTGAAGCGGCTGTCGGCGAAGTTGCCGATGCACCTGCGGTTCAGGAGTTCGGGCTGTCTGGCTCGTGGCGGACGCCGGAGTGGTTGGCGTCTGCCTCGGATGGGCAGCCCGCCGCTCTGGCGCGGGGCGGCGGCTCCGCCTTCGAAACCCTCTTCTTTAGCCCTTTCTATCAGGGAAGCGAAGATCAATGCGCTCCCTCCGGCAACGTCATGACCCTTACGCCACCGCCCTACCCGGTTAGTCGCGGCAATTTTAACGGCGATGTCTATACGGTGACGGTTCGCAACACCAGCGGCTTAACCACCACCAACGTCGTCCTTCAAATTGATCCGAATGTTGGCTTTTATTACCTTGGCGGCTCCGCCGCTGTAGCAAGCAACCTCAGCGGCACACTCACCTACAGTGACACGGGAACCGGCGCTCCCGACGCCGTTGCGTGGATTGCCATCACCGGTGACATCACCGCAACAACGCTCGATCCCGGTGAGACCATCACCTTCACCTTCATGTTGGCGACGGATGGCAATGCCGAATCCGCACAGCCGTTAGAGGTCCGACTATACAGCGGCAACACCTATTGCGCCGTGGGGCAAATTCAGAATATCCAGACTGTGCGTGGCAACCTCACCGTGCAAAAATCGCCCAATATTCGCTCTGCATGGTTAGGCGATGTGCTGAGTTGGACGGTGACGCTGCGCAATACGGGACTGGGAACCGTCTATCATGCACAAGTGGCGGATATTTTCGGCGCCGGCTATATCAACACCGATGTAAGTCAACTGCCGACCGAACCGATCACGCTGGCGCCAGGCGCATCGGCGACTTTTTACGTCACCGGTACGGTGAACGCATGCAGCCAATTGACAAACACGGCGCAGGCATGGTGGTCGATCGGCAACCAGGATGGAACCGGCACAATCACCAATCCCGCCAGCAGTCACATTGATGTGCGCTTTAATCTGGTCAACCCGACGGTGTCGTTGCAAGTGTCGCCTGCGACAATCGCCATTCCGTTCTGCGCGCCGATGACGCAGACAGTCGTCATCACCGCAACGGCGAGCGAGGCGGCCAAGAACGTGCAAATTTTGGCGAATACGCAAGGTTTCACCGTCGCCAATGTGAGTGCGGGCTGGAGTTACACCAACGGCGTGTTCACCTATGTCGGGGGAGCGCCTGCGGGCGTGATGCCCAAAAACTCGCCGATCACATTGACCTTTGATCTCAGCGGTCCGACTGCATGCACGACAAACAACTATGCGCTGAACTTCAGACCGACGTATCAAAACGCGTGCAACGTGCCGTTCAACGGAACGGCAGTCTCTGCTCCATCTGTGAGTTATGCGCCGGATCGCCCGACCCTGAATGTGAGCCAATCTGCGCCGTACGCTGTGCGTTCGCGCGGCACCTTCACGTACGTCGTCTATTTGAATGCCACCAATATTCAGAATATCACCGACACGATCTTGATTACCGACATTGTGCCGCCCGTGTTTCGCATCGACGGCTACAGCTCGCCCTCGGGCACAATCACCAACACAGGACAGGCGGTTTACTGGAGCGTGGATACGCCGGGCAGTGGAAATCTGAGCACCAGCATGGTGATCACCGTGACGGTGCGCGAGGATCAGGCGTGTCAATCTTATAGCTTGCAAAGCAACACCGTGAATGCAACAGCCCCTACATGCCCGAAGTGCGGGCTGTTGTCGAGCAGCAGCAGCAGCAGCACCTACATTGAAGATGTGGATGTCTCGCTGATCGGCGTCAAGAGCGTCACCGGCGACAGAGAAATCTGCGGCTCCACCGGTTTTCTGTACGAAAACGATTTCTATGTCAATTTACCGGTTGGGATGCAATCGCTGGTGTTCACCGAGACGCTGGGCACAGCGTCTGGTTTCCCAGGGTTGGCGGCGCCTCTCATCTATCAAACCGGCACGTTGAGCGTCACCTTCAATGGGATCGACGTCACGCATTTGGTGACGATCGAGCAAGAGACGCCAAATTTCGTGGTCAATCTGAGTCGATTGATCGACCTGAAAACAGACGTCGAGATCACCAAAACCGTCGCCCCAGCGGTTGTGAGTCCCGGCGATTTTATCACCTACACAGTGGTCGTCACAAACCATAGTGCATTTACGGCGACGAATGTCGTCGTGAGCGATACATTGCCGCAGGGGCTGATCGGAATCGGCGTTGACGTCGGTGATTTTGATGCATGCAGCACGGCGATCGTCTGCACATTGAACGAGCTTGCTCCTAACGCCGGTGCAACTTTCACCGTGACGGCGTCGGTTGCGAGTGGCCAAATCGCCGACCTGATCAACGTCGCCTACGTCACCCATGACGGGCTTGACGGCGCGTTGGAGCGCAATCAAGTTTTAGTGCGCACACCGGTGTCGCCGGTCACGCCGCTGCCGGCAACCGATCTACAAATTAGCAAGAGCAGCGCTCTAACAACTGTGAACGCCGACGGCGTCGTCACATACACAGTGATGGTGTCGAATCTAGGCTCCTACACGGCCAACAATGTCACAGTTTTTGACGCATTGCCGATGAGCTTTTCTGTGGTTAGTGCTACGGCCGGCCAGGGCTCGTGCAGCGGTGCGCATCCACTCAGGTGTGATCTGGGCGACCTAGGGGCAAACGAAATAGCCACGGTCACCGTGGTCGCCACTGCCAACGTCCCGGTCACCGCTGACGCCTTCAATATTGTCCATGGAGTCGCAGATAACCCCGATGAGAATCTCTCCAATAATACAGCCACTGCGGTGACTCGGGTGATCCGGCGATTACCGCTCCGTATCCAGTATCGTGTCATTGCGCCGGGCGAGGCGCTGGATGGCGATGTCAGCCGCACCTGGCACGACTGGTCGCTGCTCTATGTCGATGCGATCGGCGCCGGATCGTGCCGAGGCAACAATACGCTGTACATGGGGACGCCGACCACGATTTACCGCAGCAATCTGGGCATCAACATTAGCACGGACACGCCTAATGCTTGTGAGCCGGAGCTGGTGACGCTGAACATCACCGGCGGCTCCACCGATGCCCTGGCCGACAACCTGGTCGTCACGATGACGCTGGGCGCCAACGACGTCTACACGGTTGCGGGCTATGGCGGCTTTTTTGCCGCCAATCCGCCCACTGCTGTCATCTCGAATGGCAATCAGATCACCTGGACCTGGGATACGGCGCTTCCGATCACGGCCAACGGCTCGATCTACGTGGAGGTCTTGCGACCCTGTGCGGCGACAGGTCCACTCACGGCGCAAACTTCGTTCCAGGATCGCTGCGAAGCATCGCACTCCGCCAGCGCCGCTAACAATTTTGTTCCTACGCAACCCAATCTCTATCTCTTCTTGACGCCTGCGCAATACGAGATCGTCGACAAAACCGCAGTGTGGACGGTCTATGTGATCAACACCGGCGACGGCGACGCAGTTAATGCGCTGATCACCAATACGTTGGGCAGCGGGCTGGCGTTCAGTCGTTCGGTGGTCACCGGTCCCACCGGCGTCATCACTACGACTGGGGTCGGCGATGGGAACGATGTCCAGTGGACGGTGCCGCGTCTGAGCGTTGGGCAGCAGATTCGCATCGACGTTTATGCAGACGCAATCGCCTGCGGGGGCCTCACCATGCAGGCGTTTGCCAACGCCAGCTGTCAGAATGGAACCTGCTCGGCGGCAGGGCAGCAGTCGATCGGCCTGCTGCGCGCGCCGGCTGCCTTGCTTTCCAGCAACCGACAGGTGGCCGTCCTGCCGATGTGCGAGAGCGGACCGGTGGAGCTAACTGTCCAAAACGCCTCCGCCGGCGCCACGGAATACAATTTTGTAATCACCGAGACGGTGCGCTATGCAACCGTCTTGACCGAGACATTGCGCCTTACCGTGACGAACCGCGCCGGGGCCGTGATCACTGCGACGAGTGAGATTTCGCGGCTGATGACGATGACAACTAACGGCATGACGACAACCCTCGTGTTCTCTTCTACAAACCTCTCGCCCGATGACCCCTTGCGCACGATTTTCGACGAACGGGCCGCCGGCGACGTCATTCGAATTGGCTTTTGGGTGCAGGCGGATTGTTACTCGGCTGACCAAGCGCAGGTGCAGTCTCAGGCAAGCGCCGTCGATGCTTGTCAAGGGCCATTGACGGCCAATGAGAATGCCGTGTCCCTTACGGTGAGCAAACCCGATCTGGAAGTCACCAAATTGATGCGCAACGTCACAGTGGGCGGCGGCTACAAAGGAAATAACGTCTACGCCGGCGCCGGCGACACCGTCGTCTATCAGATCACCGTGCGCAACCGCGGACAACACCGAGCTACACATCTTTTTGTAGAGGATCTGCTGCCGTCAACCATCAATCTGGTCTCGCTGTCGCCGATGACCTCCAGCCAGAGCGGCTCGCCGCTGCTGCTGCGCTGGCATGAAGGGCAGACGGTCACCTTGCAGGTGAATGAAATTGTCAACTACTACATTACCGGCACCGTTACCGCCGATGCATGCAGCACGCCCAACAGCAGCAACCGCGCCTGGGCCTACTATGGCTGTTCGTCCAAACTTAGTGGCGCCTGCGCCGCTGCATCCGGTTCGGTGACAACGACCTTTAGCACCAGTCCTTCGCTTTCACTTTCCACCCCGCCTGTCACTATCGACCAGTGCAGCGGCGGCCCGATTGTGGTGAACTTCCCGAACAATGGCGCCCGTGCGGAAAACGTGGTGATCACCTACACACTGCCCCCGGGACTTGCCTACAACGGATTGGCGCCCGGCTTCTATCCGACGCCCACCCTCTCGCCCACCCTCGGCGCAACAGGCGTCATTACCTGGCTATACGACGTGATCGCTCAAGAAGTCACGACCAATACGCTGCGCTTCAACGTCATCAACGCTGCCGGCGTCTGCGCAGCATCCGGCTTGATCACCGGGACGGCGCAACTTGGCTATGAAGACTCCTGTGGCAATCCACTGGCCGATGTCACCCCAAGCACTACCAATATCACCGTGCAAAAATCAAACATTGTTGTCGGCGTAACACCGCCGACGCGCACGGTTGCCGTGGGTCAGGTCTATACGTGGACGGTGACCGTGACCAACACCGGCAACTCGCCGACCAATAACCTGGTGGTGACGGCCACGGTCGGCGATGGGTGGGAGATGCTTTCCGCCGGCTTCGGTGCACCGGGTGGCGCCGCACCGGTGACAACCACCGGCAGCGTGACGTGGGCGGTCGGCGCGCTGGCCGCCAACAACACGGCGTGGACGGCGACCTACAGCGCACGCGCGCTTGACGCTGCCTCCGACTATCGCACGGTCGTCACCGCAACCACGGCCTGCGCCGATGGCGGTTGTCTCCAAAGTCAATCGTTCACCGCCTACAACACAGCCATCAACGTTTTCGGAAAAACCGGCGCGCCCGACTCCGCCTCCATCGGCGATCTGGTGGTCTTTACGCTCACGGCCGACCTGTTTGGCGATGTGCCCTACACGAGCACGTTGGTGACCGACGTCTTGCCCATCGGCCTGGGCTTTGTCACCGCCACCCTTTATCTAGATCAGGACCTCGATGGAACACCCGTCACCACGATTCATGCGCCAACAAACGCGCCCGCTGCACTCGTCAGCGGCGCCATCGTCTGGAATCTGGGCGACGTGACCGGGGCGGCGTTTATAACCGGCGTGATCACCGCCGTCGTACAAAACCTGATCACGACCACCTTCCAGGGCGCTGTGTTCACCAACACGGCGCAATTGACCTATATCGATGACGGCCAGCCCTACGCCTTTCAGGATACGGCGTCGATGACCGTTGTCGAGCCAATCTTGCATATCGGTAAGCGCTATGCCACTGCAGAAGCGTGTGGAGCCACGCTCTTCGAGGACAATTTCAATGACGGAGACGCCGCTGGTTGGAGCACGAGCGGCGGAAGCTGGAGCGTCGTGAACAACACCTACCGTGTGGCAACCGTCGGCGACGCGCTGGCGCGCGCCGGCGCAACTGCCTGGAGCGACTACAGCTACTCCGCCATGCTCTATTCGAGCGATCCGGACGGCGGTGACATCGGTCTCATCTTCCGCGCGCAGAGCGCAACGCAATACTACCGCTTCCGCTGGAATCGCAACGCAGCGGGCGATGCAGGCAGCTACATCATTGAACGCGTCAACGGCGGCGTCACCGCCATCGGCAGTGCAGCGGGGACGTTCTATGACCTCTACCGCTGGTATCACCTCGAGGTGCGCGTCAGCGGCGCACGCATCCAGGTCTTCATCGATGGCGCGTTGGCGTTGGACGTGACCGACCCTGCACCGGCGTGGAGCGCGGGCGACGTTGGCTTCTACGCCAACGGACAAAGTGCTGCGTTCTTCGATGACGCGCTGGTCACGCGCTACGACGAGGCGGGCTGCACCGTCGGCGCCGGGGCCCTTGTCACCTATACGCTGACGATCTCGAACCAGGGCACGGCGATGGGGCGCGATCTCGTCATTACCGACGTCATCCCCACGGGAACGAGTCTCTATACCTACACCTTTGCCAGCACCGACGCCGGCGCCGCTGTCACCGGTGCGCCGGCTATCATCCCCGGCGCAACCGGTGCGTTGACCTGGACGATCAACCGATTGGCGGCCATCGAGCCCTTTGTAACCAACAACCATACGGAGATCACGCTCACAGTGGTGCTCGCCGTTTCGCCGACCATTCCAGCGGCCAGCCTGCTTACGAACCGAACAATGCTCACCTATGACTCCCAGGCCGGCGCCGGCCCCGTCGGCGTCGAGCGCAAGTACAGTGGCGGTTCGCACTCGGCTACAGTGCAGACGGTCGATCCGCCGGGTCTGAGCAAGGTCGTGGCGCCCTTCACCGCAACGATCGGGCAGATCGTGGTCTACACGATCACCGTGCCCAGCACGCCCATCACGGCAGCGTTGACCAACATCACCGTGACCGACGAGATCAAGGTCAACCTGCGCGTCACCGAAACGAGCATTGTCCCCAATCCGCAGCTTGTCAACCCACTGGTAGTCTTCAGCGGTCAGCAGGTCACAGCCACCTTTGGGCGCATCGAGGCGGGCGCGCAGGCGCAGATCGTCGTCACCGGCGTGGTCTCCAACACGGCCATCAACCAAGATGGCGTGGTGGTAACCAACACGGCGCGCCTCTATTACACCGAAGGTATCGGCACAGTGGGAACCGGCCACGTCCTCACCAGCAACCAGGTCAGCACCGAGCTGGTTGAACCGGTGTTGCAAATTCAAAAGACGGCCACACCCAACACCGGCCTGCGCGCGAGCGATGTCGTCACCTATGTCTTGACCGTGCGCCATACGCCGGCCAGCCGCTCCACTGCCTACGACGTGGTGGTGACCGATATCGTACCGTCGGTACTGGCGTACAACAGCGGCTCGCTCACCGTGACGACGCCGACGGGCCAGGTCATTTCAACGACGGTGGGCAACAGCTTGACCATCACCGTCACCGAATACCCGACGCCGGCGACGCCGATCTACATCACCTACACGGCGACCGTGATCCAGAGCGCCGAACCGCGTTCGACCTACACCAACACCGCCTTTGTGCGCTATATCAGCCTGCCCGGCACACCCGACGCACGCACAGGTAGCGGCGTGGGCGTCAACGATTACTACACCAGTACGCAGGCGACGATCCAGACCGCGCCGCTGGCCGTCGATAAGCGGCTCGATTATCCGAACAGCTACTACAGCATTGGCGACCTGATTACCTACACGGTATTGATCACGTTGCCGGTGGGCACGACGCGTAACCTAATCGTCACCGACACCGTGCCTGCGGGATTGCTGTATGCTGCGCCCACGAGCACCATGATCGT
>JANWYX010000157.1 GCA_025055055.1 Caldilinea sp. | reverse complement strand
TGTTGCGCGTGGTCGATGCCCTGCTCGAAATTCTGGAGAGCGGCGCCATGGAGTTCACCGAAGCGGCCTTCTTCAAAGCGCGCGAAAATCTACTGGCGGCGCGCAGCGAGCTGCGCCAGCAGATCGACCTTGCGCATCGTCCTCCCGGCGGACCGATCCTATAAATCCATTTACAGCCGCGCAAAGATGTCGCGATACGCCTGCGAACGCTCAAGCAGCTCTGTGTGCGTTCCTTGTGCAACGACGCGGCCTTTGCGCAGCACGACGATCTTATCCGCCCAGCGAATCTGCGAAAGACGGTGGGTGATGAGGATGGTCGTGCGCCCTTGGCTGGCGCGTTCGATGGCGCGCTGAATTTGATCCTCGGTGGCGCTGTCGATGGCGCTGGTGGAATCATCCAGGATCAAAATGGCGGGATTGGTCAGGAAAGCGCGCGCCAGGGCAATACGTTGCCGTTGACCGCCAGAGAGCATCACGCCGCGCTCGCCGACTACGGTAGCGTAGCCCTCTGGGAAGCTCATGATGAAATCGTGCGCCTGCGCCGCACGCGCCGCCTCTTCGATCTCTTGTTGGGTGGCGTCAGGTTTGCCGAAGGCAATGTTTTCCGCGATCGATCGGCTAAATAGGAAAATATCTTGCTCGATGATGGAAATTTGCCGGCGCAGCGCTTCGAGATTCCAGTTGCGCACGTCGACGCCGTCAATGGCGATGCACCCTGCGTCCACGTCGTAGATGCGGTTGATGAGCTTGGCGACAGTGCTCTTGCCCGCACCCGTCTGCCCGACCAGCGCCAGTGTCTGTCCGGCTTCGATGAAGAAGGAGACGTCCTCTAGGGCGTGCTGCGCGGTGTCGCCGTCGCCATAGTGGTACCTGAAGGTGACGCGATCGAATGTGACCGCCCCGCGCATCTGCCCTGTGTAGCCGCCGACGTTCTGATCGACGACCGCCTGTTCTCGAATCAGCTCTAGGATGCGCCGCGCGCTGGATAAGCCGGAGGCCACCTGCGAATAGGCGAAGAGCGAAGTGAAGACCGGGAAGTCGAAGAGTGAGATCAGCCCGACATAGGCCGCCACCGCGCCCACGGTGATGACGCCCTGATGGTAAAGGTAGAGCGCTTGACCGAAGGCGACACCGGTCGCCACGGCCAACAGCAGCAACGGCAGAAAGCGTGCCTCGACGCGCGCCTGTGCCACAACGGCGTCACGCACGCGCGTGGCGTTGCGCTCGAAGAGGGCGACTTCGCGCTCTTCTTGTGCAGCGCCTTTGACCGTTTCGATTCCTTCGATCGCCTCGGTCAGACGCGCGTTCATCCGGCCGAAGGTGCGACGCACAGCGGCGGTGACCGGCTGCAAACTGCGCAGATAATGCCACATCGCCAGCAAATAGCCGATGGCAAAGAGCACCGGCACGATGACCAGCGTCGGGTGATAGCGCGGGGCCACCACGATGGGCATCACCAGAAAGATCGCCGAGCCGATCACCAAGTTGAGTCCCGGCGCCATCATGAGCGCCAGCTCGCGCACGTCATTGGTGGCGCGCGCCATCACGTCGCCGGTGGCGTGCATATCGTGGAACCCCATGCTCTTGCCCAGCAACTCGCCGTACAGCTCTCGGCGTGCGTCGCGCTCCAACCGCTGTCCGAGCACCTCGCTGCCGAAATTGCGCCCCAGCTGCAGACCCGACCGTACAAGCTGGCTGAACACCAACAGAAGACAAGCGATCCCCAAGGTGCGCAGATCCGCTGCGCCGCCGGTGACGGCGTCAAACGCCTGACCGGTGAAGATAGGGATGGCCGCCGCCAGCGCAGCGTTGCCGATAGCGCCGGCGAGAATAACAACAATGAGCGGCCAGTTGCGCCGCACATGGGAGAAAATCCACCGGCCTGCGCTCTTGCGGTTGGAACGCCAGGGTTGAACGACGGTGAATTCACTGCTCGTCATCTTGCGTCACTCGCTTTCAGGGAGGAGGAATTCTAGCGCCGGCGCCAATAGCTCGCCGTCTGCGCTGCGGTACATGCCCACCAGCATACTCCTTGGCGTTGCTCCCGTCTGTAAGAGAATCGTATGTCGATCCACCAGAGTCTCTCCCGATTTCCAAAGGGAGGTTGGATAGTAAAGGCCGCCTGGCGGGCGATCATCCTGACCAATTTTTTCGCCCCGGGCGTCGAAAAGTTGCACGGTGGCGGTGTAGTTGTCTTCAAGGGCTGTCAACACCCGCCAGACCAGCGTCACCTCGACGCCTTCCGGTGTAGGCGTCCATGTATAGCCGAGCAGCAAAAGCGGCCCATAGGGCGCATCCAGACGAACGGCCGGGACTTCTGCAGTGTGTGAACCCATCACTTCCACCAGCGGCGGCGTGCGCGGCTCCAGCGCAAAGCGCGCTTCCAGCCCCGGCATCGCTTTGATCAGATAGACCGACTGCGACCCGCCGTCATCGAGCGCGGTCTGCACGGTGGCGCCGATGTCCTGGAAGCGCTCGCCGGGGGCAATCAACGGGAAAAGGCCGGTGTGGCCTTTCCCGCGGCCTTCGACCACTTGCAGGTAAAAAAGTGGAACCATCTCATTGCGATCATTGCT
>JANWYX010000077.1 GCA_025055055.1 Caldilinea sp. | reverse complement strand
AACAAAGGCAATATCCGCGTCGTGCAAATTCTCGGCGGCGTCGGTTCGCCGTCGGCGGAGGCACACGCAGGACGTCTAACCACGCGGCTTGCTCAACTGCTCGGCGGCACGGCCATCTTTCTCCCTGCGCCCGGCATCGTCGGTTCGGCGGCCGCGCGCGAGGTGATTATGGCCGACCCGTTCGTTCAGCACGCCATGGCGCTCTTTTCCCAAGTGACAACTGCACTGGTTGGGATCGGCGCGATTGAGCCGTCGAAGTTGTTGGCGGACAGCGGCAATCGCTTTTCACTGGAAGAGTTGGAGGAACTGAAGGCGCAAGGCGCCGTGGGCGATGTAGTGCTACGTTTTTTTGCTATCGACGGATCGCCCGTGCGCACGCCTCTCAACGATCGCGTCATTTCTATGCCTCTAGAGCAACTCCGCATGGTGGATCGCTCGATCGGTGTAGCGGGGGGAGAGCGTAAGTTTCAAGCCATTTTAGGGGCGATCCGCGGGCGATGGGTCAATGTGTTGGTGACCGACCATTTAACGGCCCGTCGCCTGCTTGCCGTGGCCAAATGATTTCCAATCCCTCAACACCGTCTGCGCCGCGTAATACCCGCACATGCCGTGCACCCCGCCTCCCGGCGGCGTGGAGGAGGAACACAGATAGATGCCCCGCAATGGCGTGCGATAGGGGACAAGGCTCGGCGCAGGCCGCGCAAATTGCTGCAAAAGGTCCTGCGCGCCGGCGTTGATGTCTCCGCCGACGTAGTTGGGGTTGTAGGCTTCCATCTCTGCGGCGCAGCGCGTGGCGCGCGCCAAGATGCAATCGCGAAAGCCGGGGGCAAAGCGTTCGACTTGGCGTTCAATCGCCGCGGACATGTCCACCTCTGAACCGTGCGGCGCATGGCAATAGGCCCAGGCCGCGTGTTTTCCGGCCGGCGCACGGGTGCCGTCGAAAAGGCTTTGCTGGGCCAGCAAAACAAAAGGCCGCTCCGGATGTTTTCCCTGCCAGACCGCCCGCTCCGAAGCGGCGATCTCCTCGAAGGTTCCGCCGATGTGCACGGTCGCCGAGCGATAGCACAGCTCTGCCTTCCATGGGATCGGACGCTCCAGCGCCCAGTCGATTTTGAAGACGCCTGGGTTATAACGAAAGCGCTCCAGCCGGCGGCGATATCTCGCCGGTAGGCGCTCGCCCATGATGCGCAGCAAGCCTTTCGGCGCTGTGTCGAATAGATACGCTTGCGCAGGCGGCAGTTCGGCGAAGTCGGTCACCTCCCAGCCGCAAACAACGTCCCCGCCGAGGCGTTGGAGCCGACGCACGAGTGCATTCGCAATGGTCTGGGAGCCCCCCTTTGCCACCGGCCAGCCGACGCTCTGCGCCAGCAACGTGAGCAGCAGACCGACACCGGCCGTCGGCGCGCGCTCCAGCGGCAGAAGAGAATGTGCAGCCATGCCGGCGAAGAGCGCGCGCGCCCGTTCGTCCCGGAAGCAGGCGCGAGCGAGCCATGTCGCCGGCGCTGCGAGCAGGGGCGCGTAAGCGCCGAAGAGGAAGGGACGACGGGGAAGATGAAGCGGCGCCAATAAGTCGTCGATGAAGGCGGGCCAGCGTTCGACAATCGGCGCAAAGAGGTGTCGCCACCGCTTTGCATCTCGCCCCAGTCGAGCGGCGGTCTCTTCCAGCGAGGGTGTGACCGCAAGAGCAGTTCCATCATCCAGAGGATGCGCAAGTGAGACCGGCGGCGTGATCCATTCCACCTCGTTCGAGGTCAACGCCAGGCTTCGAAAAAAGGGCGACGCCTGCGCCAGAGGGTGAATCGCCGAGCAGATGTCGTGCCGGAAGCCGGGCAGCGTGAGTTCTTGCGTGCGCATGCCGCCGCCGGGCGTTCCTCTCGCCTCGATCACCAGCACGCGCAGGTCATTTTGCGCCAGCGTGATCGCGGCTGCCAGGCCATTGGGGCCGGAGCCGATCACAATTGCGTCATAGTTCACGAGTAGGTCGCCCCTTTCACGCTCGATGAAAACACGACGAAAGACAAAACATTCGTTATTCCCTTTGCGCCCCATTCTGTTCTTTCATGGATCATGAGAAACCATTCTGCGCGATAATATCATGAAAGATATTGTTGAGGACGCAGATCAGGAGGTAAGCGATGTTCCAACCGACGATGTTGAGTCGGCCGTTGCGGCGTGGCTATGTGCAATGCACTGCGTGCGAACACTGGTGCGCCGTAGGTCCCGGCGAGGCGGGCAAGTGTGGGGTGCGACGCAACATCGACGGCGCGCTGCGGCTCGTCGTCTACGGCAAGGCAGTGGCGGTGCACGTCGATCCGGTGGAAAAGAAGCCGCTGAATCATTTTTTACCCGGCAGCAAGATTTTCTCGATCGGCACCTTCGGCTGCAACCTGCGTTGTGCTTGGTGCCAGAACTGGGAAATTTCGCAACAGCGAGCGTTCGACCCCAAACGAGACTATGTAGGCGATTCGTGGCCACCCGAGGCGATCGTGCAGTTTTGTGTGCAGAACCACATCCCGTTGATTGCGTTCACCTACAACGAGCCGACGGTCTTTTTCGAATACGCCTATGATACGGCGCGCCTGGCGCACGACGCGGGCATTCGCTGCGTCTTTGTGTCAAGCGGCTTCGAAACCGTGCAGGCGCTCGACGCAATTGCACCCTACCTTGCAGCGATCAACGTGGACCTCAAGGCATTTCGAGAGGAGACGTATCGCACCTACTGCGGCGCGCGGCTGGCGCCGGTGTTGCGCAACATCCGTCACCTGGTGGAGCGCGGCGTGTGGGTGGAGGTGACCACGCTGGTGATCCCCGGGCTGAACGACAGCGATGCCGAACTGCGCGACATCGCCGACTTTCTGGTCTCGGTCAGCCCCGACCTGCCGTGGCATGTCACCGGCTTCACGCCCCATTACCAAATGCGCAACCGGCCGCCAACGCCGGCCGCCACCTTGCGTCGCGGCTGGGAGATCGGGAAAGCGGCGGGTTTGCGTTACGTCTATACAGGCAACATTTGGGGCAGCCCCTTGCTGGCGGAATGCTCCGACACGCATTGCCCGGTCTGCGGAGCGAAGGTGATCGAGCGCAGCAGCTACCGGGTGCACACACTTTGGCGAGAGGCGGGTGTTTGCCCGCACTGTAGCTATACACTGGCGGGGGTGTGGGTGTGACCGCAGCAAAGGTGAGAAAACCGGCGGCTGCAGGGCGTTTTTATCCGGCATCGGCGTCGACGCTGCGCAACGTCGTTCGCCAGTACATCGGGCAGGCGTCTGTTCCGACGTTGCAGCGCGTGCGCGCGGTGATTGCTCCACACGCCGGCTATGCATGCAGCGGGGCGGTGGCGGGCGCTGCGTTTCACGCCTTGCAAGGGAATTTTGAAAGCGACGCCATCGTCTATCTGCTCGGCCCTGCGCACTACAAGCCGGTGCACGGCGTGGCTGCGAGCAGCGCCGAGGCGTTCGCAACGCCGTTGGGAACGGTTCCCATCGACGTCCATACAGTCGCTCGGCTCGTCACGGCCGATCACCTTGCCCATTTTGACGATGAGGCGCACACCCCTGAGCACTGTCTCGAAGTAGAGCTGCCTTTTCTGCAATATGCACTGGGCGAGCGCTTTCGCATCGTTCCCTTGTTGTTCGACGATGAAGCAGACATTGCAGGGCCGGCGGAGTTTTTGGCAAACGAAATCAGGCAACGACCAGACGCCCGAATTGTCGTCAGCTCGGATCTGAGCCATTACCATCCGTACGCGGAGGCGGTGCGTTTGGATCGGGCGCTGGTCAATGCGATCCTTGCAGGCGATCGAAAGCGCGTCGCCGTTGGGGAGGCGTGCGGCCGCATCCCCATCCTCTGTCTGATGCAGGTCGCCCAACGGCTGGCATGGCAGGCGCATCTGCTCACCTACGCCAATTCCGGCGACACATGCGGCCCGAAACATGAGGTTGTGGGCTATGCCGCCCTGGCGTTTACCGAACTCTAAGACGCCCCCCAATTTTGCGAATTGCGGGTCCCCCCAGTTCTGTGATATAGTGTCCCTGTCTCCTAAAAAATCAACAAGTGGAAGTTTGCTCGTGACGCAGCGCCCTGATCGCTTTGATCAGTTTCTGCTTGTATCGAAATCCTCGTCTGTTTCTATCAAACAAATTCAAAAGGAGGCTTCGTCTTATGACTCGATCCCGTGTGTTCATGTCGATGAGCATTCTCTTAATTTTGGCGCTGGTAGTGGGAGCCTGTGCGCCGGTGCCGGCGTCGCCTGCAGCGCCTGGAGAAGCGCCCGCCGCGGCAGCGCCAACGCGGGCCGTAGAGCTGCGTATCACCTGGTACGATGACGGCAACGAGGGCGCCGTCTTGCGCGATCTCCTCGACCGCTTCGAGGCGACCAATCCAGACATCCGCGTCATTATCGACACCGTTCCCTATGCCAGCGGCATCCTGGAGACGCTCCCGATCCAGCTCGAAGCAGGTCAGGGGCCGGACATGGCGCGCGTGACGCAACTGGGCGTGCTCTCCAAGTATATGCTAGACCTGCGCCCCTATCTCTCCAACCCTGCCTACTGGGAAGAGAATTTCGGACCGTTCCTAAAATGGATGCAGACCTCTCCTGACGGCAACGCCATTCCCGGCTTCATGACGCAGCTCACCGTCACCGGGCCGTTTATCAACCGCACCCTCTTCGAGCAGGCGGGCGTCGCCGTTCCCAGCGACAGCTCGGACCGGGTGACGTGGCAGGAATGGGCGGCGGCGGCGCGTCAGGTTGCCGACGCCACAGGCACCTTTGCGCTGGCGATGGATCGTTCCGGCCATCGTCTGGCCGGCCCGGCGATCAGCATGGGCGCCAAATACTTTAACGAAGAAGGCTATCCCTCGCTGGTCGGCGACGAAGGCTTCAAGGCCATGGCGCAACTCATGGTCGAATGGCACGCCGACGGCACGATGATCCCGGAGGTGTGGATCGGCTCAGGCGGCAGCTATCAGGCGGCCAATGAGCCGTTCATCAACGGTCAGTTGGTGATGTATATGTCGGGCAGCTGGCAGGTGGGGCAATTCGCAGAGAAGATCGGTGACGCCTTCGACTGGGAGGCGGTTCCCAATCCCTGTGGCCCGGGCGGTTGCACGGGCATGCCAGGCGGAGCGGCGCTGGTGGCAATCAACACCACCCAACACCCGGAGGCGGTGGCGCGCGTGATGGAATACCTCACCGACGAAGAGGTGATGAGCGAGTTCTATGCGCGCACGCTCTTTATCCCCGGCCATCTAGGGCTGGCGGCCAAGGGCGTCGATTTCCAGACCGACCTGCCGCAGGCGAAGAAGTCGCTGGAAGTGTTTGCAGCGGAGGTGGGCAAGCTGGCGCCGCTGGCCTATGACCTCCAGGCGTACAAGTACAACACGATCCTCTTCAATGCCACGCGCGATCGGCTGACCCAGGTTTTCACCGGCGAGCTGACGCTGGATGAAGCTATCCAGAAGATGCAGGAAGACATCGACGCAGGGATCGCCGCAGCCCAGAAGTAAACATCTTGCAGACGACCTTCCAGGAAGCTCTGACTTCCTGGAAGGCGCGCAACTTTGAACACTCCGGAGTTCCGATGACGACGCGATCACAACCTGCCTTGCCACCTGAACGACTGACCCTTGGCGCATTTCTAGGGCGCATTTTTTTCTCCATATACTCAGGACTGATGACGACGGTCGAGCTGGTGATCGACCCGATCCAGCGGGTGATCGGCGTCAACCGCATGGCCTACTTTTTTGTGCTGCCCAATCTCTTAATCT
>JANWYX010000030.1 GCA_025055055.1 Caldilinea sp. | reverse complement strand
ATGGCGCGCAAGGGCGGACGCATCCTGCTCTTCGGCGGGCTGCCCAAGGACGACAGCAAGCCGGGCGTGGACATGAACCTCGTGCACTACAACGCCCTGCATCTGATCGGAACGACCATCTTTGCTCCACGCCACTATCGGCTGGCCGTCCACCTGGTGGCCTCGGGCCGCATTGCGGCGGACAAGCTGATCACCCATCGCTTCCCCTTGCAAGAGTTCGTGCGCGGCGCAACGATGGCGCTAGAAGGCAAAGTGTTGAAGGCGGTGTTCGAGCCATGAGGCCCGCCATGGCGCTGCATGCATCGTTTACGAAAGAAGTTGATGAAAGACCGGAAATGAGGTGAATCCCATGCAAAACGCAAAACCTACGCTCGGCGTCATCGTCGGCAACCGCAATTTCTTTGCGGATTCCCTGGTCGCCGAGGGCCGCAAGAAAATTCTGGACAAGCTGGCGGAGTTCGGCGTCGACGTTGTGATCGTCGACGAGCAGACTACCAAGCTTGGCGCCGTGGAAACGTGGGCGGACGCGCAAAAGTGCGCCGACCTCTTCAAGCGCAACCGTGACCGCATCGACGGCATCCTGGTGACGTTGCCCAACTTTGGCGACGAGAAGGGCATCGCCGACGCCATCCATCTCTCCGGGCTGAATGTGCCTGTGCTGGTGCACGCCTTCCCCGACACCACCGGCGAACTGACCGTGGCCGGTCGTCGCGACGCCTTCTGCGGCAAGTTCTCGGTCACCAACAATCTCTACCAATACGGCATCAAGTTCAGCCTCACCCACAACCACACCGTCGACCCGGACAGAGAGGAGTTCAAACAGGAGATCGACCGCTTTGTTCGCCTCTGCCGCACGGTGCGCGGCTTGCGCTCGGCGCGGTTGGGAGCAGTCGGCGCGCGGCCCAACGCCTTCCAGACCGTGCGCTTCAGTGAGAAACTCTTCCAGGCGTATGGAATCAATATCTCCACGATGGACCTTTCGGAGGCGATCGGCAAGGCGCAGAAGCTGGAGAATTCGCACCCGCGCGTCAGAAGCAAAGTCGATGAGATCAAGAGTTATGCGGTCAACCGCGGTGCGCCGGAGGAGAAGCTGGCGCTGATGGCCAAACTGGCGATCGTGCTCGACGATTGGATGGACGCCAACTCGATCGACGCCACGGCGATCCAGTGCTGGGACTCGATCCAGCAGAACTATGGCGTCAACGTCTGCACGGTGATGAGCATGATGAGCGAACGGCTGATGCCGAGCGCGTGCGAGGTAGACATCGCCGGCGCGGCTTCGATGTATGCACTGACGCTGGCCGCCGGCATGCCCGCCGCCCTCGTGGACTGGAACAACAACTACAACGATGAACCGAACAAATGCCTCTATTTCCACTGCGGCAACTGGGCGAAAAGCCTGGTCTCGGAGATCGAGCTGATCTCCGCCGAGGTGCTCGGCGCCACGTTGGGGCCGGAGAACACCTGGGGCGCCGTCCAGGGACGCACGCCGCCGGGGCCGCTCACCTTTGCGCGCATCGACACCGACGACCGTCGCGGCGTGATTCACACCTACGTCGGCGAGGGGCGCTTCACCGACGATCCGCTCTCCACTATTTCCGGTTCGCACGCTGTGGTAGAGGTGCCGGAGCTGCAGCGGCTGCTGCGCACCATCTGCCGGCATGGCTTCGCCCACCACGCGGCGATGACGCGGTCACATGTGGCCGACGTGCTGGCAGAGGCGTTCGAGACCTACCTGGGATGGGAAGTTTATCAACATCCATGAAAGGGCGTCATGCAAGTCATAGAAAGGAGAGGCGTGCATGAAGTGATGGAACTGCACAGGACAACTTTGAACTTGGCGATTTGAACTTGGCGATTTGAACCTGGTGACCGGTTCATTTTGAACCTTTATAGGAGGCAACCATGACTTCCAACAACCTGAGCCGACGCGACTTTCTGCGCATCAGCGCCCTGACTGCCGTCGGCCTCACCTTGGCGGGATGCCCCGCACCAGCTGCTGCGCCGGCGCCGGCAGCGCAGGCGCCGGCGGCCCAGGCGCCAGAAGCAGCCGTCGTCACTCTGGACGTGATGTCGCTGGCCGAGTACGAGGCGCCCTATCGAGAGATCTGGAACTATTTCCAGTCGAAAAATCCGGGCATCAAAATCAATGTCTTCTCGATCAACGAGGACACGGCCGCCGCGCATGAAGCCAAGGTGGCGGGCGGCTATCTGCCGGCGATCGAGCTGACGCAGGAGATGCAGATCTTCTTCGACAAAAGCAACTATGAGATGGCGGTCAACCTCGGCGAGATCCCCTTCGAGTGGTGGGACCGCTGGGAGTTTGATGTCAAAAACATGTGGTCCGACTTGCACAAACTGCCGGGGCCGCGCTCGCTGGATTTCTTCCAGGGCTTCGTGATGACCTGGCAGT
>JANWYX010000006.1 GCA_025055055.1 Caldilinea sp. | reverse complement strand
AAGAGGGCGCGCAGGCCGGCCTGCCTTTTGCGGTCTTCCCTGCCGCCGTCTTCTATCAGACGGAAATGTTCGACGAAGCCGGCCTCAACTATCCGCCTCGAAATTATGGCGACAAGTATATTATGCCGGACGGCACGGAGGTGGATTGGAACTGGGACACGCTGACGGAGCTGGCCAAAATTTTGACCGTGGACGCCAACGGTGCAGACGCAACGATGCCGGAGTTCGACGCCACCAAAATTGTGCAGTACGGCTTTATCTTCCAATGGCAAACTCACCCCAACTACATCGGCACCTATCTGGGTGGCGCTAACAGCCTGCTCGCCCCGGATGGCAGGACCGCTCAGATTCCCGAAGGCTGGCTGAACGGCTGGAAGTGGTGGCATAGCGGCATGTGGGGAGCCCAGCCCTTTATTCCCACCGGCCCGGTCGTCCAGTCGCCTGAATTCGGCAGTGGCAACGCCTTCTCTAGCGGCAAGATTGCCATGGCCGTCGTGCCGAGCTGGTACACCTGCTGCATCGCCGACGCGGGCCAGAGCTGGGATTTAGCGGTCATGCCGACCGACGCCGCCGGCAAGGTCAACAGCCGCATCGATGCCGACACCTTCCGTATTTTGAAGGACACCAAACATCCCGAAGAGGCGTTTGAGGTGCTGAAGTTCCTCATCGGCGAGGGTTCGTTGGATCTCTTGGCCGTCTACGGAGGTATGCCGGCGCGCACCGACGATTTCGACGAGTGGCTGGCCACCAAACAACAACAGTTCCCCTGGGTCACCAACTGGGAGGCCATCTCCGCTGGTTTGAGCTATCCCGACGTACCTAGCGCGGAGGCGTACGTGCCTAACTGGAGCCAGGTGTGGGATCGCGTGAGCGCCTTGGATAGCCTAATGGTCAACGAGAAGAATCTCGACCTCGATGCAGAGGCGGCCAAATTGCAGGCCGATCTGCAGGCAATCTTCGATGCGGCACAGTAGGCGATGTTGAGTCAGGACGGCGCAGCCGCTCTCTCTGCGCCGTCCTGCATGTTTTTCTTTGTAGGAGTTCAAGAATGGCCGCAATTAGCAAAGCAGCGCCCCATCCCGGTCCCAGGACGCGCGCCGGCCGCTCCAGAGCGCTGGCGCGCCGCGAAGCGATGTGGGGGTATCTGTTCATTTCTCCGTTCATCGTCGGTTTGTTGGCCTTCACCTTGATCCCCACCGTGGCGACGTTCGTGATGAGCTTTACCAATTTCAATCTCAGCGGCGCAGCCACCCAGTTTGTCGGCGGCAGTAATTATCAGAGGCTTTTCCGCGACCCGCAGGTGTGGTCATCTCTGCTGGTGACCGTGCGTTTTGCGGCGATCGCGCTGCCGGTCGGTCTAATTTTGCCGTTGGGGCTGGCTATCTTGTTGAACAGCGACTCCTTGCGCGCCAAGGGGCTGTTTCGCACGCTCTTTTATTTTCCTTACATCGTGCCCTTCGTCGCTGCGATCTTTGTGTGGGGAGCGCTGCTCAACTCGGAGACCGGCTGGATCAACCAGTTTCTGCGCTGGGCGGGCGTAGCTAACCCCCCGAACTGGCTCAACAGCACCGTATGGATTTACCCGGCGCTGGTGATTTTGGGGCTGTGGGGCATCGGCAATGCCATGTTGATCTTCCTCGCCTCTCTGCAGGGCGTGCCGACGGAACTGTACGACGCCGCCAAGATCGATGGCGCCGGCTGGTGGGGGCAGATGTTCAACGTCACACTGCCCATGATTTCGCCGGTAATCTTCTACAACCTCACGCTTTCGCTCATCGGTCTTTTTCAATATTTCACCGTTCCGTTGGTGTTGAATCAGGGAACCGGAGCGCCGGGCGGCGCCACCATGTTCTACAATCTCTACCTCTACAAGACCTTTTTCACCTATCAGAATATGGCTTACGGCGCAACGATGGCGTGGTTGCTCTTCGTGATCATCCTGGTGGTGACGCTTGTGCTCTTTCACACCGCCAAATACTGGGTGTATTACGCAGCGGAAAGTCGGTAAGCACAGGGAGACATCATGACGGCGACAACTTCCTCCATGCAGGCAGTTTCGACGAAACGCCGACGAAGCCGCGCAATTCGCTGGGGCGTGATCGTGCGCTCCACGGTGGTGACGCTCGTGACGGCCTTTCTGGCGTTTCTCTTTTTGCTGCCCTTTTTCAACATGGTCTTCACTTCGTTGAAAACAACCGCCCAGATGATGCAGCCGGGCGCTCCGGTCTGGCCTGCAATTCCGGGCGTTTTTGAATATGAGGGCAAAGAGCTGGAACTCTATCTGGTGCCGATGGAAGACGGCGAGGTTCGAGAACTGGCGATTGTGCGCAAAGGCCGGCAACAGAGTACCTTCATCGATCCCGACCATCCAGAGGCCGGCGAGATCGAATGGAGTGGCTCCTGGCGCGCGCTGCAACGGCCTTGGCAGCTTCATCCCGCCTGGGGCAATTACCGCGAGGCCTGGGAGAAGATTGACTTTCCCATTCTCTTTCGCAACACCCTGGCCATTGCATTGATTGGGCTGACCGGCACCGTGATCTCATCGACGTTGGTGGCCTACGGTTTCGCCCGTTTTCGTTTTCCCGGTCGCGGCTTTCTTTTCACCTTGTTGCTCTCCACGATCTTTTTGCCCGCCGCCGTGACCATCGTGCCCACCTACGCCTTTTTTGTGGCGATCGGTTGGGTCGGCACCTGGCTACCGTTGACGGTACCGCATTTTTTCTCGAACGCCTACAATGTCTTTTTGTTGCGACAGTACATGTTGACGATTCCGCGTGAGATCGACGAAGCTGCACAGATGGACGGCGCCAATCCTTTCCGCATCTTGATCTCGATCCTTTTGCCCCAGTGCGCGCCGGTCGTGCTGGCAGTGGCGCTCTTCCATCTGGTCTTTGCCTGGAACGACTACTTCGGCCCGCTGCTCTACCTCTCCACTCGCTTTGACCTGCAGCCGATCGCAGTGGCGCTGCCCCGCTTCAACAACCTTTACGGCTCCAATCCGCCGTTGATCCAGGCCGCCTCGTTGATGGCGATGGCGCTGCCGGTGCTGCTCTTCTTCCTGGCGCAGCGCGTCTTTATGCAGGGCGTGGTGATCACCGGCGTCGAGAAATGAACAGACCCCGTGGGTGAGATGGGAAGTGTAAACGTGAACATGCAAATTGCTCGTTTCTTACGAAAGCCCAGCAGAAAGGCGTCGTCGAACGCCCGCCGGGCCGGCCTTCTCGCAACCTGTTTCATCTTGCTCTGGACGATGACCGGCTGCACTCCGATTGCGCCTGCCGCCTCAGAGCCGCCTTCGCCGGAGAAGCCAGGCGTGTTCATCGACCCGACGAACGAGATTGGACCGATCAGCCCGTTCCTCTTCGGCTCTAATTACGGCCCCTGGGTCTCACTGCGTCCGGAGACGCTGCCGCTCGCCGAGGAGATGGGCATTCGCCATCTGCGCTGGCCCGGCGGCGCCTGGGGCGATGAAAACACGGTGACGCCCCTGCAGGTGGATCAGTTTGTGGCATTGGCGCGGCGTCTGGGCGCAGAACCCTATATTCATGTTCGCTTTCCAAACAGTTCGCCCGAACAGGCGGCGGCCTTGGTTCGCTATGCCAATGCAGAGAAAGGTTACGCAATTCGCTTTTGGTCGATCGGCAACGAACCCAGCCTCTATGAGGCGATGGGCAAGGGTTGGAATGCCGAGGAGTTTGCAACGGCTTGGCGGGCCTTCGCCCAGGCGATGAGGGCCGTCGATCCCACAATTCAGCTGTTGGGGCCGGAAATTCATCAATTTACGGGCACACAGGACGTTGATCCCAAAGACAGCGCCGGCCGCGACTGGTTACGCACGTTTCTGGCGGCCAACGGCGACTTGGTGGACATCGTCACCGTGCATCGCTACCCCTTCCCCAACAACGTTGAGCGCACCTCTGCGACGCCGGAGGAGCTGCTTGCCGACAGTCCACGCTGGAATCAGATTGTGCGTAACCTACGCGAGGTGGTGCGCAACGAAACCGGCCGCAACCTGCCCATCGGCTTCACCGAATTCAACTCCCACTGGAGCAACGCGGCAGGCGGCCTAACGACGCCGGATTCTTTCCTCAGCGCGCTCTGGCTCGGCGATGTCCTGGCGCGGCTGATTCAGGAGCGCGTCGATGTCGCCGACTACTTTCTGCTTGTCAGCGGAATGGCTCAGGGGCACGGCGCGCTTACCCCCTATGCGCCACGGCCCGCCTACTATGTTTATCGTCTCTACCGCATGTTCGGAAACCACCAAGTCGCAGCCTCGTCGAGCGAGCCGTGGGTGAATGCAGTCGCTGCGCGTCGTGAGGACGGCGCGCTGACGGTGATGCTTATCAACCGCAAGGATGAAGCGATCCCGCTTTCGCTTCACGTCGAAGGAGTGTCCGGTCTGCGCGTGGATGTCTATCGCTTCGACGGTGAACATCAGGCGGAGCTTGTGGAATCGGGCCGGCTCGACTTTCCTGCTCTCATCGAGGCGCCTGCACGGTCGATGACGTTGTGGGTGATGCAAGAACCATGAACGCAACGCTCACGCGCCTATTGGCGGCGTTCTGCCTGTTGGGTTTAGTGCTGGGTGCCGCCGCAGCGCCACGGCCTCATAAGGGAGATACAATGAGTGCAAGCGAACAGCCGGCGGAGAGCTCGCCCCGCCGTCCTGAGGTGACGATCTGGGCGCCCTACGCCGGCCGGTTGGAGATTGACACGTTGACGGCGAACGCCGACTTGATTCGGGAAGTGAACTTCTTCTGGTATGAGCTGGGCCGCGATGGGCGCATTTCGGGTGGCGTCAAGAGTCAACCTGCACTCGAGCGGGCGCGTGCGCTGGGGATGCGCGTTGTTCCCTCCATCGTCAACCGCGGTTTTAGCCGGGAGGCGGTGTTGACCGCCATCGGAACGCCGGAGGCGCGCAGCGACCACATTGCGGCCATCATCGAGCTGGTCGAGAGCAACGGCTACGACGGCGTCGACATCGACTACGAGAGTCTCGCCGCCGAAGACCGAGACCTCTTTACGCTCTTCATCGAAGAGCTGGCGGTTGCGCTGCACGCCCACAAAAAAGAACTATCCATTGCCGTGCACGCCAAAACCGACGACGCCGGCTCTTGGGGTGGGCCGGCTGCTCAGGACTGGCTCCGGCTTGGTGCAGCGGTGGATCGCTTCAAGATCATGACCTACGACTACCATCACGGCGCCGGCCCGGCCGGACCGATTGCGCCGCTCTCCTGGATTGACGCAGTGCTCCGCTACGCCGCCACCGTCGTGCCGCCACACAAAACCTACGTGGGCATCCATTTTTATGGCTACGAGTGGGTAGGCGGCTCCGGCAGAGGCGTTGAATGGCGACAGGCGATGAAAACTGCGCAGATGTACAACGCCGCAATCCGGCGCGATGAATCCGGCGAGGCCTGGTTCCACTATGATGATGGCCGCTACACCGTCTATTTCGCCGACGCCGAGAACTTGCGCATTAAGTTGCCCGCCATTTCGGCGGCGCATCCAGAGCTTGCCGGCATCGCCATCTGGCGGTTGGGCGGCGAAGATCCGGAAAATTGGCAGGCCATCCGGGAATGGATCGAAGGTGGCCGATAGTTTGCGTCTCTTCGTAGATGCACCTTCTGTCGGTCACCCTGTGCTTCGGCCGGCCCTGCGTATGACCGGTTTTCAATGGAGAGGATGACTAGGGGAAGGAGCGTTCGAGCTGCCCATGCACACTTTCTTTGACCCTGCGGCAGCTGCCAACTTTGCGCCAACTTTGCCGGATAATTGCGGTCGAGCGCATGGCGCATCGCCGGAAGCGCCAGGGAGATTGGGCTACGTCGAACGCCAGGAGCACCGCAGCTGTGGAGAGCGTTGTGGTCAGGTCGAAGCCGGTAAAGATGGGCGCACGCGCGCTTGCAAAGGCGTAGGTCATCGGGTTGAGGCGGGCGTCTGCAGCCAGCCGGGCATCATCTCCAGAGGCGTCAGGACGTTCGAAGCGAAGCGGCAGGCCGACAAATTTCACCACCGCAAAATACTGCGCATAGTTGCTGAAGAGGAACGCCGGTGAGATGGCCGTGACGTCTCCACGGTCCGGCGGCGATGTGCACGCCCAAAATGAGCGCAAGCACCAAAATAGCCGGCGACTGCAGCGCGCTCAGCTCAGCACATAAACGAATCGGCTCCCTCCAAAGAATTGCGCTTGGGGGCGTCGAGGCAGCGAGCAGACGGCGTAGCATGTCGGTCTCACGGTCGAATGGGATTTCGACGCCGCCGTTGAGTGAGGCGGTAAAGACCGTCATGCTCACGACGCCCGCACTCATGAAGGCGATTAAGGCAAGACTTGCTGTCGAACTGCGCCCGGTCGATGGCGGGTGAGAAATGTAGCGTTTCGCAAGAAGAAGTGCGGAGAGGAGGCAGAAGAAAGACGCTAGGCGACTGACAGACGATGCAATGCTTCGGCGCTCTGCCCACCGGTCGCAGCCAGGTGAATGGTGCGCGCATCGGGCTCTTCGGGGTCGATGCGCAACTCAATGTGCAGAAGGTCGTCGGGAAGGAGAGAGGCAATGCGGTCGGCCCACTCGATGGCGAGCACCGTGCGCTCGTCGCCGTCAACGCCGGCGAGGAGGTCGGTGAGGCCGAAGGTGACGGCGTCGGCCAGGGTGGCCTGCTCGGCGAGCCGATAAGCGTCGACATGTACCAGGCGCAAGCCGTTTTCTGCACAGTATTCGTTGATCAAAATGAAGGTGGGGCTGGTGACGCGGCTGCGCACCCCCATCCCTGCTGCAAGCCCCTGCACGAAGGTCGTCTTGCCGGCGCCGAGATCTCCGCACAGCGCCAGCACTTCTCCGCCGCGCATCGCTCTGCCAAGCGTCTCGGCTACTCGACGCGTCTCTTCGTGCGACTGAGTCTTCACCGTCAGCGTGAGCACTGCTCGTCACCCTTCCCGTCGGTGTTCGTGAGAGGTGTTCAAGTCTTCAATCAAGCAACGGAT
>JANWYX010000419.1 GCA_025055055.1 Caldilinea sp. | reverse complement strand
CAGTAGAGCGCCAGCGGCAGCGCCTCTGCGCCGTTGATCGTTGCGCCGTTGGGAAGGTCTGCGCCGAGCAGTTCGATGCCGTGCTCAAACTGGGCGTGGACGACTCGATTCGGCTCGACCGGCTCCTCTAGAGGCCGAGGGGGGCAATAGGCGTCCGCCAGAACACCGAGCTGAGAAACAGCCAACAGCAAAAAAAGCAATGAAATCGCCGCCGGCGCCAATCGGTGCAGCGGCTTCGGAAAGAGCGCTCGCCATCCCAGCACCAGCAGCAGCGCGATCGGCGCAATGGCCGGATAAAGAAGCCGCCCCTGCGCCGTGAAGTTGACCAGTCGCATCCAGTTGAAGAGGCTGAGTACGACGCCGACCGTCCAGATCAGCGACAACGCCAGCGCAAATGTCATACGAGCTGCGAAGTCATTCGAAGGTTGTGAACGCCGGTGCAGGAGGAGACGAAGCGCGCAGACAAGCAATCCAACCGACGCCGCCAGCGTCGCCATCTGCAGTATCTGGAAAATATGGGGCGGCGAAAGCACGCCGTAGCCAAATTCTCCCCAGAAAGAACGTTGCACCAGCGGCAACTGCGCCAGCGTCTGCTCAAAAGATAGGGGTTCCGGACGCGCAAGCTCCGGCAACACGGCAAGCATCGACGTGAGTGGAATCGGTTGATGATAAAGCCACAGATTGCGCGTATACCAGAAGCCGGCCACGGCGAAGGCGCCTGCTAGCAATGCCGTGGCCGACAACGCCGTTGCGCGTCCCCTTCGTCGCAAGACCCACAGCAAAACGAACAGCGCAGGCAGACCCAGCGCAAGGTTGCTATATTTTGTGAGCGCCGCCAGCCCCAGCGCACAACCCGCCCACCACCAGGCTCGGGTGCGCTCCGGTGCAGCGGCGGCGCGCACCAACAGCCACATGGCGAGGGCAGCCGTCCCCGCCGCCCAGGCGTCGTTAGTGATCGTGGCGGCGCTGAAAATAAAGCGCGGGTTGAAAGCGACGATTCCGGCTGCGGTGAACGCCAACATCGTCGCACCGGGGAAGAGCACCTGCACCAGCAGAAAGGTTGCACAGATCGCAAGGACGCCGCCCAAAGCGGAGACCGCGCGGGCAATCCAGACAGGCAAATGCGCCTCCCACGGTGCATCGTACACTGTGGCAGTGGCGCGGAAGGTGAGCCCCTTACGATATTGCGGATTTGGACGCAGCAACTCCAGCCCTTTTTCAACCGGCGCCCCTGCGCTCGCCAATGCCGCCAACCCATAGTACAGCGGAGGCTGTTGCACCAACTGATGGGAGAAGGCTGCGTGCTCTTCGTCGATGGAGGGAAGACTGTGCGTCCGCCGGAGGTAAAGGATGTACCTATAGTGGGCGTCGGCGTCCGGCGCCTCAAAGGGCGGCAAAAGCGCTGCATAGCCCCCGACAAGCCCTAAAAAGACCAGGACCAGCAGCAGCAACGCCGGCGGGGCGCGTCGTGGCCGACGGCCGGAGACGTGACCATGCTCCTCATCGGCGAAAAGACTGCCCGTCCGAAAGATGGACGGCATCTGCCCATCGCCGCCATGAGGGACGGAAAGCTGCGCCAGAGATCGCTTCACGTTGAACGCCGTTGCTCCTGATGTGCCAGACCGGTCAGTAAGAGTTGAATCAGCAGCGGGTTTTGAGGCGCAGGCAAGGACTGCATTCGTCGCGAGAGGATAGCCGCCTGTTCCGCCGCCTTTTGCTCGCCGGAGATGGCGAACCAGAGCGCCTGCGCCTGAAGCGCGGCCGTCACCCCCTCCAGAAACGGATTGCGCTGTGGCGACGCCTCGATTTCGTGGAGGATGTGCTCGGTGAAGCTGCGAGCATGGTCTGGCGATAGGGGAGCGGGCAGCGGCGGCAACATGCTCCAGACATTGCTCGCCCACTTCGTCCAGGAGCGCATGGCCGGCTGCTCGAGCAGCCGGGCTGCCATGTGCGCCAACTCTTCCGGGCCTGGCCGATCGGAAACGATCTCGGCTTCCTCGTTGAAGAAAGATTGATACGGCTCCGGCAAGGCAGGGGCGGCGAACTGCCAAAGCAGATCGTTGTACAGCCTGTATTCACCGGGCAATTCGGCGCTTTCCTTTTGTTTCCAGTGCGCCTCCAGCGCGCGCTGTAATAGCCAGCGCCCGACCTCAAAAGGCGCCTCCAGAAGAAAATCTTGCGCCTCTTCCGACGGCTCAAGGGGGATGAGTTCGCCGATCGATCTTGGAGGAGGCAACCGGGCGTCGTCGATATTCTCAACGCCTGAACAGCCAAAGACGCCAAGGTGCCAAACGATCCTCACCCAGAGGAGAACACCACCACTGCGGTTCTGCGCGCCGGCGTTACGCACGAACCACAGGACGCAATTCCCGCCGGTATCGCTGGGGCCGAGCA
>JANWYX010000342.1 GCA_025055055.1 Caldilinea sp. | reverse complement strand
ACCTCGCGCTGAAGCGCCATCAACTGATCGGTCGTCAACACGCGTTGCACCGGGGGCAGCGCGGCGGTCATGCGCTCTACAATGACGAACTCCTCGGTGAACGAAGGATAGCCGACCAACACCTTCAGCATGAAGCGATCCACCTGCGCCTCCGGCAGGGGATAGGTGCCCTCGATTTCGATGGGGTTTTGGGTGGCTAACACCAAAAAAGGCTGCGGCGCCGGATAAGTCTCGCGTCCGATGGTGACCTGTCGCTCCTGCATTACTTCCAGAAGCGCGCTCTGCACTTTGGCCGGCGCGCGGTTGATCTCGTCGGCCAGGAGCAGGTTGGCGAAGACCGGCCCCAGCGAAGTTTGAAAATCTCCAGTCTTTTGATTGTAAATGCGCGTGCCGACCAGGTCGGCGGGCACCAGGTCAGGCGTGAACTGGATGCGTTTGAACTCTCCGCCGATCGCTTGGGCCAGCGTCTTGATCGCCATCGTTTTGGCCAGCCCCGGCACACCTTCCACCAGAATGTGGCCGCGCGCCAGCAACGCTACAATCAATCGCTCCAGCAGATGATCCTGTCCGACGATGATTTTCTTCACTTCGTAGAGCAACTGTTCGATGAGAAGATTCTTTTTCCCGTCGGTGGAAGGTGAAGAGGGCATAGCGGTTCTCCTTCATAGAATGGCTGCGCCTGAGCGACGAAGCTAATAGGGAGGAATGTCTCCACCGCCGCCCGCCGCCAGCGTGATCGGCACGGCGAATCCGATGCCGATGAAAACATTCTGGTCCGTAGGATTGGCCAGGCCGGTGACGACGCCGATTACATGGCCGTTGCGGTTCAGCAACGGCCCGCCGGAATTGCCGGGATTCACCGCCGCGTCAAATTGAATCAATCCCTCCAGTCGCGGGCCGCCGTCTGGAGGTCGAAAGGTGCGGTCGAAGCCAGAGATGACGCCGGCGCTCATCGAAGCGTAGAGGCCCAGGGGATGGCCGACGACGTATGCCTCATCGCCCACGCGCATGGCGCGCGGGTTGCCTAGGACGGCGGGCGCAATCAAACTGGGTGGAAGCAACGGCGCAAGCAGGGCAATGTCCAGCTCTGGTCGAGCCTCCAGGATCGCCGCGGGCGATTGGAAACCGTCGGCGAAGGTCAGCGTGATGGCGAGCGAATTGGTCACGACGTGCAGGCTGGTGAGCACGTTGCCGCTGAGGTCGATCACAAAACCGCTGCCGATCCCTCCGGTGTGCTCCGCTTCGGTTTGCTCCTCTGCGTTTCGCGCCTCGGCGCGCTCCGTCTGCACCAGCACCAAAGAGGGGCGAATCACTTCGTATACATATGCAGAAAACGCAGGCGGCGGCGTTGCAGAGGCGATCGCCTGCACGACGCTTTCATTGACGTCCTGCAAAGAAAGCGGCGCAGGCGGCGGAAAGAGCCGACCATGCAGCCATAACGCTGCGAATGTGATAAAGACGCCCAGCAGCGCCGGTGTCACCCAACGGAGGAAAGGGACAAGCCAGAGAAAGCGACCTCGCCAGTCCCGGATCGAATCGTTGTCTGTCGCGTTCATGGGCAAATGACAGAAACACAACGGGCTTTCCGAGCCGGAAAGCGCCTTTTGCCGGCATTATAGCATCAGAAACGTGAAGAAAAATGAAAATTTCATGTGAATTTGAACGAATACGCAAAAAATTTACAGCGATTTTACAAACTCGACGTCTCGGCGGGCCGGTGACAGACGCGCCCATTTTTCAACGGCAGCCGTTGTGAACGTTAGCCGAGAAAACAATTTTGACAGACGATGTGACGGACGATAGAATGGTTTTATAATGAGCAAGGCCGTTAGCGACATACTTCGGCGGCTTTGCAAGTGCACCTTGAAACAATCCAACGGTTTCATCTGTGCCCGTTAGGGGAGCCTGAAGATAGGCTGAGAGGACTGCGTTTGCGGTCGACCCTATGAACCTGATCTGGGTAATGCCAGCGCAGGGAAACGGATTCGCTTTGAGATAAGGCGACGCCACCCTGCGGGGTGGCGTTTTTGATCGGCTGCATCGCCGAAAGCTGAACGCCCCTCGTTTCCACTCTCAGTCCAACCATCGCTTCCCCACCGGTTCTGCGAAATGGCCCTGCCGGAGGCGTGACCTACGCGCTGCCGACGGCGGTTCTAAGAAATTAGAGGAAATTTCTTATGACAAAACAGATAACCGATTCCGTTTTGATTGTCGGAGCCGGCGTCTGCGGTCTAGGGATCGGCTGGCGTTTGGCGCAGGCGGGCCGGCCGGTGACGGTGCTTGAGCAGCGCACGGTTGGTCCGGGCGGTCTTCCTGCTGCAACGTGGGCGTCGGCGGGCATGCTTGCGCCCCATGTCGAAGCGGAGCCGGGCGAGGAGAAGTTGTTGCCGTTGCTTCTGGAGAGCCATGCGCGCTGGCCGGCCTTTGCCCGGCAATTGCAGGAGACGAGCGGCGTCGACGTCGGCTACCGCACCGAAGGAACGCTGGTGGTGGCGCTCGATCGCGATCAGGTCGAACGGTTGCGCTTTCAATACGAATTTCAGGGCAGTTTGGGGCTGAAGATGACCTGGCTTTCCGGCGATGCAGCCCGGCAGCGCGAGCCGCATCTCAGCCGTCATGTCGTCGCTGCCCTGTACAGCCCCCATGACCACCAGGTCGATAACCGCCAAGTGCTGCTTGCACTGCGTCGGGCGTTTCTGGCTGCGGGAGGGGAGTTGCGCGAGCGCACAACCGTGGCCGAAATTCTGGTGGAAAACGGTGACGTTCGAGGGGTGCGTCTGGCGTCGGGCGAAAAGCTGCATGCCTCTGTGGTTGTCGTCGCAGCCGGCGCCTGGTCGGCGACCCTCCCAGGCCTCCCACCCGAGGCGCAGCCGCCTGTGCGCCCGGTCAAAGGGCAGATGTTGGCGCTGCAAATGCTCCCGCATGCGCCGCTTTTGCACCACGTCGTCTGGGGCCGAGACGTCTATTTGGTCCCGCGCAAGGATGGTCGGCTGCTCGTCGGTGCCACGGTGGAGGAAAAAGGTTTCGATGCGCAGCTCACAGCAGGCGGCGTCTATCAGCTTCTGCGTCGCGCCTGGGAGGTCCTGCCGGGCATCGACGAGGCGCCCCTTATCGAGCTGTGGGCGGGTCTGCGGCCGGGCAGTCGAGACGATGCGCCGATCTTGGGCGCAACGCCGGTGAAGGGGCTGATCCTGGCCACAGGCCACTATCGCAACGGCATCCTTCTTGCGCCGATCACGGCGGACGCCGTCAGCCATCTGATCCTGACCGGCGAGACGCCGGAAAGCATACGTGGCTTTGGGATCGAGCGATTTCATCAATCCATCAAGTAAAACAGGCGATGCGTTTTGCTGCGGAAAATAGATGGCGCAGAGGTGCAACGAGGCAGAAGCGGAGGGAAGAGCGTTGGAAATCGCCAAGAATGCAAGCAAGGGCGATGCCGAATTGGCGGTGGGGAGAAGATAAAAGTGCAAGGAGGTGAAAGGATGGAAGAGATGACGATCGTGGTGAACGGCGAAAGCCAGCCGTATCGGGCGCAGACCGTCGCCGAACTGGTGGCGATGCAAGGGATTGCGTCCGATCGGGCAGGGATCGCAGTGGCCGTCAACGGCAAGGTGATTGCGCGTAGTCGCTGGCAGGAGCATCCGTTGCAGCCCAACGACCGGGTTGAAATCGTGAAGGCGGTGGCCGGCGGCTAGAAAACAGATTGCACAGAGGGCTGCAACCGATAGGTTTTGTGAATTGCACGGAAAGGAGGTATAGCCATGACCCCAGCGGTGGAATTCCCATCATCGCTCTCTGTAGAGGCATCGGCGAAAGCGACGGCGAAAGCCGCGCCGCTGGTCATTGCAGGTCGCGCCTTTCGCTCGCGGCTTTTTCTGGGTACCGCCCGCTATCCCAATCAGCAGGTGATGCTGGACGCCCTGGAGGCCAGCGGCGCTGAGGTGGCGACCGTCGCCATCCGTCGCGTCTCGCTGGATGGTCAGAGCGCAACCGTTTTCGATCTACTTAAGGACCGCTATTTTATTTTGCCCAACACCGCCGGCTGCTACACGGCGCGTGACGCCGTGTTGACCGCGCACCTGGCCCGTGAGGCGCTGGGGACGAACTGGATCAAGCTGGAGGTGATCGGCGACGACGAGACGCTTTTCCCCGACGTTGAGCAACTGCTGCAGGCGGCGCGAGAGCTGGTCGAAGATGGCTTCGTCGTGCTGCCCTACTGCAACGATGATCCTGTGACCTGCAAGAAGCTGGAGGCCATCGGCTGCGCAGCGGTGATGCCGCTCGCTGCGCCGATCGGATCGGGCATGGGCGTGCGCAACCCGTACAACCTTCAGATCATCCGAGAGCAGTGCCAGGTGCCCGTCATCGTCGACGCCGGGGTGGGCGTCCCTTCGGATGTCGCCATCGTGATGG
>JANWYX010000327.1 GCA_025055055.1 Caldilinea sp. | reverse complement strand
GGAGCACGTGCAGCATCACCTCCCATTCCAGCGCGCGCAGCGGATACTCCGCCCAACCCAGCGCGCGCCCGATCAGCATCGCAGCCAGCACCGGCGGGTAGAGCACTTGCGACTGCGGGTCGGCTTGAAAGGGATGGCCGCTATAAAGGCACTCCTCGATCACCGGGAAGCGGCCGGCGGCAAGCTGGCGATAGGCAAGCTGCCGGTAGGCCAGGAACTGCAAGGTGAAGTCGCCCTGGTGAAAGGTCAGCCGGTCCGCCGGCGCAGGCGTGAGGATGCGCCAGAAGAACAACGCCCAGAGCAGCACAAGGATGACGATGGGCGCTGCTGCTGCTAGCCGGCGACGCGCGCGATGCGAGGCGATGATCATGAAAGCACGACGTAGGTGAGTATACTGATCGGCGTGTCGCCCAAAGCCCGCACGTGGATCGTCGCCGGCGTGCTCGTGCTGATCTCCATCCTCGTTGGCCGCGAAGTCTTCCTCCGCCTGATTGCGCCGGCGCCGCCGCTTAACTTCGACGAAGCCGCGCACAGCCTGCCGGGCTATTACATGTTGCGCGATTTTCGCAATCTCGATCTGCGCGCGTTCTGGGGCGACTTCCACATCCAAACCTTGTGGCCGCCTGGGTTCTCGATGATGCAAGCGCCCTTCCTCGGAGTCTTGGGGCTTACTGACGATGCTGCGCGCCTGTTTGCCTACATCATGCTCGTCGCGACGGCGCTCGTGGCCTGCGCCATCGCCTACCAGATCAGCCCGGAGCTGGCGCCGTTGGCCGGGCTGGTCAGCGGGTTAATCGCGTTGAGCGCGCCGGGCTGGTTGTTCGTAGGCAGTTGGGCGATGCAAGAGACGCCGGTGGCCTTCGTCGTCTTCGTCGCGTTCTGGTGCTTCCTCCAGGCGCTGAAAACGCAGCGGAAGATCTGGTTCTTTCTGACCGGCTGCGCGCTGTACTTCGCCTTCCTGACCAAGTTCAACTACGCCGCGTTCGCCATCGCAGCCGTGGGCATCGTAGACCTCGGCGAACGCCTCCGCCTAATCCGAGCGAAGAACAACGAGCGAGTGCAAGCTCGCCCTTTCTCAATTCTCAATTCTCAATTCTCAATTCTCGCGTTGTATGCGCCGCTCGTCGCCGGCATCCTGTTCTGGTTCTTCGGCGGGACGGACATCGTGCCGACCGAGGTGAAATGGCGCGACTTCCGCTTCTTTGTCACCAACGAGGACAGCGGTTATCCGTTCTGGAGCGCCGAGAACTTGCTGTTCTACGTGCGGACGATGTTCGATTGGCTGATGCCCAGCCCATGGCTGGCCGCTGCGTCGCTGCTCGGCGCGGCTTGGGCAGTGGTGCGCATCCGTCACCCCGGCGTGACGTTGCTGGCGATCTACTTCGTGCTCGGCTTCGTGCTGGCGACGGCGCATCAGCTCAAGGCCGACCGCTACATCACGCCGCTCTTCCCGTCGCTGTGGTTGTTGACGGGGCTGGGTGCGGCGGAATTGGTCAAAGAGATCGGAGATTGGAGATTAGCGATTGCGCGCCGCGGCTCCCACTCCCCGATCTCCATTCCCCAATCTCCATTCCCCAATCTCCAATCTCTAATCCCAATACTCGCGCTCTTCGCGATCACATCTTGGAGCTGGCTCACATGGCTGCCGCGTCTGCAGCCGGTGTGGGCCGGCCACCTGGCCGACGACTTGCGCGCTGCTTCGCACCAGATCGTGCGCTGGCAGCAGGCCGACCGGCCGGTGCTCATCATCGGCACCTTCGGCGAACTCAGCCCGCCGCTGTTCGAATGGCGGCTGCGCCCGTTGCCGGCGTTCGCCAACACGCCACACCCGATCCAATACGACGCGCCGCCGGTTGAGGGGCCGAACGACATCGCCCGCGTGCAGCGCTGGCTGGACGAAAACCCCGGCGCGCAGGTCACGCTCATTCGCGTAGACGAGTG
>JANWYX010000318.1 GCA_025055055.1 Caldilinea sp. | reverse complement strand
GCATTCTGCTCGGCGAACGTCATCCTGTAGCGCATCTTGACTTTTCCCCGCATGTAGGTCCGGAACAACAGATTCTTCCTGTCGCAGTGGCGGTGCGAGGCCGCGCCGCCGAGGTGGCCATCGAGTGGAGCACGGACGGCTGGAAGAGCAAACGACGCACAAAGTGCACCTTCTCCAGGCGCTATTGGGATCGAGAGGAGCTGAGCAACGCGCGCAATCCCAACCAGTACGGCGTCGGCGTCTGGACGGCGCGGCTGCGTGTGCGCGATGCGTTCCGCGTTGAATATGCAGCCCGCGCCGTTATCGACGGCAAAGAGCAATGGGACAACAACCTGGGCATCAACTATGTCGCCAAACGCGACGCCCTCAAGGTGATGATCCTCAACCTGCATTGCTATCAAGAAGAAAATCAGATGGCCAAGCTGGCGACGGTTGCCCAGGCGATCCGGCAGTTGAAGATCGACGTCGCCTGCTTGCAGGAGGTGGCCGAACACTGGAACGATGGCGCCGGCGACTGGGCCTCTAACACGGCGCGCATTATCCATGCACAGCTTCCTCAGCCGTATTACATGGCGGTCGACTGGTCTCACCGGGGATTCGAGCATTATCGCGAGGGCGTCGCCATTTTAAGCCGCTATCCTTTTATGCGCACCGAGGCGCGCTATGTCTCTGAATCGCAGGATATCTACGACATTCACAGTCGCAAAGTGTTGATGGGGCAAATTCATGCACCCGGCTTCGGCCTGCTCAACATTTTCTCCGTGCATCTGAGCTGGTGGGAGCAAGGCTTTCGCGCCCAATTCGACGCCCTTTGCGAGTGGGCCGAACAACGGCACACGCGTCATGTCGCCGCCACGCTGCTCTGCGGCGATTTCAATGTGAAGGTCGGCTCTCTTGGTTACGCCCATATCGTCGAACAAAGTGAATATGAGGATCAGTTTTTGCAAGTCGTCGATCGCAGTGCGTTTGAGGCTATCTTTCGTGATCGCCGGGATGGCCAATGGAGATATATGGAGGAAGACAAGCGCATCGACTTCATTTTGATGAAACGCAACAGCAAGTTGCGCCCCGTTGCAGCGCAACGCCTGTTCACGGGGAATCCCTACGAGCGCGTCTCAGATCATGAAGGATTTCTGGTGGAGTTCGAGCCGGTTTGATGGAGATCGTCGTTGCCTATGGAATTCGCCGAAGAGTACGCCACGCCTATCGATGGGGAATTGGGCGTCCCGTTCGGAAGACGAAATGAATTTAAGGAATTATTTTATCTGCGTTGGGGGAAAATTCGCTTCGACGTGCGCTGGGGCGCCGAACTCAACATCAAGGTGTTGCTCAAAGTCTATCGCAACGACGGCGTCGTCGAGCATTTTATCGTCGACACCGATCCGTATCGAGAGACATGGAACTCGCATCGGCGCACAACGCGCGATTTTTTCCTTCATCCCTTTCCCGCCACATATGGACGGGTGACCTGCGTCAAATTTTCCTATATCGTCCACTTGCATGAACGATCCATCCCGTCGAGGTTGGAGTATATTTTCTTCGACGGCCCGGACTTCGACAACGACCAGTATCAGCGGCGGCGCATCACCGACCTGTATGCGACTCCGAATCAATGGCGCACTTATGAGTTGGATGCAGCGCAATTGCAGCGCAACGTCGACTGGATCAACCAAAATTTTGACGCGCTCCATATTGTGCCCAAGTTCACCAAAGGGCTGCCGCACCATCCCTACCATCCGAAACGCTATATTCACGACCAGATCGACGCCGCCATCGCACGCAAGCGAGAGGCACCGGATCGTCGCGAGAGCATTAAAGTGTGCGTGGATTGCATCGACGACACCGACTTCGTCAATCACCTGCTCTACGCCATGTCACAGGGGGTGCAGGTGCAGGCGCAGGTCGACTGGCGCAAGATGACGTTGACCAACTCCCCCAACTATTTGCGTCTCAAACGCTCCGGCATGGAGCTGTTAGGCGTCTTTTGCACGCCGAAGCATCCGTTGATCGAGGTGGCGCCGGACATGCACAACAAATTCATTCTCTTCGGTGAGGAAGACAGCATCCTCGGGTCGTTCAACATCACCTTTGATCGGTGGGGTGCCAACTGGGAGTCTGGCATGACCTTTCGTTGCGCAGCTCTGGGAACTTTGTTTGACAACATTTTCCAAAGCATTCGCGGGGGCGTGATTCAAAAGTATCAAATCGATCCGCTCAGCCGCTTTAACCTGTTATACACCTTTGGCAGGCAGACGCTGCCCAACGGCAAGGTGTATCGTCCCCACCACGCCATCCTCTCTGAAATCAACCGGGCGCAGCGCTCGATTCGAATCTGTCTTTTTCTGTTAGGAGAAATGGTGGGTGAATACCATGACAGCGTCGTCGATGCGTTGATCCGGGCAAAACAGCGCGGGGTGGATGTCCAACTGCTGCTCAACGGCCATC
Organism: Caldilinea sp.; assembly: GCA_025055055.1. Lineage (GTDB taxonomy): Bacteria > Chloroflexota > Anaerolineae > Caldilineales > Caldilineaceae > Caldilinea. The sequence continues at coordinate 1,925 of JANWYX010000318.1, read as the reverse complement.
TGGCGCGCCAAGGAGACCCCGGTACTGAGGTTTCTATGCAGGAAGAGCTACGGCGTCCCCTGCTGCCTGCAGTTTCTCGGCTCAAAAAAGCCGGCGTGCCCGTGCTGCTGGCCTACGGGCGCTATGATCAACCGGTTCCCTACTGCCCGATTCACTCCAAGTATTGCGTTGTGGACGAGCGAATCGTGCTGGAAGGCAGCTTCAACTGGTACAACACGTCGGTCTTTTCGCACGATCTTTACGTGGTGGTGGCCGATGCGAACATTGCACGGCTCTATCTCAACGAATATGAACAGACGCTGCGCGATTTCCGAATTTTTATTTGATTTCAAGAGTGCAACAGCTCGGAATGACGAGGAGACGGTATGAAGTTCCCGATGACGCAACGGCAGGAGCAATTTTTGGCAATCGCAGAAGAGCTTGCAAACAACTTTTCTGCTCGCGCCGCCGAACAGGATCGCACCGGAGCGTTCCCATACGAAAACTTCACCGCAATTCGCACCGCAGGCCTGCCGGCGCTGCCTGTGCCGGTCGAATACGGCGGATGGGGAGCGGATCTGTTGGAGACGATCATCGTAACGGAGCAATTGGCAAAAGGCGACGGTAGCACCGCTTTGAGCTTTGTCATGCATCTGCAGACGATCGGCTCCGCAGCCGAGAAAAGGGACTGGCCGCCTGAACTTTTCGCCGCCCTCTGCCGAGCTGCGGTGGAGCGTGGCGCGCTCGTCAATTCCCTGGCGACCGAGCCAAACCTGGGCAGCCCTAGCCGCGGCGGACGCCCTCAGACAACCGCTCGGCCTCGCTACGCGCCTGATGGAACGGTTGCAGAATGGGTGCTCGACGGCTGTAAGAGCTTCGCCAGCATGTTCCCCGTGCTCGATTACGCCGTCGTTTCTGCCACGCTCGAGGATGGCAGCGGCGAAGTTGGCCGTTTTCTCATCGCCGTCGATGAGCGTTTCCAAGTGGAAGAGCCTTGGGATGCCCTCGGTATGCGCACGACCGGCAGCCACACGGTGATGCTGCGCGGCGTCGAGGCGCCCGCTCACGCCCTGATCAATCGCTCTGCACCCGGAGCGATGAAAGGCGGCGGCAACGCCTGGTTCACCCTCGGCGTCGGCGCCGTCTATCTGGGCGTCGCTGCAGCCGCGCTCGATGTCGCCGCGCACTACACGCTTGAACGGACTCCCACTGCGCTTGGCCGCCCTATTGCCACGCTGGAGAGCGTGCGTCGCCGTTTGGGGCAGGCGACGCTGCTTCTGCACACTGCGCGCACTCAGCTTCACTATACGGCCGAACAATGGACGCGTCATCCTGACCGGCGCGCTGAGATGGCGCCATCTCTCGCCGCTGCAAAGGTGACGGTGACCAATCATGCCGTCGAGGCGGTTGACCACTGTCTGCGCGCCGTCGGCGGCGTGGGCCTGACACGAGCATTGCCGCTAGAGCGCTATTACCGCGATGTGCGCGCCGGCCTGAGTCATCCTCCCGGCGACGACGAGGCGCTGACGGCGTTGGCGCAGGAAACTCTGCAACGCATCCGCATGCAGCCTCTCGTCCTCCGATCCGACAAATAGCCGTTGACGCCGAGCAGCCGAAACCGCAAAAATGGCGACATCACCGTCTTCATTCTAAACCGTCTTCATTCTAAACCGTCTTCACCCTGGGAAGGGCGCAATGTCAGTTTCACCTCGGCCTACGGATGCTTTCTCAACAGGCGCAAGACAGTTTTCCCAACCTGTACAATTGCAAACGACCTCTCCGTTGCGCGCCGTATTTTTACCCTATCTCTTGGGTCTGCTGACCGCTTTCACGCTTTCCGGCGTTGGCTTTCTGACGCTGCGTCGTCCCGATCCTCCGCCCATTCAGATCCTGCCGCCCCCGACACCTGCGCCGACCGCCACCTTCACTCCGACGCCGACGCCGGG
>JANWYX010000275.1 GCA_025055055.1 Caldilinea sp. | reverse complement strand
CGCTCGGCGCACAGGCCGCCCGCGCCAAGAGACCGGCGGCGCCGGCGCCGGCGCGTAAAAAGTCTCGTCGCGAGAGCATAGTTGTCTTTGTTTGCATACTCTGTCTTCCTCCTTTGAATATGAAATCGATCCTCATCTGTCCCGAAGCCTGCAACACGTCGCAGCTTCATCATTGCGTCGCTGTCCTTCAGCCCCATCGACGCTCTGCCGTCGTTCGATTTTTTCATGATGGAGTCCATGTTAATCTGTATAAAAGAGAACCGTTTCTAACAAGCGCTTTTGTGCCCGTTTTGTGCCAGATTTTGCCAATCATGAAACAACCATCGCAATATCCGACGATGCCGGAAAAAAACGCGTTGCAAGGTGAGCAAACTGATGGAGCAGATACGTTCATCCAGATGGTGCGCACTGCATTGCTTCACCTTTACGACAACGCCTACCTGCAAAATCACTCGCTCACAGCGCTTTGGGCCGGGGACAGCCCAGGAGATCGACTTACGCACGCGCAAGACCTGCGCCGCACGCTCCTCGACTGCATCGAGCGGCTGCGCCCGCAATCGGCCGCCCATGGTGACGCCGCGCGCGTCTACGCCGTGCTGACCTACCGTTGCGTCGATGGGCTGACGATCGAAGAGATCGAACACAAGCTCGGACTGAGTCGACGACAGGTCTACCGAGAGTTCGGCAAAGGCGTGGAGGCGGTGACCACGCAGCTTCAGGACCTGTTGCGCACGCGCGGCGTCCGCTCTCAGCAGCAGGCGGCGGCTGACGCCGAGGCGGAGGCGGCGCCTTCGCGTCGCGAGCTGGCCGAGGCGGAGCTCGTTCGCCTGCGCAAAGAGATGCGCAGCGAATCGCTTGACCTGCGCCGGTTGCTCGAGGGCCTGTGCGCACTGCTTAACGCCAGACTTCAACCGCGCGGTCTTCAGTTCGATCGGAGCGAGCTTCATCCAACGCCGCCTGTGCTGGCCGATCGCGCGCTGCTGCGTCAAGCGCTGCTCAACTTGCTCAGCTATGCGATCGATGTCCTGCCCCCCAACACCGCGTTACAGCTCTCAACGCACGAAATCGAGGGCGCTGTCCGGCTGCGTCTACGCCAACAGACTTTGCACCGCACCTTGGAAACGAGATTCTTAGAGCCTACGCCTCCTCCACAGCGACGCGAAGGCGTGGCGTTGACCGTCGCCGAATCGTTGATCACAGCGCTCAATGGACGTCTGATGCTCCGGGAAACACCCGACGCATGGACGGCGGAGATCACCCTGCCGACAGCCCAGGCGCCCACCGTACTCATCATCGACGATAATCAGGGCCTGATCGAGCTCTTCCAACGCTACCTGGCGGGCCATCGTGTGGTCGTCGTCGGAGCGACGGGAGGGGAGGAGGCCTTGCAGCTTTTGCAGCAGGTCACCCCACAGGCGATCTTGCTCGACGTGATGATGCCTCACCAGGATGGCTGGGAGGTGCTGCAACGGCTGCGCAAGGAAGCAGCGCCGACGACGCCGATCTTGGTCTGTTCGGTGCTGCGCGAGCACGAGCTGGCGCTTTCGCTCGGCGCTAACGATGCCCTGGTCAAGCCGGTGAGCCAGCCAGCGTTGCTAGACGCGCTGCGGCGCTGGCTGGGGACGTTGCACCCGCTTGCGTGATCGTGCACAAGTTTGCCTCGATCAGACAGAGCAGCTCGCTGAGCGTAAAACCGTGCTCCCGTCGAATCCATAGGTCCCCCTGAATCGGCGCCAGCTCTTGTTCGACGCTGCGCACGGAGACGACCACGATCGTGGTGCGGGCTAGATGCGGGTTACGCTGCACTTCCTGAATAAAGGCTTCGCCGTTCATCCCCGGCATGTACAGATCGACGAAAATGACGTCAGGCGGCCTAACCTGGGCCAGCGCCAACGCCTCCTCCCCGCCGAAAGCTTCCATCACCTGGATTTCGGGCCGCGCCGAACGCAACATGCGCCCGATCAGCCGGACGATGTGCGGGTCATCGTCCACCACCAGCGCGGTGCGAGGGGTACGCGCCAGCCGCTTCAGCACGAATGCAATGTCTTCGCGCCCGACCGGTTTGGGCAGATAATAGTTTGCGCCTAACGTCGCGCCGGTCTGCCGCGCACTGGGCAGTGGCGTGATCAGCGCGGGCGTCTCCAGCGCCGCCGGATGGGCCGCAGTCAACCGCTTCCATTCGCCCACGGAGCCGGCCTCGACGATCACCGCATCGGGAGCCAGCTCCTTCATCAGCCTCTGCGCCTCGTCGGCGTTTTCGGCCAGCACGAATTCACAGTTAAGAATATGGCGTCGCAACAGCGCCAACGCCCGCGTGTCGTTGTGAATCAGCAACGTCAGCGGCTGACGGTTTTCCTGCGGCAAGGGACGGGAGGTGCGCAGAGTGGAGCGCACAGGCTGTCTGTTCTGGGTGGGGAGGGGCAGCGTAAAGCCAACCGTTGTGCCACGGCCCAGTTCACTCTCGATCCACATGCGGCCATCGTGCAGCTCGACGAATTTCTTGCTGACGGCAAGACCCAGCCCGCTCCCGTGCGTCAATTGTTCTTCGTCCAATCGGTCGAACGCCTCGAAGGCGCGCGCCAGCTTTTCCGGCGCAATGCCACGACCGCTGTCCTGCACCACCACGGTCAGCTCCTGTTCGTCGCTCCAAGCGCGCACACGCACGCATCCCTGCTCGGTGTAGCGCATGGCGTTGGTCAGCAGGTTGAGCAACACCTGTCGGATGCGCACGCGGTCCAGGTCGACGGCGAGCGGCGCTTCCGGCGCTTCGACCATGAGCTGGAGACGCCTCGCCTCGGCCAGCCCGCGCACGATCTCGACCGCTTCCTGAATCACATCCTGAATCAAGACGCGCTCCTTGTGAATCGCCATGCGCCCCGATTCAATCTGCGAGAGGTCGAGCACGTCGTTGATGAGGTCGAGCAGGTGGCGAGAGCTGCGATAGATGGCGAGCATGTCCCCGCGATATTCGCCGGGCAGAGGCTTGCCGCCGTAACTCTCCGGCGCGGTGGTCATCATCTCGCTGAAGCCGACGATCAGGTTGAGGGGCGTGCGCAGCTCGTGACTCACGTTGGCGACGAACTCCGATTTGAAGCGATAGGCGCGTTCGGCCGCTTCCTGGGCGAAGGCAAGGGCGCGGTTGCTGCGCTCCAGCCGCGAAAGCGCCAGGTCGAGGCTGTGCAGGACGCGCTGCAGCTCTGCGCGATGTGCACGCGCCTCCTCTGCGCTGCGGTGGGCGTGCGCCGTCATATTGAGCGCCCATTCCAACGCCGTAAAGAGCCGTCGCGTGCTGAGCCACGCCGTCAACGCCGCCAACATCGTCAGCGCCACCGGCGTCACCAGTTCCGCCGGCGACATAGCGCGCCAGATGCCGACGGCGAACAGGGTCGCCAGCGTCAGCAACGTTGCGGCTCCCAAGCCGCGTGGGCGCGTGAGCGGTGCGGCGATGAGGACGGTCAGCAAATAGAGCGACAGCAGACTCGCATCGTCATAGGCGACGATGACCAGAGTGATAGCCGCCAACAGCGAGCAGAGATACAAAAACACGGCCGGTCGCAGCCGCTTTTGCGCCAGGTAATAGACCGCTGCGCCTGCAAATAGGGCGATGGCGAAGACCGTATAGGCATATCCCACCCGCGAAAAATCGAACAGGCCAACGTAGCCCGTCCACGCCCATGCCAGCGCTAGGGTGGCGGCGAGAAGGACGGTCAACGCTTCGCAGGCGAACTCTGCAAAGATCGAGTCCTTTTCGGCGCGTCGCTCGTTTTCTGTCTGCATTACATCCACCTCTTAGGAAATTGGATTTAACGCAATGTGGCGAAGACGTATAAAAAACAGGGAGCGTGTAGGTTTCATCATGGTCGCCGCCACGCCATCAGGTGCACTAGCGCATCCCACGCTGGCGCACCACCTCGTAAAGCATCAGCGCGGTGGCCGTCGCCAGGTTCAAGCTGTCGGCCTGGCCGGCCATGGGGATGGCCACTTGCACGTCTGCGGCAGATAGCCACTCTCGGCTCAATCCCTCGGCCTCACTGCCCATCACAACGGCCACGGGGCCGCGCATGTCGACGGCCGTGTAGAGAACGGACGCGTCAGGCGTCGCTGCGACCAGGTGAATTCCCCGGCCTTTGAGCCAGGCGATTGCTTCCGGCGCCGTCGCCTCGGCCACAGGCACGGTGAAGAGCGTCCCCAGACTGGCGCGCACGACGTTAGGGTTATGCACATCGACCCCACCGCAGACAATAACGCCGTCCACGCCGGCAGCGTCGGCGGTGCGCAGGATGGCGCCGAGATTTCCCGGCTTCTCGGGGCGATCGATGACGGCGAAAAAGGGACGCGTCCGCTGCGGCAGCCGATCGAGCGCAGTCTCCAGAAAGGGAATCACCAACACCACGCCCCCGCTCTCCTCGCGCACAGCCAATCTGGCGAAGACGGCCTGCGTCACCGTGTAAAGATGCGTGCGCCGTTGCGCGTCCAACCGCTCCAACATTGCCACGACGTCGCCCATGCCCTCCTCCATCGCAATTTCAGGGCAGAGGAATGCCTCGACCGGAACGATCCCCGCCGCCAGCGCGCGTCGCACCTCTCGCACGCCCTCGACGAGCGTCAGACGCCGTCTGCTGCGCTCGCTGCGCTTTTCCAGCTTGACGGTCTCCTTGACGTGAGGATTGTGCGGGCTGGTCAGATGGGTGGTCATGGCTATTCCGGTGCAAGCCAGCGTGCGTAGACGCCGCTGGGCAACAGGCGGCTGCGCGCCGGGTCAGGCTGTTGTTCGGGGATCGTCATCTCGCCGGCTTCGACGTCCCCCTTGCGCCCACCGACGACGATATCGAGCTGATTGCGCATCGTGATCGGCGTGAAGCCGGGCGTGTGGCAACTGTAAAGCACGAAGAGGGCGTCCTCGGCCAATAGCGAGCGGCACGCCTCCAGTAGCGGCGTCAAATCCTGTTCAATCTTGAAGACCTCGCCTTTGGGGCCGCGGCCGAAGGTGGGGGGGTCCAGGATGATGGCCTGATAGGTGTGACCGCGACGTTCCTCGCGCTTGACGAACTTGAGGGCGTCATCGACCAGCCAGCGGATCGGGCGATCTTCCAGGCCGCTCAGCGCGGCGTTTTTACGCGCCCAATCCACGACTCCTTTGGCTGCGTCGACATGAACGCAATGCGCCCCGGCCTGGCTGCAGGCCAGCGTGCTGCCCCCGGTGTAGCCGAAGAGGTTGAGCACGTAGAGGTTGCGATGGTTGGTGCGTTGCATTCGCGCGCGAATGACCTCGCGCATCCAGTCCCAGTTCTCCCGTTGTTCCGCAAACAGCCCAATGTGGCCGAAGTTGGTCAGCCTCACCTGAAATTGCAAGTTGCCGAAAAGCACCTCGAACTCGCGATGCACTTTGCGATGGAATGTCCAGCGTCCGCCTTCCTCGGTCGCCCCACGCTCATAGACGCCGTCGACGCGTTGCCATTCGCTCTCGCTGCGTCTCGGCAGCCAGATCGCCTGCAACGAAGGGCGCACCAACAGATACGGGCCGATGCGCTCCAGCTTGCGCATATGGCCAGAGTCGAGCAGGTGATAGTCGCCGCCAGATTGGACAGCCATGCATTGTTATCCTTTCCATCGTGGGACCTCTTGGGCCTAGATGTTCATCTGCAGAGGTTTTTACCACAGCCTGTCTGCTTCCCCAAGAAGAGACGTGAAAAATTTTTCGCAACACACCAAAATGGCTAACGCATCGCTTTCGCTTCTGGACGATCGCCGCAAAATCGTCTATCGTATAAGAGGCAAAATCGTTTTTCCAATACAGCGCTTGCTTCACCGGAGGAGAAGAATCATGCAATACCGACCACTTGGGCGCACCGGCGTCCTGGTTTCACCGCTTTGCCTTGGCGCCATGAATTTCGGCGGCCCCACCGACGAAGCCGAGTCGATCGCCATTATCCACCGTGCGCTGGACGCCGGCATCAACTTCATCGACACCGCCAACGTCTACAATGCCGGCGAAAGCGAACGCATTGTCGGCAAGGCGTTGAAGGAAAGCGGCCGCCGCGATCAGGTGGTGTTGGCGACCAAGGTCTACGGCAAGATGGGCGACGGCCCCAACGATCAGGGCGTCAGCCGCTATCATATCATCAAGGCGTGCGAAGATTCGCTGCGCCGTCTGCAGACCGATCACATCGATCTCTATCAACTTCATCGCCCTTCGCTGAACGTGCCGCAGGACGAAACGCTGCGCGCTTTCGACGACCTGGTGCGCTCGGGCAAAGTGCGCTACATCGGCTGTTCGACCTTTCCGGCGTGGAAGGTGATGGAGGCATTGGCGACCAGCGAACGATACAATCTGGCGCGCTATGTCAGCGAGCAGCCGCCGTACAACTTGCTCGACCGTCGCATCGAGAACGAGCTGATTCCGCTGGCGCAGGCGCATGGGTTGGCGATCTTGCCCTGGTCGCCGCTAGCCGGCGGCATCCTGGCAGGACGCTACGCAAGCAAAGACGCCTTTCCCGCCGGCTCGCGCGCCGAACGCGCCAACGAGCTTTTCCGCAACCGCATCACGCGGCGAGGCATCGAGGTGGCCCAGGCCGTCGGCGAAATGGCGAGGGAGCGCAATTTGACGGCTTCTCAGCTCGCCCTGCTATGGGTGATGGACCAGCCCGGCGTGACCTCGCCGATCATCGGCCCGCGCACCATGGCGCACCTGGAGGACGCGCTGCCCTTGCTCGACATGAAGCTGGCCGACGAAGACCGCCCCCGCTTCGACGCCCTGGTGCACCCGGGCACGGCCGTCGCCGATTTTCACAACAGCAACGAGTGGATGAAGGCGAGGATTTTCGACGCGTGAAATAAGGGGCTAGTTTCACTGAGGCGATGCGCTTGGCTCATGGAGACGTTGACGCCGCGCTCCGGTGCTTTCTCCTAATACGAGCTGACAGGGCAAAAGCGTTTGCGCAATGCTAACGGGCCGGCCATCCAGCTGTTGGACTAAAAGTTCAACGCCGAGCCTACCCAATTCCGCCGCCGGGGGCGCCAGTGTCGTCAACGGCGGCATGCTCATTTCTGTCACCTGCCGAGATGACACAAGCGAAATCAGCGAAATATCCTCGGGCACGCACCAGCCCCGATCGTCGATGGCCTGCAAAATCCCCGGCACACTGCGTTCATTCATGACAGCAATGGCTGTGATTTCAGGATGTTCGTCGATCAGGGCGTTGAAGGCTACGTAGCCGGCCTGGGCGGAAGCGTGGCAAAAACAGGTCACCCCGTGAACACCCATCTCCTGGGTGATGCGCTCGAACGCCTGGGCGACGCGAACGGCAGGCCCGTAGCCAGCCTCGAACACTTCCCGGGCGTAATTGAAGAAGCCGATATCGGTGTGGCCGAGTTGGATCAAATGGATGACGGCTTCGCGCACCGTTTGTTCAAAATCGATGTCGGTGTAAGGCAACGCTGCTACATCGGCGCAGCGACCGATGACGCTGAAAGGAAAATCAATTCCGCGCAAATATTCGATCCGTTTGTCATGGAGATGCACTTCCATCAACACCACACCATCAACAAGTCCCTGTTGGATCAATTGACGCAACTCTACGACATCGTTAACGTCGGAAGTCCATAAGACAAGATGATAGCCTAATTCGCGAGCCGCCTCGGCGGCTCCGATGATAAACTCCAAGTCTGTATTGCCTAACCCACGCTCTGAGGTTGGAAAGAGAAGCGCTAAAATCCGACTGCGCTTGCTGGCCAACCCGCGTGCCAGAGCATGGGGCTGATAGCCAAGCTCTTTCATAGCGGCAAAGATTCGTCGTCGCGTTTCTTCGGAAATTGGCCGCGTGCCGTTGATGGCGTATGAGACGGTGCTGAGCGATACATTGGCACGGCGGGCCACGTCATGCATGGTGGGCATCGTATGATCTATCCTGCACTTCTGTTCATGCGCGCCAAGAGTCGATTTGTCTACAAGTTGTAAGGCGCTTTGTCAAAACCGGCTAAAAATGTGCAGTGTCTAAAAAATTCGCCACTGTGCATCGCCTTTCTTCAATTATACACATGAATGCATAAGTTGAGGCTTTAATATAAGTTTACGCTGAAATCTAAGGACCTTCCACCTTTCTCTTCCTGGAGGCATTACAATTGCCGAAAGGCAAAGACAGCTCGGCCGGAAGCCAAGGACAAAGGGGAAACTCGGTGGGAGTGTGTGTGGGGGGGCGGCACATAAGTCTACCACCCCCCCACACTTCGCCGACGAAGGTATTTTAAGTCCGGGTTAACGTGATCTGAACTGTTGCCGCATCGTCCTCGGGCGTTACATATGCGCCTTCAGCAGCGACTTGTACGCTTCCACCTGTCGCCGCAATCAGCGCTCCAATTCCTACCAGCAAAATGCGCCACAGCCGAGGCTCACCCTCCCAGGAAATCGTAATCACGTTTTTCCGGCGCTGAACGGTGAACGTCACTGCCGTCTCACCCTGAAGCGTGGGGATGACCGTCTTTATCGTGGCGCCATCTTCGATTTGGTAAAGGCGGAGCGTGAAACCTATATGATATGCATAGTCAGGGCGATCTTCTCGCTCGCCGATGACAAGAGCTGTGTTCGGACGGACCAAGAGCGGTAGACTGAAGAAGTCATGTTGCTCACGCCGCCAACGCCCCCCTTCAGTCACTTTGCCTGTAAAGAAATGCGTCCATTGACCCGCAGGAAGATAATACTCCACCGAGCCATCATAAGTGAAGACCGGCGCCACAAGCAGCGACTCGCCCAGCATGTATTGACGATCCAACGTGGCGCTGGCGGGGTCATCGGAAAATTCTAGGATCATTGGGCGCATGATCGGGATGCCTTGCAGATGCGCTTGACGCGCCGCTTCGTACAAATAGGGCATCAGGCGACATTTCAGCTTTGTGAAGAAGCGCAGCACATCCACTGCCTCTTCGTCGAAGTGCCAGGGCACGCGATAGGATTCATTACCATGGAGCCGGCTGTGCGATGAGAGCAGGCCAAAGGCACACCAACGTTTATAAACTGCCGGCGGTGCAGTTTTCTCAAATCCACTGATGTCATGACTCCAAAATCCAAAACCGCACATAGAAAGCGACAAGCCGCCGCGTAGCGTCTCGGCCATAGATTCAAAAGAAGCGGTGTTATCGCCACCCCAGTGTACCGGGAATTGTTGACAACCTGCCGTGGCCGAACGAGCGAAAACGATGGCGTTCCCTTGGCCATGTATTTCTTCTAGAAGGCGAAAAACGGTTTCGTTGTAGAGATAGGTGTAATAATTATGCATTTTGATCGGATCGGAACCGTCATGATAGACCACATCGGTCGGAATCCGCTCACCGAAATCGGTTTTGAAACAGTCTACGCCCATGTCGAGCAGTCGTCGCAATTTGTCGGTATACCAACGTCGCGCATCGGGATTGGTGAAATCAACCAGCCCCATGCCCGCCTGCCATCGATCCCACTGCCATACATCCCCATCTGGCCGTTTGAGAAGATATCCTCGTTCCATTCCCTCATCGAACATCGGAGATTTTTGCGCTACATATGGGTTGATCCAGACGCAAATATGCAATCCACGCTCTTTAAGTCGATGCACCATCGCCTCTGGGTCAGAAAATAGACGGCGATCCCATTCAAAATCGACCCATTGAAATTCTTTCATCCAAAAGCAATCAAAATGGAAGACATGCAATGGGATGTCCCGATCAGCCATGCCCTGGATAAAGGTGGTGACGGTTTCTTCGTCATAGGAGGTCGTGAATGAGGTGCTCAACCATAGGCCAAATGACCACGCTGGCGGCAGGGCCGGGCGCCCTGTCAACGCAGTGTAACGTTCTAAAACTTCTTTGAGTGTGGGCCCATAGATCAGGAAATAATCGAGCTGTTCGCCTGGCGTGCTGAACTGGACGCGATTGACCTTTTCAGAGCCAACCTCAAATGACACCAATTCTGGATGGTTGACAAAGACGCCATAGCCTCGGTTGGTTAAATAGAAAGGGATATTCTTGTACGCCAACTCGCTGCTCGTGCCGCCGTCCTCATGCCAAAGGTCGATCACTTGGCCGTTTTTCACAAAAGGCGTGAAGCGCTCACCGAGTCCATAAACGCATTCCCCCACGCTCAGGTTCAATTGTTCAAGCATGAAGCGACCTTCGGGCGCATCGACAAAGCCCATCGCCCGATCGGCGCTGCTCGTGATTACCTTATCGCCATCCATAAAATCGATGCGCCAGCGCTCGCCTTTGGAGACGCGCACAGACAATTTGCCGCTCGTTAAGGTGGCAGCCTCTTCGTAGTTTTCAATCGTAATCGCCGGAGATTGCGTAAAAAGTTGAAAATGCGGCGTGCGCATCCGCCGACCTTTGTGATGAACCACTTGAACGCGTACGACGTTCGGCAACGGCGAGGTGAATCGAAGTGTCAGCATGGGGAGGTTAATCGTCTCAAAACGATGGCGCACTCGTTTAGTAAGGGCATAGACGGTCATTCCGGCGGCGTCTGTTTCGACCTCTAAAACCTGCATCGGATGAAACAGCGTGATGCCGGGACGCATGTCCCAATACCCGGCAGTGAATTTCATGGGTGTATCGGCTCCTTGTCGTGATTTTTGAGTTCGTTATTCTTTGACGGCGCCGGCCGTTAACCCGCTGACGATATAGCGTTGTAGGCCGGCGAAAATAACAATGATCGGGATGGCGACCGCTGTAGCAACGGCCATCAGTTTATTCCATTCCGTGCCGTATTGGCCGATGAATTTATTAAGCGCTGCAGTAGCGGGTTGAATGGCCTCATTGGTTGTGAGAGTCATGGCGAATAAAAATTCTCCCCATCCCATGAGAAAGGCAAACACCGCCACCGTCAGCAGGCCGGGCTGAACGAGCGGTACGATGACGCGTACAAAAGCGCCAAATTGAGTGCAACCGTCCATTTGGGCAGCCGCCTCCAGTTCGCGAGGCACTGTCAAAAAGAACGGGCGCAGCACAATCACAGCAAAAGGCAACGTAAAAGTGGTGTTGGCCAAAATGAGTGCGGGGTAAGAGTTGATTAAGCCGATTCGGCTGAACAGCACAAAAAGCGGCGTTGCAATCACGATGGCCGGCAGCAACTGTGTGATTAAAAGCAAAAGGATTGCCACGGTTGCGCCGCGCAGTTTAAGGCGCGCCAGAGCGTATGCAGCCGGTGTGGCCAGCAACAATGTCAGTAGCATGGTGCCAAGCCCTACAATTGCGCTGTTAAGAATCGAGCGAAGAGTCAACGGATTGTTGAACACCGCCTCTCGATAGGCGCTTAAAATCGGTGGCCAGGGAACCATCTGCGGCGGAGATGCATATACCGCAGCGTTCGTCTTGAGCGAAGTCGCCGCCATCCAATACACGGGAAAAAGATATCCTGCGACAAGAAACACAGCTAGGAGCGTCCATCCCAATCCCGAACGACGTAGCGCGCGCCATCCATTCACGCCATCACCTCCTCTCGTTGACTTAGCCACAAATACCCGATGGCGGCCAGGCTCAGCGGCAATAGCAGCAGGATCGCTGCGGCTGCGCCCTCTCCAAACCGGAAAAAACTAAAAGAAAGCTGATATACATAGATCGGCAGCACTGTGGTCGCATCCACCGGTCCTCCACGCGTCATTACATAGACAAGATCAAACACTTTGAATGTGTAAATGATCCCCAACAACAACACGCTCAGGGCCACCGGACGCATGAGTGGTAGCGTGATATAACGAAAACTCTGCCCTGAGGAGGCACCGTCGATGCTGGCCGCTTCATAGAGGGAACGCGGAATGCTCTGCAAGCCCGGCAACAATAGGATCATATTGAAAGGAACACCGACCCAAATGTTGGCGATAATGGTGGCCAGCAAGGCGGTTTGCGGCTCAATTAACCAAAAACGCGGGAAAGTCATGAGCCCTATGCTCTGCAATGCGTAGTTAATGACGCCGTTTCCCCCATCGAACATCCAGCGAAAAACGCTACCGCTTACGACGCTGGGAAGCATCCAACCCAGCAACATGAGCGCACGCAACACCTGGTTGCCCGGAAACGAACGATTAAAAAGCAACGCCAGCGCAAAGCCAATTGTGAATTGAAAAGCCAGCGAGCCGGCTGTGAAAATGACGGAAAGAAGAAACGCCTTCTGGAAGGCCGGGTCTTGCAATACTTTGAGATAATTGTCGAAACCGACGAAAGGCGCCGTGTTAGAAAGAAATGTTGCAACGTTGACGTCATATACGCTCATGCGCAGATTCGAAAAAATAGGATAGATCATCGTTAACACAATGAAGAGCATCGCCGGCGCAATGAATAGATAATCATCCCATCTATGCAGAACTCTACGATGCGTTAAGGATCGCACCTTCGTTGCAGTGAACATCGCGCGCCTCATCAGCACTCTCTCCTTGGAAAGGTGAGGAAACTCCGAAGGATGTATGGAAGCGGTGCGGCGCAGAGCTACAAAGGCTCCGGACGCCTGGACCTGTATGCACCTTTAAATCTCTGCGCCGCAGGGAAGCGATCCTTGAACAAGCGCTGCAACTATGCCGGCAATAGCGGTGTAATTTTAGCCTGGGCTTCGGCCACCGCTGCGTCGACCGGCTTTTGACCACTGATGGCCGCCTGCAACATCTCCTGAATGGCATTAGAGATTTCCGGATACTTGGGGCCATAGTTACGCGGCTTGGCGACTTTAAGTTGCTCTACGAAGACATTGAGCACCGGATCGCCCGTCCAAGCAGCGTCCTGCGCCATGGCTGCATTACTGGGCAACTTGCCGGCCTGGAGCAGGTAGGCCTTGAGATTTTCCGGCTCCTGACGCCAGGTCAGTAGCTGCCAGGCCGCATCGATATGGGCAGAACTTTTGACGATGGCTGTGTTCTCCCCTCCCAGAATCGACGCGCCCTGCTTCTGCGCCGGCAATGTGGCGACGTCCCAGGCCAAGTCCGGGGCTTCCTCCTTGATCACCGGTATCTGCCAGGGACCGTTCACCATCATCGCTGCCAAACCATTCACGAATTGCCCCTTGACATCGCCTTGCGTCCAGTTTAGGATGCCACGCGACATATAGCCGTTATTGACCAAATCCACCCAAAGCCCAAGCGCTGCCCGCCCGCCATCACTGTCTAATGTGGCCAAATCCTCGCCGGTCATCCATAGGAAGGGCAGCCATTGGAAGGTGCCTTCTTCACTCTTTACTGCAGAAACGGCGAATCCATATCGTTCACCCTGCGTAAGTGCAGCCGCAGCTTCTTTCAATTCCTCCCAGTCGGTCGGAGGTTGCACGCCGGTCGCTTCGGCGAACGCTTTGTTATACCAGTTGACAAGACAGTTACTGTTGTCTGGAATGCCGTAGTTCCTTTCCTGAAAAAGGGTTGAAGCCCACGGACCAGGAAAATAGTTGCTCTCCTGCCCCCACTCCTTCACCCGTTCGGTCAGATCTGTAAAGATGCCCAGCGCCGCAAACGAGGAATGATCCGGATTATCGATGAGCACCACATCCGGCAATTGTCCGGCAGCAGCGCCTTGCAACAGCTTTTGCTTGAGATCGGCGAATGGGATATAGGTGCGCTCGATCTTAACCTCTGGATGCGTCTCCATGTATTTCGCCATCTGGGTGTCTAATGCTGCACCATTCGCATCACCCATATAGTCCCACCATGCAATTGTCGTTGCGCTTGCTCCCGGTGTAACGTTTTCCCCGGCGGAAGGTGCAGCGCTGCTCCCTGCTGGAGAAGCCGCCGGAGCACAAGAGGCAAGTAAAACAACCCCGGTGCTCAGCGCCATTCCCTCCAAAAACGTTCTTCGCGAAATCATGCGACCTTTCATCTGTAGCTTCCTTTCTTTCATGAAATTGGACATCATGAAGTTGGACATTATTGAATATGCAAAACACCCCAAACAAATTCAAAGCCTCTTCTCTGCCCTCTTGCATGGAGTTTGGCGCCGCACAACAAGCCGGGTTGCGCCGTCGTTCGGTCGGCGTCTGGAAGTTCCATTGAAAAAGGCTGGATTCGCACACCACTCTCGTCGAAACGTTTAGTCGAAACGCTTCGACGAGAAGGTAACATAGGTTTGCATCGTTTGTCAATAGGGAATTTTTGCAACCCGTTTGCACCAAAAATCCATTCTCCCCACCCTCTGATATACTGTCCATTGCAGCGCAGATGAAAACATCGTTTGACAGGACTTCTCCAAGGCTGAACAGAGCGACTTGCGCACTTTGCTCTCAGGGAGAGAATGAGACACAGGTTCCACCAGACAGAAAGGAGCCAAACCCCGCACACAAAATACCAACTCGTCATCTTCGACTTCGACGCCACGCTGCCGACTCGCTTCCCCGGGCGACGCGTGTGGTCAATCGGTTCGCCACGCTATGGCTTCAAGCGCATCGATCCGGCCGACTACGCCCCCTGCACAGCTACGACGCACGGAGCCTGATAGAGCATCTCAACGTGCGCATGTGGCAAGGCGCCGACCATAGGGGTCGAGGCGCGCCGATGCATGCGGAAGAGATATGAGGAAGAAACAGCAATCTCGAGGCCTTGCTTGCAACCGGCGAATTCTCTGAGACGGTCGAGCAGATCGTGGGTCGCCCGCAAGCGTGAAGACCCGGTCACTGTGGTTTGCACTTCGCGTTTCACCCGTTACAATGGGCGCATGGGTTTGCGTAAAGAGCGGCAATTCGACCCGAACGGCCATCGGCTCCCGTCAAACGAAGCCGACGACGCCGTCGCATGGGAGTATGGCGACGACGTCTCTTTCCGCGCTTCGCCTTCCAGTGCAGCGCGCCGCGCATCGCAGGGCGATGCGCGCGCCCTCGCCGCGCGGCGGGCGCTCAATCAAGCGCTCGACGAATGGTGGCGCCGCGGCGCTCTTCCTTCCGACGATCTGCTGCGCGAGGGATTGTTTGTCCTCCAGGCTGGCCATGACCTCGATGAAAGCCAACGCACGTTGCTCCTGCGCACAGCGTTGGTGCGACGCCGCGGCATGTTGACCGCGTTGCGCCATCAGACCGATCCGGAGCGCACCGCCCTCGTTTTGCAGGAGGCGCTCCTACACCCTTCACACCCACTGGACGCCGAAACCCTGCAGAAACTGGTGCGAGAAGATGCACAGAGCGCCATGTGGGCGCCCGCCCTCTTCAAGCTACTACAGGAAAGCGCAGTGGGCGCCCCAGAGATGCAAGCGCAGATCGCCTCTTTGCTTGCTGCACCGGCGAAGAAGGTGGCAACGGAAAGCGCGCCGCCTCCTCCGTGGATCGAAGGCGAGCCGGTCTCTGCGCACAGAGCGCTCTGGCGGCGCACAGCCCTCTTTGTCCTGTTGACGTTGGCTATGGTTGCGCTGATGTGGCGGCTGCGCCCCCAGCCGGACGACATGGTCGAGGCACCCGCAGGTCGATATGTTGTCTCGAGCTGGCCCGATGGCGAGGCGCAAGAAGTTGCGCTGAAAGCGTTCCAGATCGACCGTTTCGAGGCCACCGTGCGCCAGTATCGAGCCTGTTACGAACGCGGGGCGTGTCCCTGGCCTGCGTCACCCGCCAGCGCCACGCGGCCCAACTACCTTCTCGATCCGGCTTTTGCCGATTTTCCCATGATCCGAATTGACCATGACAGCGCCGCGCGCTTCTGCGAATTTATGGGCAAGCGCCTGCCGACCGCAGCCGAATGGGAAGTGGCCGCCGCCTACTCGCCGACGACCAACCGCATGTATCGCTACCCTTGGGGAGACGAATTTGCAGCACAAACCGCCAACAGCGCCCTCAGCGGGATCAATGACACGGTGCAGGTCGGCTCTTACCGTCCCGGCGGCGACAGCCCACTCGGCGTCAGCGACATGGCCGGCAACGTGGCGGAGTGGACGGCGACCGGCGTGGAGATAGAGGGGCGCACCCACTATCTGGTGCGCGGTGGTTCCTTTCTCAGCGACCCGGCTGCCCTGCGCACGTCGGCGGCCGAAGCGCTGCCTCCTCAAACGTCGGCCAATTGGCTAGGCGTGCGTTGTGTGCGCGACACGCGTTGAGTCCTGGCATGGACAGGGCATACGCCGGGCCTTTGATGTGTGCAACCGCCCTGTTGCAACTTTGCATCCCGCCCATCTTTTGAGTACAGTATCGCACCGAGTCGAAAAACAGCGGTGGACAAGAGTGAAAGCTGACATGACGGAACGACAAATTGAAACCCTGGATCTGACCAAAGAATTGGAGTTTGTGACCCGACTGGCGCGCGAGGCGGCCACCATCGTCAACACCTTTTATATCGGCTCCTCTGAGGTGCGCTATAAATCCGACGATGAGCCGGTGACCGAAGCCGACCGCAGCGCCAACCAGCACATCGTGGCGCGGCTGCGCGCCGCCTTTCCCGAGGACGGCATCCTCTCCGAGGAATCAAAGGACGACCTCAGCCGCCTGCACAAGTCGCGAGTTTGGATTGTCGACCCGCTCGACGGCACGAAGGAGTTCATCGCCCGCAACGGCGAGTTCTCTATCATGATTGGGCTGGCAATCGAAGGTCGACCTGTGCTGGGCGTGATTCAACAGCCCGCCACCGGCCTCCTCTACGCCGGCGTCGTCGGCCAAGGAGCATACATGATCGAGGATGGAGAACACATCGACCTGCGCGTTAGCGACTGCGCCAACCTTCGCGACATGATTATGGTCAGCAGCCGCAGCCATCGCCAGCAGATCGTCGACGTCATCCGCGCCCGGCTCAACATCACGCGCGAGCGCGTGTCGGGCAGCGTAGGGCTGAAAGTCGGTCTGATCACCCGCCGGCTCGCCGACCTCTACATTCATCCCAGCCCCGGCTGTAAGGAGTGGGATCTGTGCGCGCCGCAAGCGCTGCTGGAAGCAGCCGGAGGGCGCATTACCGACTGTTGGGGCAATCCGCTGCGCTACAACCAACGCGATGTGCGCGCCCACAACGGCCTGGTCGCCACCAACGGCGTTCTGCACGACCAAGTGGTCGAGGTTGTGGCGGCGGTCTGCGAGGAGTTCGGCTACAATCAGGACGATGGATTCTGGTGATGAGGGTTTGGTGATGGCGACTGCGTTCGACCACGAAACCTACCTCTCTCCCCTCACCTGGCGCTACGGCAGCGAGGCCATGCGCAGGCTGTGGAGTGAAGCGCACAAACGCCGCCTCTTGCGTCGTTTCTGGGTCGCTCTGGCCGAAGCGCAGCAGGAAGCCGGCCTCGTCTCCGCCGAGCAGGTGGCCGACTTGCGCGCCCATCAGGACGACATC
>JANWYX010000156.1 GCA_025055055.1 Caldilinea sp. | reverse complement strand
GCATTGACAGGGCGTTGAGTATAGCGCGCCCGATACCCAACATTCAACACGCAACATGTTCCGGGAGGTCCCTGATGTATGCCGTCCTTAGTCAGGCAGTGACCGCAGCCGAGGCCTGGATACGCCAACGCGGCATCGTGCGCTATCCAGAGCCGGCGGTGGAAACACTCGATCCTCGCTTTGCAAAGTACAACCTAGGCAGTGCCGCGCTCGAGCTGGTGGCGACGGGCGGTCGCTGGTGCGAAGGGCCGGTCTGGTTCGGCGATGGCCGCTATCTGCTGTGGAGCGATATCCCCAACAACCGGATGCTGCGTTGGGAGGAGGAGACGGGCGCCGTGAGCGTTTTTCGTTTCCCCTCGAACTACGCCAACGGCAATACGCGCGACCGCCAGGGCAGGCTGATCACCTGCGAGCACGGCACGCGCCGCGTCACGCGCACCGAGTACGACGGCAGCGTCACCGTGTTGATAGACAGCTTCGAAGGTAAACGGCTCAATGGCCCCAACGATGTGGTCGTCAAGTCCGACGGCTCGATCTGGTTCACCGATCCGGGCTATGGATTGCTCAAAAATTACGAAGGCTTCGTTGCGCCGTTTGAGCTGCCGCGCTACGTCTACCGTCTCGACCCCGACACGGGCGCAGCGACCGTCGTCGCCGACGATTTCGATCGCCCCAACGGGCTTTGCTTTTCGCCGGATGAGTCGAAGCTGTACATCGTCGACACCGGCGTCTCACATACGCCCAACGGGCCTCAGCATATCCGCGTTTTCGACGTGGTGGACAACGGGACGCGGCTGGCGAACGGTCGCATCTTTGTGGACATGGCGCCGGGCGTGGCCGACGGCATCCGCGCCGATTGCGACGGCAACATCTGGGCGGCGGCCGGCTGGGGCGGCCCCGGCTATGACGGCGTGCACTGCTATGCGCCCGACGGCGCGCTGATCGGCAAGATTCACCTGCCTGAACCGTGCTCCAACCTCTGCTTCGGCGGTGCGCGTAAAAATCGTCTGTTTATGACTGCAGGACAGTCGCTTTATTCGATCTACGTGGAAACAACCGGGGCGCAATGGCCATAGATGACTTATGACAACGCCGATGCGACAGCAATACCTGTCGATCAAGAGCCAATATCCTGACTGCATTCTGCTCTTTCGACTAGGGGATTTTTACGAGACCTTCGACGAGGATGCGCGCATTGTGGCGCGCGTCTGCGACGTGGTGCTGACGAGCCGGCCCGTGGGTGCAGATCAGCGCGTGCCGCTCGCCGGCGTGCCCTATCACAGCGTAGACTATTACATCGCCAAGCTGGTCAACGCCGGTTATCGCGTCGCCATCGCCGAGCAGGTTTCAGAGCCGGGCAAGGGATTGGTGGAACGGGAAGTGCGTCGCGTGGTCACCAAAGGCACCCTCGTCGATCCGGGCATGCTGGACGAACGGCGCAACAATTACCTGGTGGCGGTGGTGATGGGGCGCCGCGGCGCCACCGCAGGCATTGCCTATTGCGACATTTCAACCGGCGAATTTGCGGCCACGCAGATTCACGCAGCTTCGCAAGACGAGGTAGAGCGCCACATCGGCGAAGAGATTTCACGGCTGCAGCCGAGCGAACTGATTCCTATCGATTGGGAGCCGCAGCGATCCTCTTTACACGGGTTGATTGCACTGCACCGTCCGCTGTTGACCACGCTCGACGCCTGGCGCGTCTCGCCGGAGACCGCCGAGGCGTCGCTCAAACGCCATTTCGGTGTCGCCACGCTCGACGGGTACGGGCTGCAGGGCAAGCCGGAGGCAATGCGCGCCGCAGCAGCGGTGCTGGCCTACATCGGCGACGTGCAGCCCAACGCCAGCGCCCAACTGACGCGCCTCTCCACCTACGCGCTGGACGCCTTCATGACGCTCGACGAAGCGACGCGGCGCAACCTGGAGCTGACCGAGACGATGCGCGGGGGTGAGGTCGAAGGCAGTCTGCTCGGCGTACTCAACGCTACGCTGACACCGATGGGCAGCCGCCTGCTGCGGCGCTGGATCAACCAGCCGCTGATCGACGTGGCCGCCATCAACCGCAGGCTGGACGTCGTGCAACGTTTCTTCGATGACACCTTGCTGCGCCTCGACATTCGAGAGTTGTTGCGCAAGTTCGGCGACCTGGAGCGATGGACCAACCGCGTGATGCAGGGCATTGCGTTGCCGCGCGATCTGGTGGGCATCCGCGAGGCGCTGCGTCTGGCGCCCAAAGTAGCCGAACGATTAGGAGACGGGAGAGTAGAGGCAGAGAACGTCAATGTGGCTGACTTTCCCCTCTGCGCCGACGTGCTGACGCTGCTCGAATCTGCGCTCGTCGACGATCCGCCGGCCAATCTCTCCACGCCAGGACTGATCCGTCCCGGTTTCGACGCCGAGCTAGACAGCCTGGTCGAACGCAGCCGTCACGCCCGCGAATGGATCGCCGGTCTGGAGCAGATCGAGCGTGAGCGGCTGGGCATCAAAAATCTCAAGGTCGGCTACAACAAGGTCTTTGGCTACTACATTGAAGTGACCAAGTCGCAGCTCGACCGCGTGCCGGACTCCTACATCCGCAAGCAAACGATTGCCAACGGCGAGCGCTACATCACGCCGGAGCTGAAGGAGTACGAAACGCTGGTGCTCAACGCCGACGAGCGGAGGCTGGAGATCGAGCAGCGTCTGTTCGGCGAAATTTGCGGCCAAGTGGCGGCGCAGGGCGTTCGGCTTTTACATCTGGCGCACCTGCTGGCCGAGATCGACGTCTACGCCGCACTGGCCGAAGTGGCGTTGACGCGTCGCTATGTGCGCCCGGAGATCGATGAAGGTCCTTGCATTGAGATCGTCGCCGGCCGGCATCCGGTGGTGGAGATGACGCTGACCGACGAGCCGTTCGTGCCCAATGACACATTCCTGACGCCGGAGACTGCCATCCAGATCATTACCGGCCCCAACATGAGCGGCAAAAGTACCTACCTGCGCCAGACGGCGCTGATCACCTTGATGGCGCAGATCGGCAGCTTCGTGCCCGCCGAACGCGCCCGCATCGGCGTCGTCGATCGCATCTTCACGCGCTTGGGCGCCAGCGATGAAATTCACCGTGGCCAATCCACCTTCATGGTGGAGATGGTCGAGACCGCTAACATCCTCCATCATGCCACCCACCGCAGCCTGCTGCTGCTCGACGAAATCGGCCGCGGCACCAGCACCTACGATGGCTTGGCCATCGCCTGGGCGGTGATCGAGTATATTCACAATCATCCCCGGTTGCGCGCCAAGACACTCTTCGCCACACACTACCACGAGCTGACCGACCTGGCCGAACGGCTGCCGCACGTCGTCAACTACAATGTAGCGGTCGATGACAGCGGCGGCGGCGAAGACGTGGTCTTTTTGCGGCGCATCATTCCCGGCAAGGCCGACCGCTCCTACGGCGTCCACGTGGCGCGCATGGCCGGCCTGCCCGCACAGGTCGTTACACGCGCGGAGGAAATCCTCGCCGATCTGGAGCGGAGCGGCGCTGCGGGGCCGCGTCGGCTGGCTGAAACCGTGGCGCCGAAGCGTCGCGCCGCCGCCCTGCAGGTTTCGCTCTTCGCCGATGTGCATCCGGTCGTCGAGGCGCTGCGCAAACTGGACATCAACAACCTGACCCCGCTCGACGCGCTCAATCGGCTGTATGAGCTGCAAAAAATGGCAGGCGAGAGTTAAACCCTTTCCCTCCTTGCTTGTCCTTGACTCTTCCACTATGTTATGATGCAAGTTACGTTTGTGAACGATCCAGGAGAGCTATGAATCCGCGCACGCTGCGTGTTCTCGAATATCCAAAAATTCTCGAACGGCTGACCCACTACTGCGCCTTCAGCGGCGGCGCCGAGCTAGCCGCATCGCTTTTGCCGAGCGACGACCTCGCCACTGTGCAAGAATGGCTGGCGCAGACGCGCGAAGCCTATCAGCTGCTAGGACAAAAGGACGACATCAGTTTTGGCGGCGTCAGCGACCTGCGGCCGCTGCTCGACCGCGCTGAACGGGGCGCCGTTCTGCTGCCGCCCGACCTGCTGGAGATTAAATTCACCCTGCAACGCGCCCGACAGCTGCGCACATTGTTGATCCGCCTGGAGCCTTCCTTCCCTCATCTGGCGGAGATGGCCGCCGACATCGAGCCGTGCGATCATCTGGTTGAACAGATCGGACAATGCATCAACGACCGCGGGGATGTGATGGACAGCGCCAGCCCGGAGCTGGCGCGCATCCGCAGCGAGCTGCGTATTGCGCAGGAGCGGCTGCTCAGCACGCTGGACCGCATCGTGCACAGCGCCGACATCAAGCCCTACCTGCAGGAGGCGCTCGTCACGCAGCGGCAGGGGCGTTATGTCATCCCGGTGCGCGCCGAATATAAGGGCGCCATCGAGGGCATCATCCACGATCAATCGGCCAGCGGAGCGACGCTCTTCATCGAGCCGATCAAGGTCGTGCAGCAAAACAACGCCGTGCGCGAGCTGGAGCTGCA
>JANWYX010000124.1 GCA_025055055.1 Caldilinea sp. | reverse complement strand
CCATGTAGCTCAGGTCGGGGAAGATGTAGTCGGCGTAAAGGGATGTCTCGCCGATCGTGATGTCGCTGGCGATGAAGAGCGGGATCTTCTGCACGTCTGCAAGAATCTGGATATTGGTGTGTCCGGCGGGCAGGGCGTAGGTCGGCGCCCCCATATAAAGGATGAGCGCTTTGATGGGATAGGGATATGCATCGCCCGCCGAGGGAATCGTCTCTTGGTAAATATCAGACGCCAGCGGATACCAGGGGCGTTTGGCGGGATACCCTTCAAAAAGAGTCGACTTTTCATATTCGGTCTCGTGGCGGATGATCGAGACGCCGAAGGTGGGCATAGCGTTTGGATGCATGCTCATCACCGGAAACGGTTGACCGCTCTTGGCTCCGGTTGCGTCGTAGGTGGTGGGTTTCACCATCCCGCCCTTCCAGTCGTAGTTTCCGATCAGCAGGTTGAGGCTCATCCAGGCGGCTACATTGTAGTAGCCGTTCGTGTGCTGTGAAACGCCACGATGGATGTCCGCAGCGGCCTTCTTGCCATAGCTGGTGAACTCACGCGCCAGCTCGATGATGTCCTGCATGCGGACATCGCAAATCTGCGCCCACTCTTCGAGCGTGTGTTCGTTGGCGGATTCAAACAGCAGCTGCATGGCGCTTTTGACGCGTATGGCGCCGA
Organism: Caldilinea sp.; assembly: GCA_025055055.1. GTDB lineage: Bacteria > Chloroflexota > Anaerolineae > Caldilineales > Caldilineaceae > Caldilinea. The sequence continues at coordinate 2,265 of JANWYX010000124.1, read as the reverse complement.
TCGTCGTGTCCACGAAGAGGTCGCCATGCACCGGCGTCTCGGCGTCGGCGGGCGCCACCGCCGCCGGTTTGCCCTCTTGCAGGACGACAAACCGATCGTCCTTTTCCGTTACATCGTCCGGTTGAAGCTCCGGTGGCAGATCGCGCACGCGCAAAAAGGCGCCAGGGCCGTCCTCCTCGATGCGAACCAGCCAAGCGGCGTTGCTCCAGGTGGACTCGCCGATCTCCGCCGCCGCCGCCTTGTTCGCTGCAGCCAGATAGCGCGCGTCGTAGCGCTCGTTCTCGATGATCCACTGAATCATCGCCAACGCCAGAGCGCCTTCTGCGCCGGGGGCGGCGGGGATCCATTTCCACGCCTTCGCCGCCGTCTTGGAGTGGCGTGGGTCCACCACGGCGATCTTGAGACTTCGTTCGGTCAGGCCGTCGGTCACCTTACCGGTGCGCAGCGGCGGCCCATATCCACCCTCGAAGATGTTGGCGCCGACGAAGATGATGAACTCGCTGTTGCCGGTGTCCGCCTGCCAGTAGAATTTTTGTCCCCCGCTCCATTTGCCGTCTGCATATTGCTCGCTCATCGCCTTGCAGGCGAAATAGAGCGAGCCTTGACAGACTGTCGTGTGTCCATGACGATTCAGGCTGCCGAAGCTGTTGGTGATGAAGCGTTGTACCATCTGGGAGCGGCCGGCTTTCATGCGCCCCCACATGAAGACGAGCTGATTGTTCTTAGGCCCCAGATCGGGGTGATCCGGATCGATCAACACGTCCAGATGTTCTCGATACTTCTCTTGAAATTCGGCGACGCTCATCTTCTTGGAGCGGATCAGAGCAACGTCTGCGCTCATCGCAGCGGCCAACTCCGGGTCGCGCAGGGCATAGAGGCTGCGCAATCCTTCCACCTCTCGGTTCTCCTCGCCCGGAACATGGGCAAAGAGGCGACCACCTTCGACGATCTCGGTGACAGCCTGCGCAAAAGAGATCGACTGCCACTTGTTCTCACCGCGCTTGCCTGCACGCTTCAGGACTGTGCGGATGCGATATGGGTCATACAAAATCTGAATGCCGGCCTGTCCACGCGGGCAGATGGCGCCGTCCAAACGGGCGACGTTGGGATCGAGCGGCGAGTTGTCGTAGTCGATGTGCGGAGTCATCGTCCAGGGATTGAAGGGGTTGCCGTCCACTTTGACCACCACGCCGTCGAGCAATTTCACCTTGATGCCGCATCCTGTGTTGCAATTCTGGCAACTGGTGTACAGAATGTTGCGGGGATCCGCCAACTCGTAAAACCGACCGTCTTCAAGGCCCACCATCTGCGCCAATGCCTCACGCCGACTCAGATGACCGGCGAAGAGTGCGGCGCCGCCCAGCAATGCAGAGTTGCGCAGAAACTTGCGGCGGGAGCGATCTTGAGGCTCTTCCGCTCGGGATGCCGCATTGTTTACGACTGCGATTTCGCGCATTTGAACATCCATGCTCGATGGTTTCATGCATCACCTCCGGAAAGTTGCTCGCCGGATAATCCAAGGATGCGGCGTTGATATGGTTCAAGAATGAGTTTGTAGCCGATGGTAAAAATCGCCAGCGCAATTCCGACCGCAAAGAGGACAACCAACCACTCAATCGACGAGGGGAAATAATCAAAGGAAAGTCGATGGTGCACGGCGGCGCGCTTCAGCCCCTCCAGCTCCGGTGTAGGATAGGCTAGGCCGGGAATCACGATGTTCAGCGGCACCATCACAAAGGTCCACACCATCAAAGCTGCGGCGACGCCAATCACCAGCAGATTGCGTCGGTTCCAAAGAAGGAGTCCCAGCGGGACGAGCACGCCGAACAACAAGTGCACAATCCAGATCGTCCACCAGTAAGGGCCAAAGAGTACCAGCCGCAACCCTTCGGAATAAGCGGGCACGCCGGGATAGGCGATCACCAATGCGTTGGCGCCGGCGGCGAACAGCCCGATGATGATTCCCACCAGAAAGATGCGCGCCAGTTCCTGGGCTGTGGATGCGTACTGCGGAGCGCCGGCCGTCGGCGAAAAAAGAAGATGCAACAGGATGAGCAGCCCGATTCCGGACACCAGAGACGAAACGAAAAACATCAGAGGCAGCACGGAGGCGTTCCAATACGGGCGGGCTGCAATGACGCCAAAGAGTCCGCCGATGACGCCGATGAGCGCAACGCCCACCGGCGCTCCGATCAGCGTAAGCCTTTTGGCCAGAGCGTCCTTGCCGCGCCGGTAGGCGTAGAGCTCTCCCACCAGGAGCACGAG
>JANWYX010000085.1 GCA_025055055.1 Caldilinea sp. | reverse complement strand
TGGCTGGCGAGCAGACGGATGCGGCTGCGGTGGAACGCCCCGCCCAGGTCGAGCGGCGCCTGCTTAACGCCGTACCAGGAGCCGATCACGATGCGGCCGGCGAAGCCGGTCAGCACCAGTGCAGTGTTGAGCGCAATGGGCGCGCCGCTCACTTCGTAGACAAGATCGTAGCTTGAGTGCTCGGTCAGCCCCTCGGGCGCAAGGGCGGCGTGCGCGCCCATTGCCAGAGCCAGGTTGCGCCGCTGCGGCAGCGGGTCGACGGCGAGCAGCATCTCCAGCGGGAAACGCGCCAGCAGGGCAACGGTCAATAGCCCAACAACTCCCAACCCAATGACCGCCACGCGCTCGCCGATCCCTGGCTGCCCATCCATCACCAGGTTCACGGCGGTCTCCATGGTGGGCAACAGCGCCGCCCGATGAGGTGTGAGATCGTCAGGCACGGGGATGAGCTGCGCCTTCGGCGCAACGAAATGGCTGGTGTGAGGATGAAAGGCGAAGACGGTGCGCCCCAGCCAGCTCCTGTCCTGTTCTTCCCCGGCCTCCATGACGCGACCGACGCAGGCGTAGCCGTAGCGCAACGGATAGCGCACGGCGCCGTTGAGTGTAGGAATGGCGCTGTCTACCTCCATATTGGCGGGAACCTCTCCGCGCAAAAAGAGCAGCTCGGTGCCGGCGCTGATGGCGGAGACGAGGGTCTGCACCAGTAGTTCTCCCGGCTGAGGTTGGGGGACTGGCTCGGCCTGGACAACCACCTTGCCCGGCGCTGCAAAAATCACGCTTCTACGCATCATTAGGCTAAGCTGCTTCGCCCCCTACGTTGGAAGTCGGCGTCCAGGTGGGTTCGCCCCAGACGATGAGGTCGTCGCCTGCTTGTGTGTAAGCTACATGGGCCAGGCGGGGGAGTGCACCGTTGACGCCGGCGTGAAAGGCATGCATGCCGCCGATCCAGCGTGGCGCCAGCGTAACTATAGCGTAATGCGCAAGGTGCGCAGCGACGAAACTCTCCAGCACCTGCGCGCCTCCTTCCACCATCACGCTGCGCACCCCCCGCGTTTGCATGGCTTTCAGCGCAGCCGGCAGGCTCACGCGGCCCGCTGCGTCGGCGGGCAACAGGACGATTTCGGCGCCTCGTTCGGAGAGTCTGCGTCGCGCATCTTCTTCGCTGCGTTCGGTCGTAAAGATCCACGGCTTGCGTGGATGGTCGAACAGCCGCGCTGTCGGCGGCGTGCGCAGCGCGCTGTCGAGTACAACCGGTTGGGGATCGCGACCCGCGACCAGGCGCACGGTCAGACGCGGGTCGTCGGCCAGGACCGTGCCGACGCCGATGAGAATGGCGTCATGGGCTGCGCGCAGAGCATGAGTCAGGGTCATCGAAGCGGCGCCGCTCAACGCCAGGGGCGCTCCCGGCGCAGCGGCCAGGCTGCCGTCCAGGCTCTGGGCGTATGCGAGGGTGACATGGGGCGTTTGGGTGTGGGTGAAGTGGCGCGCTATGCGCTCCTGGAGGAGGCCGATGCGCATGTGCAAGTCCACCGTCAGCGGAACGCCGGCCGATGCAGAAGGCGTCGACGGCAACTGTAGCAGATGACGCATCCGCGCCACCTTTGCGCGTAGATAAGCTGCATTTTCGGTGTGGATGGTCGGCTGCAGGGGCACGCGCTCATGGATCAAAATGTTGTAGCTCTGGAGCGCTTCAATTTTGGCGGGATTATTGGTGAGTAGGTGTACGCTCCGCACGCCGAGGTCGTGCAAGATGTTGGCGGCTGCCCAGTAATTGCGTTCATCGGCCTGATGACCGAGCAGAAGATTGGCCTCGACAGTGTCATAGCCTTTGTCTTGCAGATTATAGGCGCGCAGTTTATCGACCAGGCCGATGCCGCGGCCTTCTTGGCGTAGATAGATGATGATCCCGCGTTCTCTCTCGGCGATGCGTTGCATGGCCATATGGAGCTGTTCACCGCAGTCACAACGCAATGAGCCGAAAGTGTCGCCGGTCATGCATTCGGAGTGAACGCGCACCAGCACATCGTCGCAGCCTTCGACCTGCCCCATCACCAGAGCGAGGTGTTCTTTTCCGTCGCGTTTGTCCGTATAGTCATAGAGAAAAAACGTACCGTAGGCGGTGGGAATGCGCGCCTGCGTGTTTCGCACCAATTGCGGTGTGGAACCTGAGTGTGAAAGACTCACATGTTGTGCTCCTTGTTTTTTTGATCGCTGCGACTCAGTGTACCTTGAATCGCCTTCGTCGGAAAGCGGGTTTGATTACGATCCATCTTACGAAAGATCGCATCGCTGACATCGATGCCGGCGCTGTTGGCGAAGCTGAGCGAGTAGATAAGGAGATCGGCCAGCTCTTCGGCAATTGCGGCGCGTGCCGTTTCGTCCTGGACAAGCGTAATGCTTTCTTCTATAGTCAGCCACTGGAAATGCTCCATCAGCTCCGCCGTCTCGATGGCGATACTCATGGCCAGATTTTTCGGCGTGTGAAAGCGCTGCCAGTTGCGTTCCTCGACAAAGCGTTGCACAAGCTGGCGCAAGGTTGCGACGGTGACTTCTGCGTCCATGGTTTCTCTCCCAGTCATGGTCGGTTGATGAACAGGTAGATGCTTTTTTCATCATTATCGCAATCGCACCTTTCCCTTAAAAATGACGCTGGCGATGCCAACACGCCCGCCGGTTGGAAATCTGGCGTCTGCTAGGAGGAGCCAGCTCATGGAATTGAGCAAAAGATTCTGGCAATTTGTAGGCGCAGCTCATAGCTTCGCTTGCTCGAATCATCCAAAAAATTATGCTCTATTGAGCAGGTGCGGCTCGCAGCCGCACCTGGAGTTTCCTTCTCCCCCTCTCCCAAAGCTGAGAGAGGGACTCGGGGGTGAGGGCCTGCGGCTGTGAGCCGCACTCCTGTTATTCTTTGCCTCTGCAGCGGTTGCAGTCAGAAGAAGCCCGATGTGAAGGAGCCGAAGTTTGCATCGCATCCCTTTCTATTGCATACTAAAAGGGTTTACTTTTTCTTTCTTTCTGGTTCACAACGACAAGTGGAGAATGTATGAGCAAGCCATTGAAGGTTGCTATCATTGGCGCGGGCGGAATTGCGCGCACGCACGTGCCTGGCTGGCAGGCCTCGCCATATACAGAGCTGGTGGCCGCCGCCGATCCAAATCCAGAGGCGCTTTCAGAGTTTGGACGCCGCTTCGGCGTCGAGCAACTCTACCCAGACGCCGGCGAGATTTTCGCCGATCCATCGATCGACATCGTCGACATCTGCACGCCCAACCGACTGCATGCGCCGCTCGTGCTGGCCGCTCTGGAAGCAGGCAAACATGTGCTCTGCGAGAAGCCGCTGGCGCCGACGCCGGAAGAAATTCGCTCTATGATCGCCGCCCGCGATCGTGCGGGCAAGCTGTTGATGACCGCTCAGCATTTCCGCTTTAAGGCCAGCTCTCAGGCCATGAAGCGCGAGATCGAAGCCGGGGCGCTCGGCGACATTTACCACGCACGCGCCTGGATGCTGCGCCGCAACGGCCTGATCGCCACGCCCACCTTTATCCGGCGTGAGCTGAGCGGCGGCGGTCCCGGCATCGACATCGGCGTGCACATCCTCGACCTCACGCTTTGGCTGATGGGCAACCCACGGCCGGTCTCGGTCAGCGGCGTCTCGCGCACGGCGCTGGCGACGCACGACGGTGCCTGGGCAGTTTGGCAGGATACGCCCATCCCCAAGGATTTCGACGTGGAGGATTTCGCCGCCGCTTTTGTGCGCTTCGAAAATGGCGCCTCGCTGATTTTAGAGGTGAGCTGGCTGCTCCATCACGACACCGAAAACGAGGACATGCAGCTCTGGCTTTACGGCACCGAGGGCGGTTGCCATTGGCCCAAATGCGAAATCTATCAGACCAACTATGCGACGCGTCAGTTGTACAACCGCAGCCTGCGCCTGACCAAGGACAACATGGAGCCGCACGCCGCCGAATGCGTCGCCTTTGCCAAGGCAGTGTACGAAGGATTGCCATCGCCTGTGCCGGCGGAGCAGTCGCTGCAGGTGATTACGATCCTGGACGGCATCTACCGCAGTCAGAAAGAGGGACGCGAAATCGTGCTGGAGTCGCTTGCGCCGATTGTTCCGATCGAGGTGATGCGTGCCGCCGCTTGATCTGGCGCTGGTTGGCGCCGCTCACATTCACACCCCGAATTTCATTCGCCGCATTCTGGCGCGCAACGACGTGCGCGTCAAATGTGTGTGGGATCACGACTTCGACCGCGCACAACGGCGGGCCGCCGAACTGGGCGCCGCAACGGTCGCCGAGTTGGCCGCAATTTGGGAAGATGAATCGATCCAGGGGGTCATCATCTGCTCCGAGACCAACCGCCATGAGCCGTTGGTGATGGAAGCAGCAGCGGCAGGCAAGCACCTCTTCGTCGAAAAACCGTTGGGTATGGGCCGCGACGACGCTGCGCGCATGGCCGAGGCCATCGAGGCCGTCGGCGTGATCTTTCAGACCGGCTACTTCATGCGCGGTCAACCGGTGCATCAGTTTATTCGTGAGCAAGTCCGTTTGGGCCATTTCGGCAAAATCACACGTGTGCGCCATTCCAACTGTCACAGCGGCTCGCTGGGGCGCTGGTTCGACAGTGAGTGGCGCTGGATGACCGACCTGGCGCAGGCGGGCGTGGGTGCCTTCGGCGACCTGGGGACGCACTCCCTCGATATCTTGATGTGGATGCTCGGCGACGTGGCGCGCGTGACGGCGGCGATCGACACGGCGGTGGGCAACTATGGCGAGACCGACGAGTTCGGCGAAGGGCTGCTGGTCTTCGAGAACGGCGTCGTCGGCACGCTGGCCGCCGGCTGGGTGGACGTGCAGAATCCGGTCACCATGCTCGTGAGCGGGACGGAGGGGCACGCCTACGTCTGCGAGGGAAAGCTTTTCTTCAAAAGCAGTCATGTCGAGGGCGCCGACGGTCAGACCCCCTGGAGCGATCTGCCGGAGGCATGGCCGCACGCCTTCGACCTGTTCCTGGACGCCGTCGTCGGCGGCTCGACCGAACATCTGGTCACAGCACAGGAAGCCGCCGCCCGCAGCGCCGTCATGGAGGCGATGTACCGGGCCGCTCACGAAAGACAATGGGTGCAAATCGAGGCCTGAAACCTGCGCACCGCGATTGGGGATCGCTTTATAAAACCGCTCGATCCCCAATCGCCTTTCCTATCATTCCTCTCCCTTCGCTCCTCTCCGAAACCGCTTTTCCGGGTCGTACGGGAAAAAATCGATCACTTCGCCGCTGCGCACGCGCTTCTGCAACTGTTGCCAGAACTCCACGGTGAAGAGCCGGCCATGGTGCTCCTCCATCACCTTGCGCAACGGCGGCGGAAACCAGAGAAATTTGCGGAATTCCTCCGGAAAGATGTCATTTTCGGCGACGGGAAACCAGGGCTGATCTGCAATCTCGTCGTCGTAATCGCGCGATTCGGGCAGCTTGCGGAAGTTGCAGTCGGTGAGTAAACAAAGCTCATCGTAGTCGTAAAAGACGACGCGACCGTGGCGCGTCACGCCAAAATTCTTAATAAAAAGATCGCCCGGGAAGATGTTGGCCGTCGCCAGATCGATGATGGCATGGCCGTAGTCGATGATGGCGGCTTTGGCCCGCTCGAAACTCATCTCCTTGATGTAGAGGTCGAGCGGATAGAGGCGACGTTCGGTGTACAGGTGCTTGATGATGACCTCGTCGTCGGTGATCGTCACCGTTTTGGCGGCGGTCTCCTGCAGCTCTTTGAGCAACGCCGGAGAAAAGCGGTCGCGGCTGAAGGTCAGCCCCTCGAATTCCTGCGCGTCCACCATGCGTCCGACGCGGTCATGCTGAAAGACCATCCGGTAGCGCTCCATCACCTGCTGACGCGTCGTAGTCTTGGGGTACGCAAATTGGTCTTTGATCACCTTAAAGACCATGTCGTAGGAAGGCAGGGTGAAGACGGTCATCACCATGCCCTTGGCTCCACGTGCGATCTCGAACCGATCGTTGGAGTTGTTGAGGTGGCGGTAGAGCGCGCGGTAGCGCTCGGTTTTGCCGTGCTTGTGATAGCCGATGGCGATGTAGAGCTCCGCAATGGGTTTGAGCGGCAGAATGCTCTTCAGAAAGCCGACCAGGTCGCCCGGAATTTCGGCCTCGACATGAAAATAGGCGCGCGTGAAGCTGAAGACAACGCTGGCTTCCTCCTCCGAGAAAAGAGCTGTGTCGACATAAATCCCGCGCTCTTCATGCAGCAAAGGCAAAATGATCGGAATCACGCGATTGCGTTTGCGCACGCGACCGACCAGGTAAGCAGCTTTGTTGCGGTAAAAGACGGACTTGACCATTTCGACCACGTCGAAGTCCGGCGCATCCCAGTGAGAGCGCAGGGCGTGTTCCATAGCGCGCGCCACGCAACGGGCATCGCCTTCCAGGTCTTCGTAGGGTGCGGCGAAGCGGTAGTCGCAGAGAATCGCCTTGATCATCGCCTCGAGAGAGCCGACCTGCGTGTAGACGCGCGCAATCGGCGTGTCGCCGGTGGGCAGCGTGGTGGCGCCGAACCAGACGAACTCCAGCGCCGGGTCGACGCCCACGGTGTTCAGCACGCGTCGCGTCACCGAGTTGTAGAAGGTCTCGGCCAGCTCGACGTCCTTGCGCTGGCTGATCTGACGGGCGTAAACTTCTTTGATGGCGATCCAAACGGAACGGCTGTTGACCTGCTCGCCCAGCATCGTGCGCAAACCGGCGACCAAACGTTGGATGATCTGTTCGCGCAGCTCCAATCGCTCGATGGAATCGTTCTGCCATTTGGTCCATTCACGACGCTCGAAGCGCTCCTGGGCGCGATGCGTGATCGCCTTGAACGCCGTGTGGTAGTCCTCAAACGCGCTGTGAATGGCGGAAGCGGCGCGGTGTGCCAGACTGCGTCTGAATGGCTCGAACGATGGACTCGATTGTCTTTCCGAGATTGCGAAGATGGTTTCTCTCTGCATTACTTCTCTTGAACTTTTCCGCTTCTCTTGAACTTTTCTGCTTCTCTTGAACTTTTCCAACGCCAACGATACGCCATTTTTGCTGTGAAGCGTGCGAAGACAAAGCCGATGCGGTTTTGGGAGTTGCCCATAAACAAAAGTGTTTTCTTGCTACATTCAATCCGGCGGCTAGGCG
>JANWYX010000053.1 GCA_025055055.1 Caldilinea sp. | reverse complement strand
AATTGTCTTTGTCCAGATGTATGAACATAAATTCTTCGGCGAATCCTCCAGCAATCCGATCGCCGACCCCAATCCCCGACTTGAGGCGGCGATCAACGCGGCGCGTCGCGGCGCGCGCGTGCGGCTGCTCCTTGACAGTTTTTTTGATGATTCGGATGCGCTGCGCAACAACCGTGCAACCGTTGCCTACGTACGCTCCGTTGCCGAGGCTGAAGGGCTCGATCTTGATGCGCGGGTCGGCAATCCGACCGCCGGCGGCATTCACGCCAAGCTTGTTCTGGTGCGCACCGGCGGACAGTGGTGGTCGGCGGTCGGCAGCCTGAACGGCGGGGAGACAAGCCATAAGTTGAACCGCGAGGTTGTATTGATGGTCGAGCATCCTGAAATTTACGCCCGACTGTACAGTGTCTTTGAACGGGACTGGGGACTCGGCGAAGCTGAGGAATAGAGATCGCGCAGCGCTCTTGTTTGCTGTGCCTTCGGCGCACCATCCCCACCGTAGGTCACGTCGGAGCGTGACCTACCGACATTATAAACCTCTGGCCGGAGGCTGAACCTACGCCCGCTCCCGTCGGTCACCACCTCCGGCGCATCTGTCCCACATGAACCCGGAAAGTCAGTCCAGATAGTCGTATGCGATCAAAGTCAAAAACTCAACAAACTCCTCACTCAAACAGAGCGCGTCTAGAATCTCAACGGCGTCTTTATAGCGGCCCACGGCGATGCCGCCTAGCTTCGCCAGTTCTTCATCGCGCATCTGGGTGTACAACTCCCGAGTCACCGGTCGCCCGTCCGCCAGCGTTGCGCCGTGATGAATCCACTGCCAGATCTGCGAGCGGGAGATCTCGGCGGTGGCGGCGTCCTCCATCAGGTTGTTGATTGCCGCCGCGCCGTTGCCTTGCAGCCAGGCGTTCAAATATTGCAAGGCGACGCTGATGTTGAGGCGCAATCCTTCCTCCGTGATCGAGCCGCCCGGCACCACAATGTTTGTGAGCTCTCGGTCCGTAACGTGCACATCCTCGCGCAGGCGGTCTTTTTGATGCGGCTTATCGCCCAAATAGCTGTTGGCCACCTCCATCACGGTCGGCACCAGGTCGGGGTGCGCCACCCAGGTGCCGTCGCAGCCGTCGCCGAACTCGCGCAGTTTATCTTCGCGCACCTTCTTGAGCGCATTTTCGGTCACCACCGGATCGCGACGGTTGGGGATGAAAGCGGCCATGCCGCCGATGGCGTGGGCGTCATGTTTATGGCAAGTGCGAATCAGCAGTTCGGTGTAGGCGCGCATGAAGGGCACGGTCATCGTCACCTGCGCGCGGTCGGGCAGGATCAGGCGTTCGTTTTTGGCGAACTTCTTGATCACGCTGAAGATGTAGTCCCATCGACCGGCGTTGAGGCCGGCGCCGTGTTCGCGGATTTCATAGAGAATTTCCTCCATCTCCAGCGCAGCCAGGATGGTTTCGATCAGCACGGTGGCACGGATCGAACCGCGCGGGATTCCGAGCGCATCCTGCGCCGCATTGAAGACGTCATTCCACAGCCGCGCCTCCAAATGGCTTTCCAGTTTAGGCAGATAAAAATACGGGCCGCTGCCTCGGTTCAACAGTTCTCCGGCGTTGCGGAACATGTAGAGGCCAAAATCAAAGAGGCTGGCCGAGATCGGTTCGCCGTCGACGTGGACATGCTTCTCCACCAGGTGCCAACCGCGCGGACGCACGACCAGTGTCGCCACCTCTTCGTTCAGCGCGTACCGTTTGCCGTCGGGGCTCTCGAAGGAAATGGTGCGACGAATGGCGTCGCTGCAGTTGATCTGCCCGAGGATCACATTGCTCCACGTCGGCGAAAGCGCGTCCTCGAAATCGGCCATGAAAACTTTGGCGCCGGAATTGAGGGCGTTGATCATCATCTTGCGTTCACTGGGACCGGTGATTTCGACACGGCGATCGTTAAGATCCTCCGGCGCCGGGGCCACCCGCCAGGCGGAGGTGCGGATCGACTCGGTCTCCGGCAAAAAACCGGGCATCTCCCCGGCGTCGAAACGTCTCTGGCGCTCCTTGCGCGCTGCAAGCAGAGCGAGTCGTCGGGGGTTGAACTGGCGATGCAGCGCAGCCACAAAGGCGAGCGCGTCCGGGGTCAATACTTCAGTCACTGCCGGCGAGATGGCGCCGACGATTTGCACGCCGGCTGGCGTCGTCTGGGTCATGACTCACTCCTATCTGTTATGCAACGGGTTATCGTCACTGGGCGAACTCACGATATGGCGTATGTAGTGTATGCGCCGGATGTTTTGTCTCAATTCAGAGCGTGTCATGGAGCACAGGCTATCGAGAGCCGCTGCGAAGCGCCGAGGCTCTGCTCTGTTCTAATTGTTTGACCAAGCCGGCGATGCGCTCTGCGTAAGGATGTTTGGCCTGGGAGATCGTCAGAGGAACGCCCAACTGCACTGCGATGCTCATGGCATCGGCGGCGGAGGGAAGCACATCCACAAGAATGACGCCCAGCCGGTTTTCGATCTCACGCAGCGAGAGCAACATGACGCCCTGCCGATTGACGGCGATGACACGCGTGGTCAACGTATTGCTCAGGGCGGCGAGCTGTTCGAGGCGATGCGTGGCGGCGACGACGCTCGTTATCTCCGGCTCAATCAAAAGAAACACCTGTTCGCTGCTTTTGAGAACCAGCTCCGCGGCCTCGTCGAGCAGTGGCGGCAGATCGACGATCACGTAATCGCACATCGTCACCAACCGTCCTAGCAGCGCGCCGCCGAGGCCAGGCGCAAAGGAGCCAAACTCGCCCGCCGATTGTGGCCCGCACAACACGCGCACGCCTGCACTCGTCTTCACCAGCAACCGATTCACCATCTGCTCTGTAATTGCCGTTGGCTCCAGCGTGCGCAATGCAGCCAATGATGCAGGCGATTTCAGATTGAAATGCACTGCGACCGTGCCGAAATCTGGACGGAACTCCGTCAGGATTACGTTTTTATGTTCTTGCGCAAGGCGAGCGGCAAGGTTGACCGCCAGCGTTGTGACGCCGACGCCGCCTTTGGCGCCCAGCACACTGAGAACGCGTCCGGTTTTGCCCACCGCGCTTTGACGCAGGATGCGATGGCGCTCCAACAACATTTCGACGCGTGTCAACAGCTCGCGTGGGTCGATTGGTTTAGTAAGATACTCATCGGCGCCGGCGCGCAGCCCCATGATCTTTTCCTGTACCTGCCCGAGGCCGCTGAGCATGATGACCGGCAGCGTTTCCGTTTCGGGATGTCTGCGCAGCTCCGCACAGACGTCGAAGCCGTTGATGAGCGGCATCATGATGTCCAGGATCACCAGATCGGGCTTTTCTGAACGGATCAGGTCGAGCGCCTCCTGACCGTTGACTGCGACAATGACGTCATGATGCTCCAGCTTGAGAGTGTTGGCGATCAGCTTCTGCAGCATTGGATCGTCATCTGCGAGAAGAATCTTTGCCGGCATGCTTCACATTCTCCGCTCCATGGTGTGCGCCCTGTTAGGTTGTGACCCCTGGGGCGATATTTCCGGTTCAATATTCCAGACGTGCAAAGTACGTCTGTTCGGCCGCCGCCCTCGCCTGTTGGAGCGTGTAAATTCCTCGCTCCTCCAACAACGGAATCATGCGTAGGAAGATTTCTCCGGCTAAAATGGCGTCGCCGAGCGCCGTATGCCGCCCCAACACCTGCACGCCTAGGCGCCTGGCGATGTCTTCCAGGCCATGACGCTCCTCTTCGGGATGGATGACGGCGGATAACAACAGTGTATCCAGAACCGGGTTGACAAAGCAAACTCCGCTTTCCGTCTCTTTTTCTTTAAACATGCGCAGGTCAAAGGCGAGATTGTGCCCCACCAGTACGGTGTCTTCGGCGAATCGATGCAGACGGGACAAGACGATATCGATCGTAGGCTGGCCTTTGACCATCTCATCCGTGATGCCATGGATGGCCGTGGCGGTGGCGGGAATCGGCCGCCGGGGATCGACGAGTTGCTCGAAGACTTCCTGGCGCAGAAGACGGCCGTTGACGATACGCAGCGCGCCGATCGAGACGATCTCGTCCAGACCCGGCGTTAGACCGGTGGTCTCGGCGTCAAGTACGGTGTAGGTGAGCGAGCGCAACGTGCGCCGATCGAGTTCCGGATGCTGGCCTGGTTGATGGAAGAGGTCGAAATCGTAGTACTCCGGTCGGCTTTCGACCGATGGCGCCGGGAAGGGCTTTGCAGAAGGCATTGCAACAGGCGCTGCGTCGGCTGCGCGCGGCAACAGCAGGCGGAAGTAGGCGCTTTGGCCCGAGGGGCGCACCTGAAACCAGACTTCGCCGCCATGGCGTTCGGCGACCTCGCGCAGCGTAACGACGCCGTCCCGGTCGTCGGCGACAAACGCTTCGTCCTTCCAGCGCTGCCAACGCTCCACGGCGACGCCGCGGCAAGGCCATTCCACGTCGACGGCGGCGAAATTTTCCACGCCGATCAAAGAAAGCGTCAACGAACACACGCCGAAGTCTCGTGAGAGCGTGTGCGCCAGATGAGAGAGCCCCTGCATCAGCGTATAGTTGTCGATTTTGAGGCGCAGGGTGTCCTCCACCACGCCGGGATTGACTTTGACGCCCAGGCGATCTGCGAGGCGACGCTGCACCGCCCATAGCAGGTCCGAGGCGGCAATCTCTTCGAGCATCCACTGGGCGCGCAGATCGCTGGCATGTGCGCGCATGAGCTCGTCGATCTGCTCGCTCAGCCTCTGTGCCTCATCCAAGATCACCTGCTGAAAGCGCTGTCGCTGCGCAGGCGTCATGTCTGGGAAGCTCTCCATCGCCTCGATTGCGGCGCGGACGGCGCCGAGCGAGGCGCGCTGCCGCTCGGTCAGCGTCTGCAGGAGTGCGTCGCGGCGCAGGCTGCGCTCGATTCCCTCGCTTACGTCCTGCAAGGTCAGGATGTAACCGCTCAGATTTCCCTCGGTCCCTGAGAGGGGGGCCAAACGGGTGCGCAGCAGGCGACCGTTGGCTGCGGCTGTGACAAAGTTGGTCATCACGGTCTGCTCATCCAGGTTGCGACGTTGGTGCAGATAATGCACCTGCTCGAGCGCGTGGACGATGACGTTGCGGTCGATAACGCCAAAGACCGAACGGCCCAATCCAACGAAAGGATGCGCTGCGTCGCTTGGATTTCCGTCCAGCAAACGTCGCGCGCTACGATTGTACAAAAGAATCTGTCCATCCAAGTTGCAAACCAGCACGCCTTCCGACAATTCGGCCAGCAGCGTCGCCAGCATGGCCCGTTCCTGTTCGACGTCGGCGCGCGCCTGTCGGGCAGCTTCGACGCGTTCTTTCTGCAACCGATCGAGACGCTCTGCAAATTGATTGAGCAACGCCGCCATCTCTTGGATATCGGGTGGGCCGCCAACCTGCACTCGATGTTCTGGGTGCACGGTGAGCATCAAGCGCCCGGCGTCGATCAACCGACGCACGTCCCACACAAACGCGCGCACGAAGCGATGAACTGTCGTCACGGCGACGACCAACACCGCCAGGATGACGGCGACGCCGAGCCATAGCAGTGCGCTGTTCTGTTGCGCTGCCTGCGCCAGGAGCCAGCCTGCTCCCAGCCCTGTTGCGAGCGCAGTCAAAGCGACGACGCCGACCAGCTTGCTAATCTGTGAACGTTTCATGTTTTTTGTCGATTTCCGTCTGACGACAGGCGTCCAGTTGGCGACGCACTTCTTCAAGCAGGTTGCGCGTGGAAAACGGCTTGGTGATGTAAGCGTTGGCGCCCAGTGCCAGCCCTTTGGTCACTTCCACCTCACGTCCTTTTGCAGTCAACATGATGACGGGCAATTCGTGCGTGCCGGCGTGTTGCCGGACGCGCTGAAGAACGTCGAAGCCGTTGACGCCGGGCAACATAACGTCCAGCAGAATGAGGTCGGGGCGGAACTCGGCGATCTGTTCGAGCGCTTCCTCGCCGTTGCGCGCAACGGCAACCTCGTAGCCGGCCTGTTGCATTAAAAACTCTAACGAAATCACGATATTGGCTTCATCGTCTACAATCAATACTTTTGCGGACATGCTTTTCCTCTCCACGCTATCGATGATCGGAAGGGGGCAACGGCAATGTAAACGAAAAGGTCGCTCCCTTTCCGGGTTCGCTCTCGACCCAGAGCTTGCCACCGAAGTGGGCGATAATCTGCGCGCTGATGGGAAGGCCCAGCCCTGTGCCCTGGGGTTTCCCCATCCGGCGGTCGCCGCCCTGGCGGAACTTATCGAAAATCACCT
Source organism: Caldilinea sp. (assembly GCA_025055055.1). GTDB lineage: Bacteria > Chloroflexota > Anaerolineae > Caldilineales > Caldilineaceae > Caldilinea. The sequence goes on along the minus strand of JANWYX010000053.1, from coordinate 14,176 downwards.
TCTGATCTTCCGGACGAATGCCGACGCCGTTGTCGGCAACGTGAACAATCAGCCAATTGTCCTTGCATTCCGTCGAGATGCAGACTTCCCCTCTGCCTTTGGGCGAAAATTTAATGGCATTGGAGAGTAAGTTGAGCATCACCTGCATCAGCCGATCTTCATCCACCCAAACGAAAAGTGGTCGGCCTTCGTCGATGTGGGTGAGGATGCGCACACCTTTTTCCTCGGCCATGCCGCTCGACGCCCGCACCGCCTCGGTGATGAGGGCGTGAAGATCGACCTCCGTGGTGTTCCATTCCGCTGCGCCCGCCTCCAATTTGGCCAGGTCAAGCACCTGATTGATCAGGCGAGAGAGGCGCTCGCTCTCCTTGAGAATGATGCCGACGAACTGGGTGCGGCGCTCCTCGTCGAGCGTCGGGTTGTCATAGAGAATCTCCGAAAAGGCGCGAATCGAAGTCAGCGGCGTGCGCAGCTCGTGGGTGACGGTGGAGATGAAGTCATCCTTGAGCCGATCCAGCTCCTGCAGACGTTCGTTGGCGGCGCGTAGCTCTGCGGTGGCGGCTTCCAGCTCACGGCTTTTTTCCTCCAGCTGACGCGTGCGATTTTCCAATTGTCGGCTGTAGGCGCGCACCTGCGACGTCTCGTCCAACAGTTTGAGTACCTCGTCCATCGACAGCCGCTCTTCCTGCACGACCGAGGCGATGGCGACGCGCGCCGACGCTGCGCCCATGACGCCGGCGAGCAGGCGTTCGGCGAATTGCACCAGCTCGGCGTCCGCCTGGTGCATCTGCGTCCAGTCCAGGCTGCGACGGCGTGCGTAATCGTTCAGCTCCCGCTCCGTGCGCGCTTGCCCTAGAAAACGCTCCAACAGCGAACGCAGCGCCTGCACGGTCGCCGTGCCGCGCCACAAAAAGATGGCCTCGCTCTCTGCAGAGTAATCGAAGACGTTGACGAAGCGGGAGGCCTGCCCCTGCTCGATCACGCTGGGACGGGTGAGCAATGAAACGACCACGTAGGCGCCGATATTGGCGAGCAAGCTCCAAAACAGCGAATGCGAAACAGGGTCTAGCCCCGTGAGATTGAAGAGATTGTGTGGCCGCAGCCAGGAGATCCCCCACGGCCCATAGAGTAGAAAATCGTCGGGCGCGCCGCCGAAGCTGTGCGTGGCGGCCAGCGGCAACGTGTATCCCCACACCAGGAAGCCTGCGGCCAGGCCGCTGAGCGCGCCCAGCCGCGTGCCGCCTTTCCAGTAAATTCCCCCTAGAAAGGCCGGCGCAAACTGCGCGACGGCGGCGAAGGAGATCAGCCCGATCGAAACGAGCGAGGCGGCAGTGTCGGTCACGCGGAAATAGACATAGCCGAGCACCATGATCACGACGATGGCGATGCGACGGATCGACAGCAACGTCCCGCCGTAGTCCCCGCGCTCCGAGGGGCGCACGATGCGCAATCTCAGCAGCAACGGCATCACCAGATCGTTGGAGACCATCGTGCTCAACGCCACCGTGTCCACGATCACCATGCTGGTCGCCGCCGAGAGGCCGCCGATAAACACAAAGAGCGCCAGCCATTCATTGCCTGCGGCCATGGGAAGGCCGAGCACGAAGAGATCGGCATCCATGGGCTGGTTGCGGAAGACGATCAGGCCGGCCAGCGCAATCGGGAAGACGAAGATGTTGATAATGAACAGATACAGTGGAAAGAGCCAGCTTGCCTTGCGGATGTGATTTTCATCCATGTTCTCTAGCACCGCCATTTGAAACTGGCGAGGCAAGAAAAGAATGGCCAGCATTGAAAGAAAGGTCAACCACGCCCACTGGTTGTAATCGATCGTGTCTGCGCCGAACGTCGCCAGCCTCGCCGCCTCGGGATCGGCCATAGCCTGCGTGAACAGATCGACGGGGCCGTTAAAGAGCGCAAAAGTGACAAAAAAACCGACCGCCAGAAATGCAGCCAGTTTGACGATCGACTCGAAGGCGATTGCCGCCACCAATCCTTCGTGGTGTTCCGTCACATCGAGGTGGCGGGTGCCGAAGAGGATGGCGAAGGCCGCCATGCCCAACGTCACCCACAGGGCGGTGTCGAGGCCGCTGATGGTGAAACGGTCGGAGGGATCGAAGCGAAGCTCCGGATAGCCCCACAGCAACGTGAAGCTGGCGGAGACGGCGTTCAGTTGCAACGAAATGTACGGGATGATGCCGACGACGGCGATCACCGTCACCAGACCACCCAGCGTGCTGCTCTTGCCATAGCGCGAGGCGATAAAGTCGGCGATGGTGGTGATGCGGTTCACTCGGCTGATGCGCACCATTTTGCGCAATACAAACCACCAAAGCACTGCGATCAGCGTCGGGCCGATATAGATGGGAAGGAAACCTAGGCCACTGCTCGAGGCTCGCCCGACGCTGCCATAATAGGTCCACGCCGTGCAATAGACGCCCATCGAGAGCGCATATACGTAGGGGTTGTTGATGATGCTGCGGCCGCGATCCGCCCGCCGGTCGCCATAATAGGCGATGGCGAACAAAAGCCCCAGATACAGCAAAGAGACGAGAAGAATCAGACCGCCAAACATCGTCGCCTACTTGCGCCGCTCATGAATCAACCAGACGGCGCCGATCACGCCCAGCCACGCACTGAACAGATAAAGCACGCTGACCGGCGCGCCAAACAACAGACCAGCGTCATTGAACAGCTCCATCAGCGGATAGCTAAACAGCAGGCAGCCGAACACAAATAAGACCACCAACCAGGATTCACGCGCACCGCTGCGCATTTCGTCCCTCCCAGGAAGTCGTTTCCTCTGTCCAGATCTTCCAGAAAATTTGCCGGGAATTCACAATACTTCTGGCAATCCGTAAGCGCTGCTCATCGCTGCGCCTCCTCGATTCATTCAAATCACCCTTCGGCGGCGGGGCCAAAGCCGCCGCCGACCAGCAGTCCGGCTCCCCAACCGTAGAGCCAACCCGCCGCCGCCGAGGTCAGAAATACGCCCCATGACTGACTGCCCCACGCCATTATCCCGCCCAAAAGGGCGCCGGCCAGCAGCCCCCCTGCTCCGAAAATCATGCTTCCCCGTCGAGCGCCTCCCCACCACGCCGCCAGCGCGCCTGCGGCCGCCCACACGCCGACCACCCAGAGTGTAGGCGACCCCATGGTCGTATAGAGTGCGTCGAGCATTTCGGGCAAAAAATGCTCCGCCACAAAGGGTAGCACGGCCATATGAAAACTGAAACCGGCCAGCAGTCCGATCACGCCGCCAAAAAAGATTCGATGGATTCGATTCAGACTCATGGAAACTCTCTGACGTCATCTATTCTCTCGACTCAGCGTAGGCCGCCGGCGCGCAATTGATCGGCGACGGCCTCCTGCATCTCGCGCACCATGACAAAGGCGTCCTTCAGCAGCCGCTGTTCGCGTGGAGTCAGGTCCTTGAGCCGGATACGATTGTCCGGCTTCTGGCCGGCGCGGATGGCGTCGAGCTGTGCGCGCAGGCGGATGTGTAAAAAGAATTGAAATGCACCGCTCAGATTGTCGGCGCCCTCGCTGCTGAGCGTCCCACCCTGCACGGCTGCAGTCAGGCGCTCCATCGTCGAGCGTTCGCGCGAGCCGGCGGCCAGCGCCAGCGCGCGCGCCATGCCCACCACCGGCGCCACGCCGCCCTTCTTCAGGTCGATGTAGCCGCCTTCGCTGCGCAGGCGGTTGAGAAAGCCAAGCGGCGGGGCAAAGGCGTTGGCCGCTTGCGCCAGATAGGCTAGAAAGATGCCGTTGCGCTGCGCCGACATCATGCGCTGCTCCAGCGGCTCGAGCGAAAGCTCGCCGTAAACCGATCGAAAGTCGAAGAAGATGCCCGCCTCCACCAACGCCTGCGGCTCCGGACGGTCGATCCAGTCAGAGAAGAGCGCTAGCCATTCGTCCAGCGGCTTGCACCACTTTGTCGCCATGTAGCCGCCGGGGCAGGGCGGAAAGCCCGCCTGAATCAGCCGCTGCACGACGAATTCCGCCAGCGCATGAAAATAGGCGTTCGCAGCCTGCGAAGGTTCGGCGTACACCAGGGCGTTGTCCTGGTCGGTCAGCACCATCTGCTCGCACCGCCCTTCGGAGCCGAAGACGATCCATGCGTAGGGCGTCGGCGCCGGTCCAAGTTCGGCCTCGCCCTGCTGCAACAGGCGGGCGATGAGCGTGTCGTTGAGCGTCGAGACGATCCGCCCGATCTGGGGAGCAGCTAACCCGCCGCGATAGAGCGTCTCCACGACGCTATTGACCTCGCTGCTGTAACGCGCCAGCTCCTTTGGGTCGTGCAGCGCGTTCAACTGGCGTTGCAGAAAGATCGGATTTTGCGATTGAAAGCGCAGCAGGTCGGTCGAGGAGATCAACCCGACGATTTCACCCTCCTCCATCAGCGCCAGATGGTGGATGCGCTCCTCCAACATGCGCATCATGGCGCCGTGCACGGGCGTGTCGGGGTCGATCGCAATCAACGGCCGGCTCATCACCTCGCGCACCGGTGTCTCCGGGCCGCGCCCCGCCGCCAACACGCGGTTGCGTAGGTCTCGGTCGGTGAGGATGCCGGGCGGTTCATCGGCGACCAACACCGAGCCGACGCCGGCTTTCGCCATCACCTTCGCCGCTTCTTGCACAGTAGCGTCCGGCGCCACAAAGATCGGCTCGTGCACGACGAGGTATTTTGACGGCATGCCCAACCCCTGCGCGTTCAACGACTGTTCGGCTGCGGCGGCGTTGCGCAGACGCTCGCTCAATCCGCGCAGAAAATATTGCGCAAAGGGAGGACGCCCCAACAAGATTCGGAACAGCGACTCCGGAATGCGGTAGATAACGCACGGCTCCGCGGCGACAGCGTCGGTCAAGGGCGGCTCCTGGCTCAGCAGCGAAGGGAAGCCAAACAGCTCGCCTGCTTCCAAGACGTGGCGGACGCGACCGTTGGCGCGCAGCTCGACCGAGCCGCTGCGCACGATGTTCAGATAAGCGCTCGGCGCGCCGCCCTGCTTCAGAATGAGAGCGCCCGCCTCATATTCGACGCGTTGCATTGCCTGTCGAACCATCTCGAGATCTTCAGGCGGCAACTGGTCAAAAGGAGGTATCTGTTCGATGAAGGCCAGAGCTTCCATCTATCCAGTCCTATACATGCAGCGCGAGGGGGCGGATCAGACCCCCTCGTGCTAAAGTTTTCACCCTTGTTCGCTAATATCTTGCTCGCGTCTAAGGGTACACGAAAATCGAGCTTCTGGACAACTCTGCTTTGAGCGCCCTCAATGTGCACCTTCGACGACCTGTGCGCCGCGCGGGATGCGCACCGATTCGACCAACTCCTGAACCTCCTGCGGCGGCGGCGCCGTCATGCGCGAGACGACAAACGCCACGACGAAGTTCAGAATCATCCCGATCGTGCCGATCCCTTCGGCGCTGATGCCCATGAAGTCATTGAGGAGCGGCGCCGGCGTGCCGAAGATGACATTGGACTTCATCATCAAAATCATGACCAACGTGAAGACGAGGCCGACGCTCATGCCCCAGATGGCACCCGCCGTGTTGGCGCGCTTGTCAAAAATACCCAACAGGATCGCCGGGAAATTGCTCGCCGCCGCCAGGCCGAAGGCCATCGCCACCACCTGGCTGACGAAACCGGGCGGGTTGATGCCGAAGTACCCGGCGAACAGGATGGCAATCAAGATCATGGTGCGGCCGGCGATCATGCGCTGCCGCTCGGTCGCCGTCGGGCGCAGGATGCGATAGTAGATGTCGTGCGAGACTGCGCTCGACATCGCCAGCAAGAGGCCGGAAGCCGTCGAGAGCGCTGCCGCCAGGCCGCCCGCCGCCACGAGCGCAATCACGATCGGTGCCAGCTGCGCGATTTCGGGATTCGCCAACACGATAATGTCGTTGTCAAAAAAGACTTCGTTGGGGCCATCGGTGGGCGCTTTGAAGTTACGCCCCTGGAAGGCGGCGCCGGGACGAAGCTCGATCTTGCCGTCGCCGTTTTTATCGTAGAAGGCGAGCAGACCCGTGCGCTGCCAGCTTGTCGCCCACGTCACCGGGGTGCCGTCCGGGTAGACCAACTCGTAGATGTTCTGTTTTTCGCCTTCAATCACGTTGGCGACTGTGGCGTTTTGCAGTGTGTCGATCAGGTTGTAGCGGGCGAAGGCGGCGATGGCGGGCGCGGTCGTGTAGAGCAGCGCAATGAAGAGCAGCGCCCATCCCGCCGAATAGCGCGCTGCGCGCACCGTCGGTGTGGTGTAGAAGCGGGTGATCACGTGCGGTAGACCTGCTGTGCCGACCATGAGCGCGATCGTGATGGCGAGCACATCGAGCTGCGTTTTGCTCTGGAAGGGCTGCGTGTACTCCTTGAAGCCCAGATCGATCTGCACGGCGTTGAGCCGCGGCACGATGTCGCTGAAGGTGAACGAAAGCTGCGGGATCGGGTTGCCGGTGAGCACGATGCCGATCGCCACTGCGGGGATCAGATACGCCACGATCAACACGGCGTATTGCGCCACCTGCGTCCAGGTGATGCCCTTCATGCCGCCCAACATGGCGAAGAAAGCCACAATTGCCATGCCGACGACGACGCCCCACTCGATGGGCAGGCCCACGAAGCGGCTGAAGACGATGCCCACCCCGCGCATCTGACCGGCCACATAGGTCAGCGAGACGACGATGGTGGCGATGGCGGCGATCAGACGCGCTGTCTGTGAGTAATAGCGATCGCCGACGAAATCGGGCACAGTGTATTTGCCAAACTTGCGCAGATAGGGTGCCAGCAGCAGCGCCAGCAACACATAGCCGCCCGTCCAGCCGAGCAGGTAGATGGCGCCGTCGAAGCCCATCGTCGAGATCAGGCCGGCCATCGAGATGAAGGAGGCTGCAGACATCCAGTCGGCGGCGGTGGCGGCGCCGTTGGCGACGGCCGGCACCCCCTGACCGGCGACGTAAAAGCCCTTGGTGTCGCGCACACGGTTGGTGTAGCCGATCCAGATGTAGAGGGCGAAAGTGATGGCGACGACGATGTATGTCCAGAGTTGCACATCGCTCATAGTTGGGTTCTCCTGAAAGCTTGTAGGCGCCTGTGGCTATTCATGCACGTCGAAATCTTTGTCGATGCGATCCATAAACCGGCAATAAACGAAAATGAGAATCACAAAGACGATGATGGCTCCCTGTTGGGCGAACCAGAAGCTCATCGGCAACTGGCCGATGCGCACGCCGTAGAGCGCGTTGGCGAGGATCAGGCCGAGCAGATACGAGACGATAAACCAGATCGCCAGCAAAACGCCGATCAGACGCAGATTGCGCTTCCAGTAGGCGTTTGCTTTTTCCGATGACCATTCCTGCCTTCCTCCTCTCCGGCCCCCGCCCTGGGCGCCCTTGCCGCTCGATTTTTGAGTTGGCGTCGCCGCTTTGGTCATGATGCGTTTTCCTCCTTGTTGATTCATCTAACATAACGATTTCATCTAACACAACGAATGAAGAAACAAAGACACCGCGGGGGCAGGGTTTTCTCCGTTGCGCTCGTTCTTGTCAACAAACTTTGCACCCCTGATGACTCCCTCGCTTACGCCACGCAGCGCTCAAAGCGCGTTGCGCGGCGCCAACTTGCTCCCAACTTCCTCTGCTCAATCTTCCAACGTGCTGAGATCTCCGGGATCCTGCCCCAATTCCTGCGCCTTGAGCAGCCGACGCACGATCTTGCCGCTGCGCGTTTTGGGCAGCTTCTCGGTGAACGCCACCTGACCGGGCGTGGCGATCGGCCCCAGCTCGCGGCGCACGTGCTCGATGATGCTCTGGCGCACTTCTTCGCTCGGCTCCACGCCGAGGCGCAGCACCACGAACGCTTTGATCGCCTCGCCCTTGATCGGGTCGGGCACACCGATCACCGCCGACTCCGCCACCGCCGGATGTGTGATCAGCGCCGACTCTACGTCCGCGGTGCCGATGCGGTGACCGGCCACATTGAGCACGTCGTCGCTGCGCCCCAACACCGAGATATAGCCGTCCTCGTCCCAGCTCGCCACGTCGCCCGCTGCATAGCAGTTGGGAATTTCATTCCAATACTGTTCGTAGCGGGCGTGATTTCCCCATACAGTGCGCATCATGTTCGGGAAGGGGCGTCGGAGCGCCAGCAGCCCGCCCTTGCCTTTGGGCACAGGGTTGCCTTCGATGTCCACAACAGCGGCGTCCACCCCAGGCAACGGCAGGCCGGCTGCGCCCGGCTTTGCAGGCTTGACGATCGGCGTGGCGATGGCCGGCGCGCCCAGTTCCGTCTGCCACCAGTTGTCGGCGACAAAGCCGCGTCTACCCTCATCGAGCAGGTGCTTGTGCGCCCACCGCATCGCCTCCGGGTTGAGCGGCTCGCCGGCGACGGCGATCAGGCGCAGCGTGGAGAGGTCGTACTTTTGAACGTGCTCCAGGCCGAACTTCATGAACATGCGCACCGCCGTTGGCGCCGTGAACATGACGTTGACGCCGTACTTCTCCACGCACTCCCAGAAGACGCCCGGGTGCGGCCAGTCCGGCGCTCCTTCGCGCAAGACCGAGGTGACGCCTTCCAGCAGCGGCGCATAGACGATGTAAGAGTGCCCTACCACCCAGCCGATGTCTGAGGTCGCCCAGAAGATGTCGTTGTCCTTGACGTCGTAAAAGTGGCGCAGATGATAGGTCGTCCCTACCATGTAGCCGCCGTGCACGTGGACGACGCCCTTCGGTTTGCCGGTCGAACCGGAGGTGTAGAGGATGTAGAGGGGATGTTCGGCGTCGACGGGGACCGGCGCCGCGTCGGCTTTGCTTTGCGCAAGCAACTCGTCGAAGTCGACTTCATGCGGTCGCAGCTCCGCCTTGATTCCGCGTTGAAACCAGACAACGTGGTGCAGCGGCACGTCTTCGATAGCCTGTTCAACGATGCTGCGCAGATCGACGCCTTTGCCGCGGCGCATGCCGAGATCGCCGGCGATCACCACTTTGGCGCCGGCGTCGAGGATGCGATCGCGCAGCGCGCCCACGCCCATGCCTGCGTAGACGACGGAGTGGATGGCTCCCAGCCGCGCACAGGCAAGCATTGAAATCACCCCCTCGATGGTCAAGGGCATGTAGATGATGACGCGGTCGCCCTGTTCGACGCCGAGACTGCGCAGGCCGCTCGCCAGTTTGGAGACCATGCGCCGCAACTCGTAATAAGTGAGCTTGCGTTCGCTGCCGTCTTCGCCGATCCACAGCAGCGCCACCTTGTTGCGATTGGGCCCGTCGGCGTGACGGTCGAGCGCGTTGAGCGTGATGTTGGTCTCCCCGTCGACAAACCAGCGATGATTCGGATACTCCCACTCCATCACTTTGCTCCAGGGGCGCAGCCATACGAAGCGAGACGCCCATTCTCCCCAGAAGCCCTCTGGATCGTTTAAGCTGCGGGCATGCTCCGCCTCCAGGTTCTGGAGGTTGGCCTGCGCCTTGAGCCATGCTGGCGCCTCGAAGCGTTCATCGCGAGTTAAAATTTGTTCGAGCACGAAAGCACCTCCGAAAAATGGGTAAACGAAACCTGCGCCGCGCCGAAAGCGCAGCCAACGCTGTTGATCGGATTGTGGCCGGGAACGAATCAGGTCTTATCTACGAACTTTGCAAATCAACCGGCTAGTGCTTTCCGGAATACTTTTGACAAAACTATCCAACAATCCATGTGCGAGCATCTCCCGACTGCACATTCCCGACAGGCTACCAACGTTTGGTTGACTCGAGAAAGCGCAACGTCTACGGAGCGCCGGATTTTTCGTGAACTGTCGCAAAACTTTCTGGAAAGCGTTTATTGCACCCTTCCAGGAAGCTGCGAGCCCCCTGGAAGGGTGTTGCCCGTCATCCTTCTAACGTGCTTGTGTCGCCCAGCGGTTGTCCGGTCACCTGGGCTTTGAGCAGACGACGCATGATCTTGCCGCTACGCGTCTTGGGGAGGCTGGAGACGAACTCGATCTTGGCGGGCACGGCAATCGGGCCGACCTCGTGGCGCACATGCTCTTTTAACTCCCGCTCCAGGGCTTCGTTGCCGTCGACACCTGCATTGAGAATACAGAAGGCGTAGATCGCATTACCCTTGAGCTCGTCCGGCACGCCGATCACGGCGGCCTCCGCCACGGTCGGATGCGCCACCAGCGCGCTCTCGATCTCGGCCGTGCCCAGGCGATAGCCGGAAACTTTGATCACGTCGTCCATGCGGCCGATGATCCAGAAATAGCCGTCCTCGTCACGACGCGCGCTGTCGCCGGTGAAGTACCAACCTTGCGCAGCAAACTCTGACCAATAGGTCATACGGTAGCGATCTGGGTCTCCCCATACGGTGCGCGCCATGCCCGGCCAGGGGTGCTTGATCACCAGGTAGCCATCTTCGTTGGGCGCGGCCGGCGTGCCATCGGCGCGCACGACGTCCGCCTGGATGCCGGCGAAGGGCAACGTGCCGGAACCGGGCTTGAGCGGCACGACCGGCGTCGGCGTGATCATAAAGCCGCCTGTCTCCGTCTGCCACCAGGTGTCCATGATTGGGCAGCGCTCCCGGCCAATATATTTGTAATACCAGCGCCACGCCTCTGGGTTGATCGGCTCGCCGACCGAACCGAGCAGACGCAGGCTGCTCATGTCGTGACGTTGCGTCCATTCCGGGCCAAACCGCATAAAGCTGCGGATCGCCGTCGGTGCAGTGTACAGGATCGTGATGTTGTATTTTTCGATCAGCTCCCACCAGCGATCGGGCAGCGGATAGGCAGGTGCGCCTTCGTACATGAAGCTGGTGGCCCCGAGGATCAACGGCGCATAGACGATATAGCTGTGACCGGTGATCCAGCCCGGATCCGCGGCGCACCAGTAGCGGTCTTCTTCTTTGATATCGAAGACATATTTGAGCGTCGTGGCGATGTGCACCTGATAGCCACCGCAGGTGTGCATCAGACCCTTGGGCTTGCCGGTCGTGCCGGAGGTGTACAGAATGAAGAGCGGGTCTTCGGCGTCCATCACCTCGGTCTCGCAGTAGGGGCTAGCGATCGGCAGCGACATCAGCTCATGCCACCAGAAGTCGCGGCCAGGCGACATTTTCACGTCCTGACCGGTGCGTTTGTAGACAATCACCTTCTGGACAACCGGGCTGCGGTTGACCGCTTCGTCGGTGATGTCCTTCAGGTTGACGGTCTTTCCGCGCAGCCAGGCGCCGTCGCAGGTGATGACCAGCTTGCTGCGCGCATCGGAGATGCGGTCGGCCAGCGCCTGCTCGGAGAAGCCGCCGTAGACCACGCTGTGAATGGCGCCGATTTTGGCCGTTGCCAGCATGGCGATCGGGAGCTCCGGCACGCGCCCCATGTAGATCGTCACCGTGTCCCCGCGCTTGACGCCCATCGCCTTAAGCACATTGGCGAAGCGGTTGACCTCTTTCCACAGCTTAAAGTAGCTGTAGGTGCGCTGCTCGCCGTTCTCGCCTTCCCAGATCAGCGCCAGTTTGTTCTTACGCCAGCTTTTGACGTGACGATCGAGCGCATTGTGAACGATGTTCGTCTTGCCGCCGACAAACCATTTGAAAAAGGGAGCATTGCTGGCGTCGAGGACGGTGGTGTACGGCTCATACCACTCGATCATTTCTTTAGCGCGTGCATCCCAAAAGGGGAGAGGGTCCTCGCACGCCTGTTGACGGATTTCCAGATAATTCGGCACGTTGGCGTTGGCGATCACCTCTTCTGATGGATAGTAGATCTCTTTGCTGGTAGAGATCGCTTCCACAGCTTCAACCATGGGACGGTTTCCTCCTTTGCAATACCGATATGGCGTTTTCGTTGTGAGATCTGTAAACGATGAGTATGCTTTCGCCTGACAAGAGTTTGTCAGGAACCCAGCGGCTTTATTTAAACCGGAAATCGTCTGGAAAGCAAACAGGAAGCGGCTGACCGTTCGACGCCCCCGAAGATCGGAGCAAGAAGATCGGATCAAACTGACCGATTCGTCTCTCACAGGTCGGGAGGTCTCTTCAGTTGACATGGTTACACCGACTTCGTAGAATAGGATACAAATTCGCTCTAAATTTTTCAACGCCCATCGCGATAGTTTTTTGTGATATTGACGATAGGTGCACCTACCCATTTGTGTAGGCAATGCGCCGCTGTTTCAGCGCCGCCTAATCTCCTAATCTCGTGGTTGACAGCAATCAGTCCGGCGGAATTTCCAAGACTTCTGCGCTTCTCTCTCATCGCATCCTTTCGGTGGCGGAGGAGGAGCTGGCGCGCATCGTGCTCGATATTCACGATGGGCCTGTGCAATATCTTTTCTCGGCGCTTTCGCTGTTAACCGGCGTCCAAAACGACTTGGCGGAGCGAGGTGCACCGCCGGACATCACCGCGCGCCTTGCGCAGGTTGGAATGTTGCTGGAGTCTTCGCTCTACGAGATCAAATACTTTCTCGGCACTTTTCGTCCCCCGGAGTTTCGCCAACGTTCGCTCTCGTCGATCGTGGAGGGTCTGGTCATCCAGCATGAAGAATGGACAGGCGCCACCGTGCATCTGGAAATGGACGCCGTGCCCGAGCATGTGCCGTTGGCCGTCAAGATCGCCCTCTATCGGGTGTTGCAGGAAGCGCTTTCCAATGCCAATCGTCATGCCGGCGTCGCCGAACAGTGGGTGCGGCTGTGGGGAGAGCCGGGCAGGATTTGCATGGAGGTGGCGGACGATGGTCGCGGCTTTGAGCCGCCTGACCTGGAAAATCCGATCGAAAGCAGCCATGCCGACCATATCGGTTTGTTGGGAATGCGCGACCGCATTGCGCTGCTCAACGGCGTCTTCCGCATTGAAAGCAGTCCCGGTCGCGGCGCAAAAATTCTTGTCACGATTCCGCTCGATCAGGTTGAGACGTCATTCTCCCCTGCGGTTGAGCCATGAACAGTTCATCCTCAGATCGTCGCATCCGCGTCGTGTTGGCAGATGACCACGCGCTGGTCACCGAAGGGTTGCGATCGTTGATCGATCGTCAACCGGATATGGAGGTCGTCCAGATCGTACAAAGTGGTCAGGAGTTGCTGGACTTTCTGGTGCGCGCCGATCCGGCGGTCGACGTCGCCGTCGTCGATGTGCAGATGCCCTCCAACGGGTTGGATGTGCTGGCGGAAATTCGTCGCCGAGAACTGCCCGTGCGCGTGTTGATTCTGACGGCTTTCGGCGATGGAGAAAGCATGCAAAAGGCGTTGCATTATGGCGCTGAAGGATTTGCGCTGAAGACCGAGTCTCCCACGCAGACGATCGAGGCGATCCGACAGGTGGCGCAAGGGCGACTGGTCTTTCCTCGCGCAGCGCAGCGCTGGATGATGGGTGGCGGCAGGCGTTCTGGTGAGGAGTCTGCGCTTTCTCAACGCGAGCTGGAAGTGCTGGAGAAGCTGGCCTGTGGTTTCACGAACGCAGAGATCGCTGCCGCCCTTTCCGTCAGCGAAAATACGGTGCGTTTTCACCTCAAAAACATCTACGAGAAACTCGGCGTCGCCAACCGCACGGAGGCGGTGGCATGGTTTCTCAGAAGGGGAGTTGCTCGATAGACAACGAATTTTGTCGGCTTGTCGGAAAGTAGCTGCATCGCCTGACAACAGGACAAAGATATTGTGCCGCAGGTTTATGGCCGCCGGCATGTCGTCGAATTTGTGGATCATGATGATGACGAGGCTGCGCGTGTCGCGTTGGAGCAGGTTGCGCAGGTGGCGTTTGGAAAGCGCCAGGTGCACGCAGCCGAAGCCGATGGCCTCTAGGTTCTGAAAGAGCTGCTGCTCCAGCTCGTTGCGGTCCACGATAAGCAGGACGGTGGGGGGGTCTGGAAATGCGGGTCTTCCAGCAATAGGCGGGCGATGGTGAGCATGGTGTAGGTCTTGCCGGAGCCTTGCACATGCCAGATCGAGCCACGGCGAGTTGGTGGGGCGCTCTGACGGCGTCACGGGCGCGCGAGAACGCGCTCGGTGGCGCGCATTTGGTGGGGACGCAGAACGACCTTGTTCAGTTCGCCGTCTTTGCGCACGAAGTGGATGTAATCGGTGAGCACCCGCAGCACACAGCGAGGGGCAACGAACGATTTGACCAGGGTTTCAAAATCATCGTAGGGGGGCGACCCGACGGGTCGCCCCCCGTCGGGTCGCCCCCATCATCCCGCCAATTGAACAACGTTTTGCGCG
>JANWYX010000033.1 GCA_025055055.1 Caldilinea sp. | reverse complement strand
CTTCACTGATGTGCAGATCGGTTGCCATCGGCGTTAGCAGGCTGACCGGCAGCGTCTGCGCGGCCGTCAGAACGGTCACACCAAACGTCAGTGCAAAAATCGCTCCCCAGGCAGGTTTCACCACCTGCTTGTCACTCATGCTAACTTCCTTCCAATCGATACTGCCTTGGTATCGTGTGTTGCAGTCCTTTGTCGGCCAATCGACGACCCTGCCGTCGAGCCATCTCACTGCCGAATCTGCAGATTGCGCAGAGATGATCAGTAGCGGTCGCCAACCACCTTGATCTGGGTCATAGCTTCGTGGATGGCGCTCAGATCGGCCGTGGTCAGTTCGACATTGACGGCGCCGAGATTTTCGTCCAGCCGTTCGAGTTTGCGCGCCCCCGGGATCGGAACAATCCACGGTTTTTGCGCCAGCAGCCAGGCTAGGGCAATCTGCGCCGGCGTGGCGTCTTTCTCCGCCCCGATGCGCTCCAACAATTCGACCACCACCCGATTGGCCCGAATCGCTTCGCGGGTGAAGCGAGGGTTGCGGCTGCGAATATCGTTGGGCGCAAAAGTGGTGTTTTCGTCGATCTTGCCGGTCAAGTAGCCGCGACCGAGCGGGCTGTAGGGCACCAGCCCGATGCCTAGTTCCTCGCATGTTGCCAGCACGCCGTTCTCTTCGACGGCGCGCCACCAGATTGAATATTCGCTTTGCAGCGCCGTCACCGGTTGCACGGCGTGGGCGCGGCGGATCTGTTCGACGCCGGCCTCGGAAAGGCCGAAATGTTTGACCTTGCCCTCCCGGATCAAATCTTGCACCGCGCCGGCCACCTCTTCCATCGGCACATTCGGATCGGGGCGGTGCTGGTAGAAGAGATCGATGGCCTCGACGCGCAGCCGCTTAAGCGACGCCTCGGCCACGCGCTTGATCTGTTCGGGCCGGCTGTCCAGCCCCACCGTTGGGTGCGGACCCTTGTCGGGGTCGTGCTTAAAGCCGAATTTGGTGGCGATCACCACCTTGCCCTTGAACGGCTCCAGCGCCTCGCCGACAAGTTCTTCATTGGTGAACGGCCCGTAGACTTCCGCCGTATCGAAGAAGGTAACGCCCCGATCCACCGCTGCATGGATGAACTTGATCATCTCCTGTTTGTCGGTCGGCGTGTCGCCAAAGCTCATCCGCATACAGCCCAGCCCGAGGGCAGAGACGATTAATCCACTTTTGCCTAGCACGCGCATCTGCATTGGAGCGCTCCTCGATCGAGCATCTTTGCGGGTTGGTAATTGACGGGTTGATGATCGACGTTGTAGCGCTCGACAAACTGCTTGATCTGCTTCACCGGCGCCGAGAAGTGGATCAACTCATACGCCGCATAATCGCCGCGCTCTTCCGGGGCAAATCTGCGTTGCGTCTCCGCCTCGCGCTCGGCCCGCAGCATCAACTGAATTGCAGGGATCATGCTGAACCTCCTATCCTGAACTTTTCACAGCCCGATGGACGCACTGTGAAATCAATTCGTTTTTCATGGCCCATTTTAACGAGTTGCAGAATGAAGAGGTATGCGATTTCTCCAGCATCCTTGTCCAATCCTGCAAACTTTCCCGATATAAAGAATGCAGGACGCCGGACGCGCTGCAAAGATGCAGTCTACAGCTCCTGGCGCGTGGGGCGGAACAAAATCTCGTTCACATCCACCTCCTCCGGCTGGCCGATAGCAAAGGCTACCATGCGGGCGAACGACTCGGCGGGAATTGCAAACTCTGCATAGAAGCGTCGCATGTTCTCCGCTATATCCGGCTCGGTTACGCTGTCCGACAGTTCCGTGGCGATTGCGCCGGGGGAGATGACGGTGGTACGAATGTTGTAGGGCTTGACTTCCATGCGCAGCCCTTCCGAGATTACGCGCACCGCCGTTTTGGTGGCGGCGTAGACGACTCCGCCCGGGCGCACCTTGTGCCCCGCCACCGACGAGACGTTGATGATGTGGCCAGATTTTTGTTGCTGCATGTACGGCAACGCAGCGGCGATACCGTAGAGCACGCCTCTGATGTTCACATCGATCATCCGGTTCCAATCGTCGAGCTTGAGCCGCTCCAGAGGAGAGTGCGGCATGACGCCGGCGTTGTTGATCATGACGTCGAGCCGGCCGTAGCTTTGCACGGCGACGGCGACCAACCGTTTCACCTGGTCGTAGTCGGTGACATCGGTCGCAACGGCGAGCGCCTTGCCGCCGTTGGCGACCAACTCCTCCGCCAGCGCCTGGATGCGGTCGGCGCGCCGCGCCCCCAGCACAACGCACGCCCCCTCCACAGCAAGCAGGCGGGCGGTTGCCTCGCCCAGCCCGCTGCTCGCTCCCGTGATGACGATGACTTTGCCTGCAATAGCGTTGCTCATAGGGGCGGCCTCTATCGATTGAAAACCTCGCGTGCGACGCGGACGGCCGACATCGCGCGCGGCCAGCCGGCGTAGA
>JANWYX010000436.1 GCA_025055055.1 Caldilinea sp. | reverse complement strand
AGCCATCGGCGCCGTCGACGCGCGCAGCCTCAAACGGCTCCGGCGGCAGCGCCTCCAACCCGGCGAGCAGGAGCAGCATCATGAAGGGCGTCCATTGCCAGACATCGATGAGGGCGAGGCTGAACAGCGCCAGGTTAGGGCCAAACCAGTCAACGTCCACGCCAACGCTGCGCAACAGATGTGGGATGACACCCAACTGTGAGTTGAGTAGGAAGCGAAAGATCAACCCCACGGCGATGGGTGTGATGAAGGCGGGCGTGAGCAACAGCGCTCGAAAGACGTGGCGCAAAGGCGTGGCGCGATGGAGCAGGATCGCCAACAGGAAGCCAAGCGCAAACTCTAGCCCCACGGCCGCCGCCACAAAGATCACGGTGTTGCGCATGGCGTTCCAGAAGGAGCGATTCGTCGCCAGCGCTACATAGTGCTCCAACCCCACCCATCGCACGTCGCCCAGCGCAGTGAGCCGGTAGTCATGCAGCGAGGCCCACAGCGAAAAGAGCAGAGGATAGATGAGCACTGCGGCCAGCGTCACGGCCATGGGCAGGAGAAGTCGGTATTTGAAAGAGATCATGGTGTCATCAACGGAGCAACTATGAAGGAGAGGAGGCCGCAAGGCCCCCTCCTTCTAAGAACGAGCCAGGATCTCGCGCACCTTAGCGGCGGCGGCGCTCAACGCTTCGGTGACGCTCATCTCGCCGGCGACTGCGCTGTTGAGGTAGATGCCGACCTCGTTGATAATCTCCTCAGCGCTCTGCCCGCGCGCCAGCGGCTCCGCGTCCTCCAAAATGCGCAGCACCGTTTCGTAGTACTCGCGACCAAAGCCCTTTTCCCAGACTTCCGGGTCGTTCATGACGCTGGTGCGGATCGGTGCGCCGCCTAAAATAACGCGCTCTTTGTCTACAGCCGGCGAGGTGAGCCAACCGATGTAGCGCCAGGCGGCGTCCTTGTTCGCCGTGTTCGCCGGGATCGCCCAGTGCCATGCGCCGAGCACTGCTTTGCCGCCGGGCGGCTCATAGAGTGCGAAGGCGCCGGCTAGGTCGCCGGCCGGCCCGTCGGCCCTGTTGAGCGTGGGCAGCATCCAGTTGTACGAGAGCATCGTCGCCGCCTCGCCGGCCGCCATGGCGCGTAGCGCCTCATCGAAACCCCAGTTCAACGAGTTGGGCGGCGCAGCAGTCTTGTACATCTCAATGTACATCTGCAGCGCTTTTTGTCCCGCCTCGTTGTCGAGAATGACGTTCCCCTCGGCGTCCATCAGATTGCCGCCTGCGGCATAGAGCCAGTTTTTCCACTCTTCAAAGACCTTGTAGCCGCGCTGGGGCTGCATGGCCGCGCCATAGATGCCCTGTGCCGTGAAGAATTGTCCGACCTCCAGATACTCTTCCAGCGTGGTGGGAATTGCGAGCGGACGTCCAAACTCGGCCTGGAATTTCTCCTGATGGGAAGGGTCGTCGAACAGGTCTTGCCGCACGATCAGGCCCAGCGCGTAGTTATAATAGGGGACGCCGTAGAGTTGACCGCCCACCTCGCCGATGGCGCGCAGCGGCTCGACGAAATCCTGGAGGTTGTACCCTTCCTGTGCTGCTACGTAGTCATCAAGCGGGGCCAGGAAGCCCGCCTTGGCGAACTCGTCCATCCAGGGATTGTCGACGATGATGACGTCGTAAGTGGCCTGTGGCGCCAGGAACGAGGTTAGAATTTTGTCGCGCATGGCGTCATAAGGCATGGGGTCGAAGCGGATGCGCACATTGGGATGCTCCGTCTCGAAGCGCTTCGTCAGCTCCGCCACGATGTCATAGTCCGGCACCTGCTCCATGATGACGGCGAGCGTGACCGGCTGTCCGGAGGGCAGCTGCGCCGGTGCAGCCATCGGCGCGCAGGCGCTCAGAACGAGTGCGACGACCAGGAGCCAGGGGAACAGAAGTTTGTGCGTAGATTGGGTTTTCATTCTCACCTCCTAAAACAAAACCTTTCCTCCCGATAGGCCTCTCACGAACAATGGCTTCAATCCATCCATGCGCCGCCGTTGACGTTGACCGCCTCTCCTGTAATGAAATCTGCGTCCTCCGAGGCCAGAAAAACGATAACTTTCGCTACATCTTCAGGCGTTTCGAGGCGTCGCAGCGGCGTGTCCTGGATGTACAGCGCGCGCACCTCCTCGGGCGCAACGCCGCGCAGCCGCGCTTCCCATTCCACCTCTCGCTCTTGCATGGAGGTGCGCACGTAGCCGGGGCAGACGGCGTTGACGGTGATTCCATAGGGCGCCAGCTCGCCTGCCATTGCCTGCGTCAAGCCGATGACGGCGAATTTGCTGGCGACGTAATGGGCCAGGAAGGGTGCGTTGCCCCGTTTGCCCGCCATCGAGGCGACGTTGATGATCTTGCCGCCTCTTTGGGCGATCATGCGTCGGGCGGCGACCTGGCTGCAGAGGAAGACGCCCTTGGCGTTGACGTTCATGTTGTAGTCCCAGTCCCCTTCCGTGAGATCGACGAAACGGTTCATGGTCGAGACGCCGGCGTTGTTGACCCAGACGTCGAGCCGGCCATACCGATCGAGGATCGCCTGCAGCACGCGCTCGGCCTCGGCCTGATCGGTCACATCGAGCCGCCACGCCGTCGCCTCGCCTCCTTGGGCGCAAATTTCCGAGGCCGTCTGCTGCGCCCATTCCGTGTTGAAGTCCGTCACAGCCAGCGCCGCGCCTTCTCGCGCCAGCGCCAGCGCCGTCGCTTTGCCGATTCCTGAACCGGCGCCGGTGATGGCGATCATTTTTCCCTTCAGTCGCATAGTCGCCTGCCTTTGCTGCTGTTCTCCCGGAAAGCTTGAGGACTTTCCAGAAGATTGCGATAACGTGATAAACAATCAGAATTTACGAAGTTAGACCCGCCAGGCGGGGGTAGACATCCTTCAGCGCTGCGTAGATGGCTCGATACAGGTGAAAGAATTCCCGATAGCGAGCATGGTTGGTTGGATTCGGCTCGACCACACCCTCGATCTGGATGTAGCGCTCGATCTCCTCCCACCGTCGAAAAGCGCCGACGCCTATCCCCGCCACGAAAGCGGCGCCCAACGACGAACCGGGATGACGGGCGATCTGTTCCAGCGGCAGGCCGAGCACGTCTGCGGTAATTTGCTTCCAGAGCGTGGAACGTGCGCCGCCGTTCGCCACGCGTGCGCGCGTAGCACGCAGCCCGCGCTCGGCCAGCACCTCGAGATGATGATAGAAGCCATAGCCGATCCCCTCCAGGATGGCCCGGAAGAGATGCGCCCGCGTGTGGCTGAGTGCGAGCCCCACCACTGTGCCGCGTGCCAGCGGGTCGTGCAGCGGCGTCTTCTCGCCGAGAAAATAGGGCAGCAACACCAGCCCCTCGGCGCCGGGCGGCAGCGCGGCGGCCTCGGCGTCGAGCGCAGCATAGTCCATTTCGGGTGCGAAGCCGTTGCGAAACCATTTGATGATGCTGCCGCTGGCGGCCATGCAGCCGTTCACCAGATAGAGGCCGGGGATGACGTGATAGTCGAGGAAAAGACGAGCGTCGATGACCGGCTCGGAGACGCAGTACAGGATGTCGCCGGCGCCGCCTAGCTTAACGAGCAGGTCTCCTTCCGCCTTCAAGCCCGCAGAAAAGGCCGAGGCGACATGGTCGGCGCTGCCGGCGACGACAGGCGTTCCGACCTTCAGACCGGTGGCGTCGGCAGCGTCTTTTGTCACCTCGCCGACGATCTCGGCAGGCCAGCGCGGGGCAGTCAGCCACGTTCGGGAAATGGTGGAAAGCGCCAACAGCTCGTCGTTCCAATCTTCAGTGCGCAGATCGAACAGGCCGCTCTCCAGCGCCCAGTTGCGCTCGATGGAAAAGGCGCCGGTCAGGCGATGGGCAACGAAGTCTAGGAGCCCATCACACGGGCGGCCTGTACCATTGTCTCCGGCTCATGTCGGCGCAGCCAGAGAAGCTTCGGCCCGATGCTTTGCTGTGTGATGGCGCTGCCGGTGCGCTGTAGGATGTCCTTCTCGTCCGTCCGGCCGCGGAACTCCTCAATTTCCTTCACCGCCCGCGCGTCGTTTTGCTGGATGGAGGGGCGCACGACGCATCCCTGTGCGTCGAGCAGCACAAGAGCGGGCGTCATGCCGCTGACGCCCACGGCGGCCACTTCTTCTGCGGTCACTTGCGCAGACCGCAGGCATGCGGGAACGGCTGTGCAAACATTGGCCCACCACTCTTCTGGGTCCTCCTCGGCCCAGCCAGGCTGCGGCGAGCACAGCGCGCTGGAGCGTTCGGTCTCTGCCATGAGATGCCCTTCTGCATCGATCGCGATGACTTTGGTGGCAGTGGTGCCGATGTCAATGCCCAGCAGAACCATCTTTGCCCTCCTAATGCCACAGGAATGAACGCCTGAATCAGGCAAGCCCTGCACGCACAGTGCGCACCCTATCCATGAAGACGCGCACTCGCTCCGGGTCCACCGGATTCCAGGTGTAGCCGTCCACTTTGAGGCTAGAACCGACGATCACGCCGTCGGCCACCTCCAGATAACGAGCGATGTTGTCCGCCCGCGCGCCGGTGTTGAGCAGCACGGGTGCCAGATCGGCGACGGCCTCCTTCGCTTCGCGCAGCGTGTCGACGCCCGGCTCGGCGCCCGCCATGGCACCGGAGACCAGGATGGCGTCTGCCAACGAGGAGACAACTGCGCTGCGCGCCCTCTGTCCGACCGTGCGATTTCCTAGCGGGGAGGCGAACTCCGGCGTGACGTTGTAGAAAACGCGTACGTGGTTGGCGCCGATCTGACGGCGATAGCGCAACAGGGCGGCGGCGTCGGTGTTCCACAGCCCCATGTCGCTCTCATAGACGCCGGTGAAGACCTCGCGCACGAAGGACGCGCCTGTCGCCAACGCAATGGCGAGCGGCGCCCTGGCGTCCCACAGGAAATCGACGCCGAAGGGGCGATCTTTGGGCGCCACTTCGGCGATCACGCGCGCCATCACCGCCACTGCCTCGAAGTCCGCTTTCAACGCGTAAGGACGGTCGCCCTCGTTGCAAAAGAGCAGGGCGTCCACGCCTGCATCGAGCAAAATGCGGGCGTCCGACGCAACGGCTTCCAGAATTCCCTCCACACCCTTCTTTTCGTCATACAGCGGTGTGCCGGGCAGCGGGGGGAAGTGCGTCATGGCAATCACCGGTTTTTCGACGTCGAATAGTTCTTTCAGCAACATTGCCTATCCTGTCCTTTTCTAATGTTGATTGAGTAATGACCTAGCAGTGGCCCTCACCCCCTGGCCCCCTCTCCCAATGCCGGGAGAGGGGGAAGAGAGCGTCGACGCTGCGGGTACGAGCCGCAGGTTCTCCTCAAGCCAGGATCACCTCGACGCCCTGTTCTCGAATCCGCTGCACCATCCCTGCATCCGCTGCAGCGTCGGTGATGATTTTGTGGACTGCCCTCAACGGCGCTACGGCGGCGAAAGCCACGTTGCCGAATTTGGTGGCGTCCGCCACGACGATGCACTCCTTGGCGGAACGCAGCATCGCCCGTTTTACCTGCGCGTCCTCCAGGTTGTATTCGGTCAGGCCGGCCTCTAGATCGACGCCGGCGATGCCTAAGAAGAGCTTATCGACGAACAACTCCTGGAAGATGCGCTCGGCGAAATTTCCGACCAGCGAAAGTTCTCCATAGCGAAGGACGCCGCCGGCGACGATGACGCGATTCCCCGGGCGGCTGGCCAGCAAATTGGCGATATGCAGGCTCGGCGTGACGATGGTCAGGTTGTGAAAACGACCGAGCCGCCTGGCGACCTCCAACGTCGTCGTGCCGACGTCGAGCGCAATGCTGTCGCCGTCCTGGATACAAGCGAGCGCTGCGTCGGCGATACGGGCCTTTTCCGCTGCCTGTTGTCGACTTCGTACGAGAAAAGGAGGCTCATAGCTGCGGTCGCGCACGCTCACTGCGCCGCCGTGCACTCTCCGCAATAGCCCTTTACTCTCTAAAGTGAGCAGGTCGCGGCGGATCGTCATATCCGACGCGCCGAGTTGTTCGCACAACTCGGCAACCGACACGACGCCGCGCTCGTGGAGGGTGAGCAATATCTGCTGTTGTCTTTCTTCAGCAAGCATGGTTATTGAAAGCCGGATTGTTTGATTTTGTTTGTATATTACATTATTATTGTTTGTTTGTCAATATATTCAAACAAATCTTAGAAATGTTTTAGAGATTTGCGAAATAGTGTGCAATTATAAAGATAATTTGCAAAAGAGAATGAACATACTGCGTTGACGAATTCATGACAGGCGATCCATAATGGCGAAGAGCTTCCGGCCCTGTACTGCTCGTCGGTGACGTGCGAGACGGAAGACAGAGAATTGGATTCAGTCAATAAGGCATCTCCATGTCGACAGACAAATCCGTCGTCATCGATCTGTTCGCCCGTCATGTCTCCTCCGGCAAGGCGGCCTTTTTTCGCCGGGCAGGTATCGAGTTTGTCATGGGCCGCCGCGAGGGGCCGTATATCTGGGACATCGACGGGAAGACGCGGCTCATCAACTGCCACTGCAACGGTGGCGTCTTCAATCTCGGTCATCGCCACCCCGCCGTTGTGCAGGCCCTGATCGAAAGCGTGCAGACGCTTGACATCGGCAACCATCATCTCCTCAGCGAACCGCGGGCGCATCTGGCCGCGCGGCTCGCCGAGCTGACGCCGGGATTAACCTACACCGTCTTCGCCGTCGGCGGCGGCGAGGCGACCGATCTGGCAATCAAGGTGGCGCGCGGCTACACCGGTCGGCGAAAGATCGTCTCGGCTGGCGGCGGCTATCACGGCCATACCGGTTTTGCGCTGTTCACGGGAGATGAGAAGTACTTTGCACCCTTCGGCCCCCGCGCCCCCGGTTTTGTGCAGGTTCCTTTCAATGATGTCGAGGCACTGGCCGCCGAAGTGGAAGATGCCGCCGCCGTGATCCTGGAGACGATCCCGGCGACGCTGGGCATGCCGATCCCTACGCCGGAATATCTTCCGCAGGTGCGGCGCCTTTGCGACGCGCACGGTGCACTGTTGATCCTCGACGAAATTCAGGCCGGCCTTGGGCGCACCGGTCGTCTCTGGGCGTATGAGCATTTCAACGTTGTCCCTGACATGGTATTGCTCGGCAAGGGGCTGTCCGGCGGCCTCTATCCGATGGCGGCGACCATGATGCGCAGCGAACTGGAGCGCGTCTTCCACGCCGATCCGTTCATCCACATTTCCACCTTCGGCGGCGCCGAGGTCGGCTGCCCGGTGGCGCTGAAGGTGCTGGAGATCAGCGCCGACCCAGCCTTCCTGGCCCATGTGCGGGCCATGGCGCAGCTCTTCGCCGACGGTTTCGTCGATCTGCAGCGCCGTCACACCGGCGTGCTCGTCGGCCTGCGTCAGATGGGGCTGATGATGGGCATCGAGATGACGCATCGTGCGTGCGGTCCGCTCTTCACGAAAGCAGCTTATGACAACGGCTTCCTGTCGATCTACGCAGCTAATGACACGCGCGTGGCGCAGTTTTTACCTCCGCTGATCATTGAGCGCCCGCTGGCGGAGGAGCTGCTTCAGCGCGTCGACGCCGCTCTGGCGCAGGTGGCCAAGATGTTGCGCAGTGGGTGATGCAGGTGTGTGTTGGGTGGTGCCTGCATTATTGAAACACGCATCACGCTAGCACGGAACATGAAACGCAAAACACGCTCCCCATGCACGAACAACTTCCTGTAGATATAGAGCGCCTTGAACAGTTTGAAGCCGGGTTGAACCTGGCGCATCTGGAGTGCAGCGCCATTCCGCCGCAGGTGCTCGGCTACGGCGAGATCAGCGCCGTGTTCGCCATTGGCGACGACGGGCTGGCCTATAAGCGCATGCCAATGTTTCTCAGTGAGGCGGAGATCGAGGGGTATCGCCGCGCCTTTGGGCGCTATATCGAGGCGCTGACAGAAGCGGGGCTGACAGTGGCGCCGAGCCGTCTGGTGCAGTTGAAGCAGCGTTGCGGCGCACACCATGTGCTCTATCTCGTGCAGCGGCGCTTTCCGGGGGATGCCATCGGCAATCGCCGCGTGCAGACGGCAGACCTGGACGGCGCCGAACGTCTTCTGCGAAGCGCACTGGGCGAGATCACAAAGGTGGCGCGCTACAATCAGCATCAGGCGGGAGCGTGGGCACTGGGCATCGACGGCCAGATCTCCAACTGGGCGATCCTGGGCGAGGCGATGGATGCACCGTCGGCGCTCTGCTACTTCGACATCACGACGCCGTTGGTGCGGCGGGGAGGCGTCGAGCAGTTAAACGCCAAGCTTTTTCTGCGCAGCGCGCCCTCCTTTCTGCGCTGGGCGCTGCGCCGTTTCTTTTTGCAAGATGTGCTCGACCGCTACTATGACCTGCGCCGCATTGTCATTGACCTTATCGCCAATCTCTATAAGGAAGGCCGCCCCGACCTGATTCCCCACTGGATCGAGGGTGCGAATCGCTTCCTCGCCGAGCAACCTTTTCCAATCGAACCGTTGCAACGGCGCGAGATTGACGCCTACTATCGAGAAGACGCCTTCATCTGGCGCTTCTATCTGGCGGCGCGGCGCA
>JANWYX010000432.1 GCA_025055055.1 Caldilinea sp. | reverse complement strand
CGTAGGCGGCGCGCAGCTCATCGACCGTGAAATTTTTGGGGATGAAGGTTAGGTGCGCGGTGTCGTAGTGGCTCCACGGCACGTCGAGCAGACGGCCCTCGCGCTCCACCACCTCGCGGAAGGGCGTGCCGGGATAGGGGGTGAGCATGGTCGTGCTGACGCTGTCCAACTCGCTGGTGCGGATGAAATCCCACATTGCCTGAAAGGTTGCAGGCGTGTCGGAATCAAAGCCCATCACAAAGAGACCGACGACGCCCACGCCGGTTTTGCGGATGGCGCGAATGGCTTCGCGCGTCTGATCGGCCTTGCCCTTGGACTTACCGCCGAGCGAGGAGCGGTTCTCGGGGTTGATGCTCTCAAAGCCGATGAAGTGCTTGTCGAGATGGGCGGCGACGCTCATCTCCAATAGCTCCGTGTGTTTGGCGATGCTCATCTCCGACTGGCAGGTCCAGCCCTGAAGGTCGAGCTTGGCCAGCTCCTCGAAGAGCTCGGCGCAATAGTCGGGCGCAAGTGTGAAGTTGAGGCCGAAGTTGTCGTCGGTGAGGAAGAAACGCTTGATCTTGCGGCGCTTGATCTCATCGATGACTTCGTCGACCGGACGAAAGCGCATGCGTCGGCCACTGACGCGAATGGCGGTGCAGAAGTCGCAATTGCGCGGACAGCCGCGCGTGATCTCCAAATAGGGCGTCCAGTAATTCTTGTTTTCGTCCACCATCGCAATCACACGGTCGGTGATGGTGGCCAGCCCTTCAAGGTCCGCCCAGCGCTGATCTTCATAGATCGGCTTCATACCCTTGACGCCTTCGGCGGCGAAATCTTGGATCAGCTGCTGCCAGGTGAAGTAGCCTTCGCCGACCATGACGCTGTGGGCGAAGGTAGCGACATGTTCAGGCATCAGCGTAGCGTGCACGCCGCCCACGACGACGCCGGCGCCCTGTTGCATGGCCTTGCGCGCGATCCGTTCGGCCCGCTCGATCGTCACCGTCATCGAGGTGATGCCCACGAGGTCTCCCTCGCGCAGTGTGTCCAGCTCCAGGTCGCGCAGATTCTCATCCCAGATTTCCACCGGGATCTCTTCAGGAACGAGTGACGCCAGACGCATCAGGGTGTACGGCGAACCAGGCGCCTTTCCAAAAATTCGTCCATCGCGGCGGGGCTGAATCAGAACCACGCGTCGCATAGCTCCTCCAAAAATAAACCTTTCTTTATGTTGAACGTCCGGCTGCTGTTCCGGCCAATTGCACCGATCATAGCATAGAGTAGTGCTTAGAACAAGCCATTAGTGGAAAGAATTTTAGAAAAATTCAGGCGCGCGTTATAACCAGTCGCGCCCGAAAAAGTAGAGTAAAGTGTAGATGATTCCGATCACCCCGCCGACGATCACCTGCAGCGTGGTGTGGCCGATCAACTCCTTGAGCTGGGCATCGGTGAGCGGGTGGCCGTTGAACACGGTTTGAAGGAGTTGGTTGAGAACGCGCGCCTGCTTGCCGCTTTCCTGGCGCACCCCGCGCGCATCATACATGACAATCACCGCCAGCACGACGGCGACAGCGAACAGGCCGCTGTCCATCCCATACTGATAGCCGATGGCGGTCACGAGGCTGCACACAAGCGCAGAGTGGCTGCTGGGCATGCCGCCTGCCTGCGCCATCACGCGAAAATCAAAGCGGCCGGTCTGCACCCAGTAGGCCACCACCTTGTAAAACTGTACAATCAAGGCGATTGAAAGCGGCAGCCAGAGCGCCGAGTTGCTCAACAATGCGAGCATAAATTGCTAGGTCTCTCGCCACTCATCGAAAGGAGTCGTCTGATTCCCTTCCTGCCAGCGTCGCACGCGCAGCTCCGCCTCGTCCAGACGGGCTGCGCAGAGTTTCGCCAGGAGCGCGCCTTCTTCGTACAACCGTAACGTCTCTTCCAGCGGCAGGTCGCCGCTTTCCAGTCGCTCCAGGATGCGCTCCAGTTGTGCAAGGGCTGCATCGTAGCTCAGGTCGGAATCAATTTGCACAGTTATTTCGCTCACAGACAATCCTTGCATGATTGAGGAATCATGTGTTGCAAGAGATTTCAGTATATCAAATTTGCGAGGCTACGGCCATTTTCTTTGGGATTGATTTTCATCATGACGCAACCTCTACGATCCGACCTCCCTTCACACCAGCCGGCGGTCGTCTGTTTGGAGCCGGACCTTTTTTTCGTTCCGCGCCTGTGCGACGTGATCGAACATCAGGGCGGCCGGGCGGTGATTGTAGAAACGCCCGAGGACTTCGTCGAAGCCGTCGACCGCGAATTTCCGAGCCTTGCCCTGGTTGACCTCGGGGCCGAAGGCGACTGGAGGCGCGCCATTGCGCGCTGCAAGATGCGACCGCACACCGCTCAAATCCCAATCATTGCTTTCGGCAGCCACGTCGACGCAGAGACGCTGCAGGCGGCGCGACGCGCAGGCGCAAACCACGCCTGGGCGCGCAGCAGGATGATGGAGGCGCTGCCGGAGGTCGTGGGGCGCTATCTCCATCCGCCGACCACCTATCCCGAAGGCTGGGACGCGCCGTTGAGCGCACCGGCCCGCCGCGGGATCGAGGAGTTCAACCGCGGCGAATATTTCGAACAACATGAGTGGCTTGAAGAGGCCTGGAACGAAGAGACGCGACCGGTGCGCGCAATGTATCAAGGCATCCTCCAGGTTGGGGTGGCATTTCTGCAAATTCAGCGCAACAACTGGGCAGGCGCCATCAAAATGTTCCGCCGCGGCCTACCCCGCCTGCGCACGCTGCCGCCGATCTGTCAAGGAGTGGACATTGCATCCCTGCGCGCGGCGGCCGAAGCCATTCACCACGAAATCACCGCCTTGGGGCCGGAGCGACTGCACGAATTTGACCAGAGCCGCTTCCCCAAAATCCAGATCGTCGAATAGTGCACCTACAGTTTGGTTGATTTGGCTACGGTCTGAGCGACACCAGCAATGACGTCTACATTGTGGGCGCTATCTGCGAGGCTGCCCGGCGCAGCGATCGACTCGACGGCGTTGGACTGCTCCATTTCCGAAAGCACGCGAGCGAGTTGGCCGATCGCCACGCGCTGTTTGCGATAGAGGTCGCTCTCGCTGATGGCGAGTCGGTCGGCGATCTCGCGCACTTTGCGTCCTTGCACGAAGCGCATCTCCAGAATGTTGTACAGCAACCATTCAGGCGCCGTGAAGTTCTGCTTTCCTTCAGGCCGCAGCCGCTCCAGCGCCTGCCCGAGCACGAGGCGCAGCGCGCGCGTGGGGTCGTCGTCGACCTGGCTGAGCATCTCGCCGACGACGCGCAGCTTCATCAACGGGCTATGCGTCAATTTGGGGCCGCCCCAGTAGTGGCTCAGCGCGTCCTTGACCCAGGCCTCGAACTCCGGGCTGTGGATGGGGCTGGGATCGAGCAGCGCCTCCACCGGCTCCTGGGCGCTGTCCGGCGCAGCGTAAGGAACCACCCCCCGCAACTGCTGAATATGCTCGATATCCGGGATGATGTAGCGCAAGTTGGCGAGCACGCGCTGCTGTAGCCTGCGGTCGACCAGCGCGCGCGTGGTGCGATGCAGAATGACGTCGATAACGCGCGCCTCATCCGAAGTAAAAAGAGGCGCCTGCGTGCGCGCCTGTACGCCGAGCAACCCGATGACGCGCACGCCTTCATCTTCCGGCGCGCGATCCACCAGCGGCCAGAGCCAGTAGCCGCGGTGCGAATACGGCTGTTGCATGCGCCTCGGCTGCAGCTCCCTCCGCTCGCGTAACGCCCGTCCCAAGGCGTCCGACCAGTCGTCGATCGATAGAATCTGTTTGCGCTTCTCCTCCGGCCCCACCATAGCCTCCAGCACCAGGTCAGGGCCGGAGACCGCAGCCACAAAGGCCGATGGCGCGCGCAGAAGCTCACACAACGAGATCAGGTTGTTCTCCAGCAGCTGGCGCAGGTCGCTGGTCGTCAACATGCGGCGGTCCAGCTCGCGCAGCCAGGCGATCTCTTCGCGATCCTCGCGATAGATGAGACGGTCCACCGCCGACTTGGTGACGCTCAAGGCGAGCTGGCTGAGCACGACCACACCGGTGATGATGCTGAACAGAATCACGTTGCGCGGTAGGCCCAGGGTGCGTTCGATCGGCGGCGTGATCTGGATCGCCAAGATCACGAGAATGGCGACGAAGGGGCCGCGCATGAAAAAACGCAAGAGCCGATAGCGTACCACGCGGTCAGGCGTGATGACGCCGAAGTAGGCCACCGTATAGCTCATCAACAACAGCAGAAGACCCACCACGACGTTGCCGACGATCGAAAGCAACAACACGAACCAGGCTGATTCCCGAGGGCCAAAGAGCAAGGCAAAGGCGATCAGATAAGGGAAGACGGAGACACCCGGTGCAATGAAACCCACCAGTAGATAGGTCATGCGCGCACGCGTGCTTTCGGTCAGGCAACGTCGCCGCGCCTTCCAGATGTTGGCCCAGGCCAGAGCAATGACAACGGCGTAGTAAATTGCAAAGGGCCAGAAGAGCGGCCCGCCTTCCAGATAGCTCAGCGGCGGCCGAAAGTAAACCTGACCGACAATGGCGTTGCCCCAGATGGCGTCGATCGCACTGACGGTCGAAATGATCAGCGCCATCGCACCCACCCAGCGTCGACGCCGCACGCGATAGTTGGTGGTCTCCAGCACGGAGACGGAGAAGAGATAGGCGGTGGCCGGGGTCATGGCAATGCCGAGCCATTGCAGCCGCAGCCAGCGGTTGGCGGATGCAGCCGTGGAGACGCTGTCCAACGCAACGTCGGCGGCGAAGACGACCATCAGGAAGGCCAACATCAACGCAAAACGCCGCGCCACCGGGTTGCGGAAGTTGTAGGTCAATGTGTAGGCGAGCAGCGAGAAGCACAAAATCACCAACACACTGGACGCCAACACGTTGATAAAGCTTAGAAGTGCCGTCATGCCTTCAACTCACCCATTCGATCTGTTCATCAACCACCACCCAGAAGCCATGTCGCTTCTGCAAGGTCAGGCGAAAGCCGCCGCCAACCGCCGGAGAACGACGAATGTGGATGCGGATGTCGGCGTCCTGCAACGTGCGAAAATCGATCATTTCTAGCTCCACGATCGGCCCCTGGGGCGGCGGCGCCGGCTCATCGGCCAGCAGCCACAACGTTTCTCCTTCGAACCCCAAATCTCCCTGCACCTCGGCCGGATGCGCACGCACGCGCAACTGTGCAGGGTTGCCGTTGGCGTCCGGCTCCAGATAGCGCAGTTGCCCAAGCTTGTGGATGAGCGCCGTGCGGCGAATGCGCAGCGTGTCCGGCTCTTGTTTGTCCGTAGAGCGATAATAGCGCGCCAACGCGTAGGTCGGGCCGAAGGCGTTCTGCTGGCTGAGCAGGTGGATTAGCTCCTCGCGCACGCCGCTCCATTTGTAACGCCATTCATGGGTACGAATCTGATCGCCGTACTCCAGCAGCTCCAGCGTCGCTTCGGCGCCTAATCGACTGAGGATGGCGATCGGAGCCAATCGAGTTGGCTCCTGTTTGAGACGGGCCAGCAGCATCTGCGGAGTCGCCTCCACTTCGTCCGCCACCAGAAATGGACGCCGCGTCGTTAAGCTGAAAAAGAGCCCCACAATGACGGCGCCGCTCAATAAGATCACCAATGTCCACGCCACCGGATCCATCGACGCTGCGATGCGCTCCAGCAGCGAGCCGGAGCCAGCGCCCTCGAAAAATGCACGAATTGTTTCTGTGAGCTGCGCCATACGCCCATCGCTTCCTCTCTTTGCTTGGATTGTACCATTTCAATGAAAAAGTAATGAGAATGGAAGACCCATCACCTCGAAAATTACAGCTCTCCAGTATGTTGTACAATGATTGAACAGTAAATGCACAATAATTGCATCGACATTTACGTTCAACGAATCACGAATGTCAGCCACTGTACACACGAAAGGAGAAATAACATGTATTTCATGAAAACTCTCGCCCTTGTGCTCATTGTTGCACTGGTGACGGCAGCCTGCGCGCCGGTTGCGCCCGCTCCTATGGCGACGGTGGCGCCAACCCCTACCGAGCCGCCCGCCGAGGCTCCGGCAGATGAGGGTCCCGGCACGATCGTGGACATCGCCATGAACGCGGGCAATTTTGAGACGCTGGTGGCAGCCGTTTCCGCCGCAGGATTGGTCGAGACGTTGCAGGGCGAAGGACCCTTCACTGTCTTTGCTCCGACCGATGAGGCGTTTGCAGCCTTGCCTGAGGGCACGCTCGAGACGCTTCTCGCCGACCCCGAAGGTCAACTGACGCAGATTCTGCTTTATCACGTTGTACCTGGGAAGGTGATGTCTTCTGACCTGAGC